>JBKBXN010000008.1:0-28717 GCA_046314055.1 Brevundimonas sp.
TGGCGGACCATCACAGCCGGTGAAGGGTTGAAAGATAACCCCTCGGACGACATGGACGCTCGCCTAAGGTCTTCTCTCGGACTAAATAACTTCAATGCCCGACACCCCGCTTCTCGACACCGTCAAGTTTCCCGCCGACATGCGGGGCTTCGACATCGCCCAGCTGAAGCAGTTGGCGGAAGAAGTGCGGGCCGAGACCATCGACGCCGTCTCCGTGACCGGCGGCCACCTGGGCGCCGGCCTGGGGGTGGTCGAGCTGACCACGGCGCTTCACCATGTGTTCGAGACGCCCAAGGACATCCTGATCTGGGACGTCGGTCACCAGTGCTATCCGCACAAGATCCTGACCGGCCGTCGCGACCGGATCCGCACCCTGCGCCAGCCCGGCGGCCTGTCGGGCTTTACCAAGCGCAGTGAGAGCGAATACGACCCCTTCGGCGCCGCCCACGCCTCGACCTCGATCAGCGCCGCCCTCGGCTTCGCCGCCGCGCGGGATCAAAAGGGCGAGAAGAACAAGGTCGTGGCCGTGATCGGCGACGGCTCCATGTCGGCTGGCATGGCCTATGAGGCGATGAACAACGCGGCCGAGGCGACCAACGGCCAGCTGATGGTCATACTGAACGATAACGACATGTCCATCGCCCCGCCGGTCGGGGGCATGAGCGCCTATTTAGCCGGTCTGGTGTCCGGCGGCGCCTATCAGAACGTCCGCCGCCTGGGCCGTTCGGTCGCCCAGCACCTGCCGCGCCCGTTCCGCAACGCCGCCAAGAAGGCCGAGGAATACGCGCGCGGCATGGTCACCGGCGGCACCCTTTTCGAGGAGCTGGGCTTCTACTACGTCGGCCCCATCGACGGGCATGACATGGAGAACCTGGTCCCGATCCTGAAGAAGGCGGCGGCCATCGAGGATCGTCCGGTCCTGGTCCATGTCGTCACGCAAAAGGGCAAGGGCTACGCCCCTGCCGAGAGCAGCGCCGACAAACTGCACGCCGTCGTCAAGTTCGACGTGGTCTCGGGCAAACAGGCCAAGTCCGTGTCGAACGCCCCCAGCTACACCAAGGTGTTCGGGACCGAACTGATCAAACACGCCAAGGTCGATCCCTCGATCGTGGCCATCACCGCCGCCATGCCCTCGGGCACCGGGCTGGACCTGTTCGGTCAGGCCTTCCCCGAGCGGACCTATGACGTCGGCATCGCCGAACAGCACGCCGTCACCTTCGCCGCCGGTCTGGCTGCGGACGGGATGAAGCCGGTCTGCGCCATCTATTCCACCTTCCTTCAGCGCGGCTACGACCAGGTGGTCCACGACGTGGCGATCCAGTCGCTGCCGGTGCGGTTCGCCATGGACCGGGCCGGTCTGGTCGGCGCCGACGGGGCGACTCACGCCGGCTCGTTCGACATCGGCTTCATGGGGGCCTTGCCCGGCATGGTGCTGATGGCCGCCGCCGACGAGGCCGAACTGGCGGGCATGATCTCGACCAGCCTGGCCATCGACGACCGTCCCAGCGCCTTCCGCTATCCGCGCGGCGACGGCGTCGGCGTCGAGATTCCGGAACTGGCGGCTCCGTTCGAGATCGGTCGGGGTCGGATCGTGCGCGAGGGCACGTCCGTCGCCATCCTGTCCCTGGGCACCCGCCTGCAGGAATCGCTGAAGGCCGCCGATCTGCTGGCCGCGCGGGGCGTGTCCGCCACCGTCGCCGACGCCCGCTTCGCCAAGCCGCTGGACGCCGACATGATCCTGCGCCTGGCGCGCGAGCACGAGGCTCTGATCACGGTGGAGGAGGGGGCCATGGGCGGCTTCGGCGCCTTCGTGCTGCAACTGCTCGCCGAAAAGGGCGCGCTGGATCGCGGCCTCAAGGTCCGCACCCTGAACCTGCCCGACGTCTTCCAGGACCAGGACGCCCCGGCCGCCATGTACGCCCAGGCGGGCCTGAACGCCGAACATATCGCGGCGGCGTCCCTGACCGCGCTGGGGGTCGAAGCGACCCGAGCCGTCCGGGCCTGAGACCAGAAGCATGACCGCCGGCGCGTCTCCCCGGCCGGTCGGGTCGGCCTTCCTGATCGGTTACGCCGTCGCCTATATCGGCGCCTTCATCGGCGTCGCGCCCCTGCTTCAGGTGCTCGCGCCCCTCCACGCCGAGCTTATCGACGGCCAGGCCAAGGGGCCTCTGCTCAGCCAGGCCCTGTTCTGGGGCTGTATGGCGGCTGGGGTCGGCAATATCATCGGCGGCGCCCTCAGCGACCGGACACGCTCGCGGCACGGCCGGCGGCGGCCGTGGATCGTGGTCGGCGCCGTTCTGACGGTCGGCAGTTACGCCGCCATCCAGCAGTCTTCGACCCCTCTGGGACTGGTGCTGAGTCTGGTCTGTTTCCAGCTGACCTTCAATATTCTGCTGGCCCCGCTGATCGCCCTGTTCGCCGACCGGGTCCCCGAAAACCGGCGCAGCGCCATGTCTGCGGTCATGGGCATGGGCTATCCGCTGGCCGCCATGATCGGCTCGGTCGTGATGGCCTGGGGGCCGCAGGGCGAGGTCGCGCGCTTCGCGACCCTGGCCGCCGTCGTTCTGGTCGCGACCGTCCCGTTCGCCCTGCTGTCGCGTGAGGATCCTGTGCCGGCCGACCGGGCGCGGGCGCCCCTGTCGGGCTTTTCGCTGCCCAGCCTGCTCCGGCCCTTCGCCGTTCGCGACTTCACCCTGGCCTGGTCGTATCGGTTTCTGGTCGTCACCGGCTACTCGCTGGTGGCCTTCTATCTGCTTTTCTACATCGCCGACGCCATCGGGTTTCCGCGCCTCTTCCCCGGACGCTCGGCCGAGGCCGGCCATTCGCTGCTGACCGCCATCGCCGTCGTCGGGGTGGTCGGGGTCAGCACCATCGTCGCCATGGGCGGCTCGCGGATCACAAGGCGCAAGCCGCTCGCCATCGCGGGCGGGGTGCTGTTGGCCATCGCGGCGGCGGTCATGGCGACCACTCAGGACTGGACGACCGTGGTCGTCGCCTTCGCCCTCTATGGGGTGGGCCAGGGCTGTTATGGCGCCATCGACATCGCCCTGATGACCGATGTCCTGCCGTCGGTCGAGGACCGAGGCAAGGATCTGGGCCTGATCAATCTGGCCGTGACCCTGCCCCAGGCGATCGCACCCCTGATAGCCCTGGTCCTGCTGGAGAACCTGGGCCTGGACTTCCGCAGCCTGTTCCTGGCCGCCACCGCCTGTTTCGGCGGGGCGACCCTGGCGGTGGCCTCGATCAGGCGGGTGCGGTGACGTCTTCCAGCGGGCCCAGATCGGTCTCGGTCCGCGCCAGCCGATAGGTTTTCACCGTCTTGTTCTCATACGGCTTGGCCAGGATGGTCGAGACGGCGCGCAGTTCGCCCACGGCCTGGTCCCGGTCCAGGGTCAGCAGCACATAGCCCTTGGCGGACTGGTCGCAGAACTTGACCTCGGGATTGGCGGCCTGAAGCGCCAGGCCTAGCGGCAAGCCGGCCACCAGATCGCCCGGCGACGGGCTGGAGATGGACGAGGTTCCGAACTCGACCGCGCGGCGCTCGCCGCCTTCGTCATACAGTTCGTTGACCCAGAAGGCGTGGCTGTCGCCGGCCAGGACGATGGGCTCGACGCCCGCCTGTTTCATCGTCTCGTACAGGCGCTCGCGTCCGGCGGGGTAGCCGTCCCAGCTGTCCAGGTTGAACGGCAGGCCCAGCTTGAACAACTGGATCGCGCCCTGCACCTGGGGCTGGTACTCGGCGGGCAGGCCGGCGATCATCTGCGCCAGCTGGGCCGGCGGCACCATTTCTTCGATATTCGGTCCCTTGACCCGGGCCATCACGACTTGGTTGCCCAGGATCTGCCACGGGCGGCCGGCGGCCTTGGACTGGCTCATGGCCTCGCCCAGCCAGCGCCTTTGGTCGGCGCCGAGCAGGTCGCGCGACGGATCCTGGCGCTGCGCCTCGAAGGCGGCGAGGTCGGGACGGCCGTCGGCGCTCTTGGGGATGTTGGCGAAATCCATCTGTTCGGCGCGGGCCAGCAGCCGGGTCTCGACCATATGCAGGCTGGCCAGGTCGCCGAAGTGGAAGCTACGGTTGATCGCTTCCTTCATGCCGCCGGCCTTGGCCTCGCGGATCGGCATCCATTCGTAATAGGCGCGAAGGGCCGCCGCCTTGCGCGTCGCGAAGTCGCCTTCGGTCGCCGACTGATGGTTCTCGGCCCCCAGCATCCAGGCGTCGTTGGCGACCTCGTGGTCGTCCCACACGCAGATGAAGGCGGCGCGGGCGTGGGCGGCCTGCAGATCGGGGTCGGTCTTGTACTGGGCGTGGCGCGTCCGATAGTCGGCCAGGCTGACGATCTCGTGCGGCGGGAGGGGCGCCCGGTTCAGGGCTGCGCCGGTGGTCATGCCGTAATCGTCGGGCGCGGCGCCATATTCGTAGATATAGTCGCCCAGGTGGACGACGGCGTCCAACCGCTCCAGTTGCGAGATCGCCTCATAGGCGTTGAACAGGCCGCCGGGGTAGAGCTGGCACGAGACCACGGCCAGGTTCACTTGCGGCGTTGCGCCCTGGTCCAAGGTTCGGACCCGCCCGACCGGCGAGGTTACGCCATTGGCGATGAAGCGGTAGAAATATTCGCGGCCCGGCTCCAGGCCCTGGCCGTCCAGATCGTGTTTGACGGTGAAGTCGCGCGTGGCCCGGGCGCGCAGGCCTGTCGAACGGCGAACCATGTCGCCGAAGGCGGCGTCACGGGCCACCTCCAGCACCACGGCGACCTCCCCGACCGACGGATCGGTCGGGGTGACGCGCGTCCAGAAGACGGCGGAGTGCTGATCCGGATCGCCGCTGGCCACCCCGTGAAGGAAGGCGACCTGACCGGTATGGGCGGACTGGGCGACGGCGGGCGTCGCCGCGCCCGCGCCGAGCAGTCCCAGGAGGCTGCGGCGATCCAGAGTCATGGTTCGATCCTTACAGTTTCAGCTTGAACACCAGGCCGTACGCCGCCGGGCGACCGGCGATGAAGGTCGGCATGCCCAGGGCGTCGCCGGTGTTGCCGGCGTCCTTGATATATTCCTCGTCCAGGACGTTCTCGCCGAAGGCTTCGACGCCCCAGTTCCCGCCTTCCGGGGTGTAGCGAACCCGCAGGTTCAGCAGGCCATAGGCGTCCTGGTATTCGTCTTGGGCCAGGTCGGCGACGATGTTGCTGGTCTGCAGAGCCGGGATGTCGTTGTCGTCGTCGAAGAAGACCTTGGACTGCCAGGTGTAGGTCGGCTGGACCTCGATCTCTCCGCCGGCGACCGGCAGGCGCCAGGTCGCGCCGATCGAGGCGGCGTTGTCCGGCGACAGGCGGAACTGGTTGCCTTCGTAGATGCCGTTCTCGAAGCGCGAGTGGTTGTAGGCATAGGTGGCGAACAGATCGAGCATCGACGCCACGGCGAAGTTGGCCTGACCCTCGAAGCCATAGGACTTGGCCTCGCCCGCATTGGTCGTGATCGTCTGGGTGCCTTCCTGGATCGTCGTCTGGAAGTTTTCGTAGTTGTACATGAAGACCGCGCCGTCGACGCGCAGACGGCCGTCCAGCAGGGCCGACTTGGCTCCGATCTCGTAGCTGTCGACGGTTTCGGCGTCGACTGGGCTGAAGCGCGGCGCGCCGCCGGGAGCGGACGGGCCCGAGGCGCTGATCACTTCCGGACGACGGCCGCGCGCATAGTTGGCGTAGACATTGGTGTCGTCGGTCAGTTCGTAGCGGGCCGTGACCCGCCAAGTGACGCCGTCATCTTCCGAGTCATAGTAGGAGAAGTCGCCGTTGTTGGCGGTCGGCTGAGAGGTCAGGCCGAAGAGCGGGAAGGCGCTGGCCGGCAGGCTGGCGAAGGCCGGGCTGGCCATGGCCGACAGGAAGGCCGGCAACTGGGCCGCCGGGATCGCGCCGGCCTGGATCGCCAGCAGGGCGCCCAGAGCCGAGCGGCTCTCGACCGAGCTGGCGTAGCCGGTCGTCTTGTCGTCGCGGGTGTAGCGCACCCCGGCCGACATCTCGAACCGGTCGGTGAAGGCGTAGGTGGCGTCGGCGAAGACGTCATAGGACGTCAGCTCCGAGCTGTTGATCGGGGTCTCGATATGGTTCGAGTCCAGATTGGCCGCAATCGGCGCAGCCAGGGCGCCGGCGCCCAGCGGCGTCAGCAGCGAGGCCAGGATGCCGGTCGCCACGGTCGGATAGACCGAGGCTGGCAGAGTGTTGTCGCCCACCGCCGTCGCCGATCCGTCCAGCAGGCCGGACAACTGCGCCAGGGCCATGCTCTCGTTCCACTGGGTCGGCGTGCGCTGATAGCCTTCCTCATGGAACCAGCCGGCGCCAACGAAACCGCTCAGGGGACCGCCGTTGTCGAAGCCCAGACGCAGGTCCTGGCTCCATTGTTCGCCATGGGTCTCTTCCGCCGCCGTCAGGATC
Source organism: Brevundimonas sp. (assembly GCA_046314055.1). Lineage (GTDB taxonomy): Bacteria > Pseudomonadota > Alphaproteobacteria > Caulobacterales > Caulobacteraceae > Brevundimonas. Next base: position 6,426 of record JBKBXN010000008.1, read on the forward strand.
GGCAGGGACACGCCGTCGGCGTCGAAGGTCTCGTAGTTGTCGAACTCGCGATAGGCGGTGGTCGAGTTCAGGCTCCAGGCCGAATTCAGGTCGATCCGGGCCAGACCCGTCACGCCCCAGACTTCGCGGGTAAGGCCCAGCGTCTTGCCGCCGTCGAAGTCAGCGCCCGGCGTCAGGGCCGCGCCCTCCCAGGGCTCCGTGCCGCCCAGAACCGCGCCGGTGGTCGGATTGGCGGGCTCATAGGCCATCGACTTGAACGAGGTGCCCGAGGCGTTGTCGTTCTGATAGTTGCCGATCACGTCGAACCGCATGGCGTCCGACGGCTCCCAGGCGCCCGACAGGCGCACGGCCTTGGTCTCGATGGCGTTATAGTCTTCGCCGCCCAGCAGGTTCTCGACCGAACCGCCGCGCGTCTTCAGGCGGGTGGCGACGCGCAGGCCGGCCGTCTCGCCGACGGGCAGGTTCAGCGCGCCCTCGACCATCCGATAGTCTTCGTTGCCGGCCTCGATATTGGCATAGGCCTCGGTCGCGCCGGGCTGGGCGCGGTTCTGGACCAGATTGACAGCCCCGATCAGGGCGCCGCGGCCGTACAGGGTCGACTGCGGACCCTTGGCGATCTCGACCCGTTCCAGATCGAACAGTTCGACATAGGAGCCGCGCGACTTGGAAATCGACACGCCGTCCTGGAACACCGAGACGCGCGCCTCGGCCGTCGCGGCGCCCGAGTCGGAGGTGATGCCGCGCATCACGAAGCCGGGGTTGTTGGGCGATTGGTTCTGCACCAGGAAGCCGGGCACGAAGGCCGACAGCTGTTCGAACTCCTGAATGCCCAGGTCTTCCAGGAACTGGCCGGAATAGGCGGTCAGGGCGAACGGCACCTCGATGGTCTTCTGTTCGCGCAGCTGTGCCGTGACGATGATCTCGTCCAGCGTGGCCGGTTCAGCCGTCTGGGCCTGAGCCCCGTACGCCGCCGCCATCGCGCCGGTCATCGCCGCCGCAGCCATAAGCCGCGTCTTGAATTCATTCGCCATCGTTTTTCCCCAAGCTTGGCCTGAACGGCGATCAGTAACCGGCGGCGATGTCGCTGAGGCGACGCTGGGAATGCTGATGGATGACGTTGAGACGGCGAATGAAAGACATTCAAGCCGTGTACGTTTCATTAACCGCCAGCCCGCGTCGGGCGGCGGTTCAGGTCTTCGGCGCCGCCGTCGAGCCTCTGGGCGCAAAGCCGAAATCGACCATGCTTTGCCGGGGCAATCCCGTGTCGCCAGCCGTGGAGCGGATCAGCAAGTTGGCGGCGACCGCGCTCATTTCGGCGATCGGCTGAATGATGGCGGTCATGTCGGCGAACCGGGCCAAGGGCGTGTTGTCGAAGCTGATGACCGACAGGTCGCCAGGCACCGATAGGCCGTTCCGTTTGGCCGTGCGCAAGGCGGCGTGGGCCATGCGGTCATTGCTGGCCAGGATGGCTGTCGGCGGCGACGGCAGGGCCAGAAGCGCCTCCATGGCGGACACGCCGGACTCATAGGAGAAATCCCCGCGCGCGATCAGTGTCTCGTCCAGCCCATGGGCCGAGGCCCTCATGGCCTGCCGATAGCCGTCCAGCCGCGCACCGCTGACGGCGTATTCCTCGCTGCCGGTGATGAAACCGACACGGACATGGCCCAGACCCAGCAGGTGATCGACGGCGAAAGCGGACGCCTTGGCGTCGTCCATCGACACGGCGAACCCGTCTCCCTCGGCGATAGAGGCGATGCGGGCGAAGGGCAGACCAAGCCGGCTTAGCAGGCCGGTGATGGCGGGGTTCTCGCTGTGGGGCGGGGTCAGGATGACGCCGTCGGGGTGCAAGGCCGCAATGGCCCCGCGCACCGCCGCATCGACATGGTCGGAATGGGTGTCGACCAGTTCGAAGATCATCCGATAGCCGTGGGCCTCGCACTTCAGCATGCCGCCCATCAGCATCTGGTCGACCCAGTCGGTGCCTTCACCGGACTTCCAGCCCTCTATGGTTCGGTCCCGGTCGTTCAGCGCCATCAACAGATAGGAGCGTGATCCCCCCATTCGCCGCGCCGCCAGACTGGGCACATAGCCAAGCTTGGCCACGGCGGCCCGCACCCGCTCCTGAACCACGGGGCGAACATTCGGCTCGTTGTTGATGACCCGCGACACGGTCTGCAGTGAAACGCCCGCCTCAGCGGCGACGTGTTTGATGGTGACGGCGCGGCGCAAACTCTGATCCCTTATCCCCGCCGCCATTCTGTCAGGCTTGGCCGCGCCAAGGCAAGCGCGCCGATGTCAGGCCGGCACGGCCAATGGCGCGGGAAGGTCTACGGAGGGGGCCGGACAATGGGTGTCGATGAAGGCCTGATGCGTCGGCAGGTCGGCGACGAAGGCGTTCAGAATATTGGCGGCGCGGTCCATCTCGTCGGTCAGGCCGGCGAAATCGATCCGGTCCACCAACGGCGGATACGAGCGGGGCCGCACCCCCATCCCGTCCATCACCGCATACCAGCTGACATTGCGGAACAATGGATCCAGCGCCTCGACCAGGCTGCCGTTGGCGCGGAAGACCTCCAGCTTGTGCTGCAAGCCCTCGGGCAGGACCATGTCCCGGCATTGCCGCCAGAAGGCCGTGTCGTCCCGTCGCGTCAGGGCGTAGTGCAGGATGATGAAGTCGCGGATCTCCTCATAATCCACCGTCATCCGCCGATTATACTCGGCCGCCAGGTTCGGATCGCAGTCCAGGTCCGGCATCAGCCGGAACAGGAAGTCCATGCCGCGATAGATCAGGTGGATGGCCGTGGATTCCAGCGGCTCGATGAATCCGCTCGCCAGGCCCAGCGACAGGACGTTCTTGTCCCAGATCTTTTCGCGGACCCCGGTCTTGAACGGCACCACCATCGGATTGACCACCGGCCGACCCTCGACCTGGGCCATCAAGGTCGCCGTGGCCTCGTCGTCGGACATGTAGCGGCTGCAGAAGACATGGCCGTTGCCGGTCCGGTGCTGCAGCGGAATCCGCCAGCGCCAGCCGCAGTCCTGCGCCTGGGCCAGGGTATAGGGTTTGGGCTGGCCGACATTCTCGGTCTGGACCGCGATGGCCCGGTCGCACATCAACCACTCGGACCAGTCCGTATAGCCGACGCCCAGCGTCTTGCCGATCAGCAGGGCGCGGAAGCCCGTGCAGTCGATGAAGAAGTCCGCCTCGACCGTCTGGCCCGATTTCAGCTTCAACCCGCTGACGAAGCCGTCGGGCCGCGTCATCACATCCTCGACGATCCCCTCGGTGCGTTTGACGTCCCGCGCCTCGGCGAAGTCGCGCAGATAGCGGGCCACACGTTTCGCGTCGACGTGAACGGCGTAGGCGGCGCCCCCAACCGGGGTGCGCTGGGCCTTGAAGGGCAGCATGAACCGCTCCTGAGCCGCCATCCGGGCCGCGGCGGCGAAGTCCATCAGCGGCCGGTCGTAGCCGTTCATCCGCGCCTTCAGCCAGACCGGATAGAAGTCGCTGACGTCCACCGGAACCCCGACGGCGCCGAACGGGTGGAAATAGCTCTCGCCCTTCTGCGTCCAGTCCTCGAACTGGATGCCCAGCTTGAAGCTGGCCTGGGTCTTCTGGATGAAGTCGCGCTCGTCGATGCCTAATCGCTTCAGCATTTCCAGGAAGGGCGGCACGGTGGATTCGCCGACTCCGATGGTGCCGATGTCGTCGGATTCGACCAGTTCGATTTCGGCCATCCGCCCCTTGAAATGTTCGGCCATCAGGGCGGCGGCGACCCAGCCGGCGGTGCCCCCGCCGACGATGCAGATCTTCTTCAGGGGGCGGCGGGGCTGGTCCATGTCGGGTCTCATGCGGCTGAGGCGGGGGCGGCGGAGGCGGCGGGGTCGAGCCCCGCCAGGAACTGGGCGTGGTCGGGGGTGCGGGCGACCAGATCGGCGATATTGGCGCGCATCTCGGCCAGACTGCGCGCCAGATAGGCGGGGTCCATGGCGTCCACGGCGGGATCATGATGGTCGGGATACAGGCCGAAGCCGTCATAGATCGCCAGCCAGCTGGCCGGGTGGAACATCTCCCACCGATAGCGCACGAACTGGCCCCGCGCGGTCCACAGGGCGATCTTGCGCTCCAGCGTCTCCGGGATCGCCATAGCGCGGCAGTCGCGCCAGAAGTCGGTGTCGGTCCGCCGGTTCAGCTTGTAGTGCAGGATGATGAAGTCGCGGACCCGCTCCATCTCGCGCGCGGTCTGGTCGTTGAACTCGTCCAGGATCGGCTGGGCGAAGCGGCGGTCGGGGAACAGGGCCTTCAGCCGTTCGATCCCGGTCTCGATCAAAGCGATACTGGTGCTCTCCAGCGGCTCCAGGAAGCCCGCCGACAGACCGATGGCGACGCAGTTCTTGGCCCAGGCTTGGGTGCGACGGCCGGGGCGGAACGGAATGCGGCGCGGCTCCGTCAACGGATCGCCCATCAGATGAGGCATCAGCTCGGACAAGGCCTGATCGTCGCTGAGGTGCGCGCTGGAGAAGACTAGTCCGTTGCCGGCCCGGTGGCGCAGCGGGATGCCCCACTGCCATCCGGCCGACCGGGCGGTCACGCGGGTGAAGGGGGCGGGGGCGTCGCCGGGCCGGTTCTCGCTCTGCACCGCATAGGCGGCGTCGCACGGCAGCCAGCGGCCCCAGTCCTCGAACCCGACGCCCAACGCCTCGCCGATCACCAACCCTTTGAAGCCCGAGCAGTCGACGAACAGATCGCCCTCGACCTCGCGTCCGTCATCCAGCGTCAGGGCGCGAACGAACCCGTCCTCGGGCCGCAGTTCGACCGAGCGGATCCGGGCGTCGATCCGGGCGCAGCCCCCGGTCTCGGCATAGGCGCGCAGATGCTGGGCGAACAGGCTGGCGTCCAGATGAAGCGCCCAGTCGAACACCGACAACTGCGACGGCGGATTGGGCGACGGCAGGGTGAACTTGCCGCCGGCGGCCAGCGCCGCCCCTAGCGAATAGGCCGCCAGCGGCGCGGGTTCGCCCGCGCGGCGCTGTTTCAGCCAGTAATGATGAAACCCGATCCCCTTAACGTCCTGACCATACAGGCCAAAGGGATGGATGAAGTCCGAGCCCGGCCCGGACCAGTCGATGAAACGAATACCCAGTTTGCAGGTCGCCTGGGTCGCGCGCATCACGTCGTCGTCGCGCAGGCCCAGCTGCGCATAAAACCGACGGATGGTGGGAATGGTCGCCTCGCCCACGCCGATGGTGCCGATGTCGGACGACTCGACCACGGTGATCTTCAGCGGGGTGGCGCGGAAATGCTGAACCAGGGCCGCAGCCGTCATCCAGCCGGCGGTGCCGCCGCCGACGATGACGACGGAACGGATGCGAGGATCGTCGATCTCATCCATGGCTCGGTACCAATACGCGAAAAAAGAGGCCGGCGACACGAATGTCGCCGGCCAGTCTGCTCAGGAAAGAGATCAGAAGCGAGCGCGCACGCCGATGGTGTAACGCGGCTCGAACTCGTTGCGGCTCTGGAACTGTTCCGCGCCGGGTTTGAACTCGAGGTAGTATTCCTCGATCTCGCCCAAGACATTGGAGCCGTTGGCGTAGACCGTGACCAGCTCGTTGACGTCATAGGTCACATTGACGTCCACGTACTGAGACGTGTCCTGGTAGATCGGGATCGATCCGAAGGTGCTGCTCAGACGCGGCGTGCGATAGTTCCAGGCGACGCGGGCCTGGAGCTTTTCGCCCTGATACCAGACGGCGGCGTTCAGCGAGTGCTCGGAGTTGTCCTGGAACGGCAGTTCGTCTCCGTTCAGGGCTGTCGAGTTCGAGGAGCTGTCCGAATAGGTATAGCTGCCGTCGAAGCCGAAGTCAGACCAGATCGGGGTGTCGATGAAGTCTGACAGACCGATCTTGGCGCCGATTTCGACACCCTGAAGTTGACCGCCGTCGCCTTGGATCGGGCGGTTGATATCCACGCAGCGGCGGATGACGCCGTCGCCATCGGGATATTCAGCGCCGCAGGTCACGGTGCCGCGGCTGATGAAGCTGTCGATGTTCAGGCGGAAGGCTGCGATGTTGAACAGCGTCGTCGGGCCGTAATAGTACTCGAGGGCCAAGTCGAAGTTGTCCGAACGCCACGGATCCAGGTCCGGGCTGCCGGCCAGCGTGGCGCCGGTGACCCGACGGACGCCGACCGGCGGAGCGGTCGGATCGTCTGGGGTCGGGCCAAGCGAGTCGGCGGTCGAGACGGTGACGCCGCCGCCGTAGTTGCCCAGATCAAGCGGGATCATGGTCTTGGCGTAGGCGGCCCGCAGACGCAGTTTTTCGCTGAAGTCATAAGCCAGGTTCACCGACGGCAGCCAGTCAGTGTAGCTGCGGCTGGAGAGGGTGTCGCCGATGTCGTTGTTGGTGTCGCCATAGGCGCGGACATCGCCGGTCTGGTTCTGACGGACGCGCAGTTCTGTGCGGACCATACGCACGCCGACGTCGCCGTGCAGTTGGCCGAACTCGATCGCCCCGTTCACATAGGCGCTGTCCTCATAGAGGTCGACGTCATACGAGTTGCCGGGGATAATCACGTCATAGGCGTTGCCGAACACCCGCTGCTGGAAGGCGCGGGGATCGTCAAAGTCGCGGGGATCCGCCACCCACACCCCGGGAATGCCCGAGGCCACCGAACCGAAGTCGGTCAGGAAATAGGTGTTGTTGTTCTCACGCAGCAGCGTCGGGCGGTTGACCGTATAGCCCTGGAAGCAGGTGGGGGCGTTCGCCACCGTGCCTGCGGTACAGCTGCTCGGCGTAGCGGCGACAGCGAGCGCGGGGTTGAAGCTCGGATTGGGCACATACTCGCCCGATTGGCACTGCGGATTGTCCATCACGACGTCGATGGCCTTCCACTGGGCCGAACAGCCCGCCGGGTTGCCGGCGCCCTGTCCTGCGTAGAAGTCCGAGAACAGGTGGAAGTTGGTGATCTCCACCTCACGCGCGCTGTGGCGGACGCCGGCGTCGACACGGGTCAGAAAGCCGAAGGCCGGAGCTTCTTGGAACTCGTACGAGCCGTCGAAGCGAACGACGGTCAGGTCCGAATTGTTGCGCTGGTTGCCTTCGGACGAGTAGGCGCCGACCGTATAGGAATCGAGGTTCGACATATACTGACTGAGCGGCACATTGCCCAAGCCACCAGGGACATTGTTCTCGAAGCCGCTCCAGGCCAGCTTCGAGCCGCCGACGTCGATGTGCAGTTGCGGATCCGCCCCATAGCCCAGCGGGTTCGGATTGATATAGCGGCCGCCTTGGCTGCCGACCACGCCGTTCGAATACTGCGAGGCAGGGTACAGGGCGGCGATCGAGGCGGGGTAGAAGGTGCCGCGGGTACGGTCTCCGCCCTGGCGGAACAGGGTGAAGGCGCGGTCAGGGCCGTACTGCCAGTTCGACAGGTCGCCTTGAACCTGGCCGTTCATGCTCAGCAGGGAGGCGTCGGCCTTGATCGCGCGCGCGTTGAAGGTGAAGGGGCCGCCCTTGTCGTAGTCCAGTTCCAGGTTGAAGTTCTTGGACTCGTTGTTGGTGACGCGGTTGACGGTGAAGGAGTTCACCCACCAGGCGTCCAGGTCATATTCGTCGACGTCCAGCCAACCCAGACCCGTGTCGGTCGACTCGGTGGGCGTGGTCCAGCCCAGGCCGCTCCAGCGGTTGGAGACGTTCAGGCCGGCGGCGCGGTTATACTCGTCCTGTTTGGTGTAGAAGACCTCGGCCGTCAGGCGGATGCCGTCCTCGATGTCGAACTGGAAGGCGCCGTTCAGGCCGATCCGTTCGCGTTCAACCACGCGGTTGAACATTTCATAGCCGTGCGGCGCCAGCCAGGCGTTGCCCGAACCGCCCCAATCATTGCTGCCGAACAGGCTGCCTGCGGTGCCGGCGTAGTTGTTGCCCAGGTTGGACTCGCTGAGCACGCCCGAGATCATCACGCCCATCCGGTCGCCGCGCCAGTTCAACAGGCCGTTGAGCAGATAGTCGTCCTGACGGGTGCGCTCTCCCGTCTGGTATTCGGCGGCGCCGGCGACGGTCGTGCCGTAGCTGAAGTCCATCGGCCGGCGCGTGCGCAGGTCGATGGTGCCCGAAATGCCCGACTGGGCGTTCGACACGTCCTGCGACTTGAACACGACGATCGAGTTCATCAGCTGCGACGGCACGTCGTTCAGGTTCGGCTGGGCGCTGCCCAGGCTGCCGGGGCTCAGATATTGTTCGCCGTTCAGCAGGGTCACGACCTGCGGCAGGCCGCGGATGTTGACGGTCGAGCCTTCACCGGCGGTGCGGCGAATCTGGATGCCCGCGATGCGTTGCAGGGCGTCGGCGACGGTGACGTCAGGCAGTTTGCCGATGTCTTCCGCCGAGATGGCGTCAACGATGGCGGTCTCGTTGCGCTTGACGTTGATCGACTGGGTTTGCGACGCGCGGATGCCGGTGACGATGATCTCGCCGACCTCGGTCGGGTCTTGGGGCGCCGGGATCGGCGCCTGTTCCGCGACCTGGGCATAGGCCGGCGCGACAAGCGCCGAACTGGCCATCAAGGCCGCCAGCATGGGCCTCTTGTGGATTCTCATCTCGTTCTCCCTCCTCATTGGCGCCGCGTTTTGTTGTGCGGCATTGGTTCAAGGCTTGATGGTGGACCCTGAAAGCGTGGCCTTCGCGCTCAACCCCGCCTCGGCGGCGTCGCGAGCGACGGTGATGCGGTAATCGCCAGGCGCGATGCGCCAGCCGGGCAGAGCCGTGTCGTACTCGGCCAGGATGCGCGGCTCGGCCGCCAGAGTGACGCGGCGCGTCTCGCCGGGCGCCAGGGGCACTCGCGCAAAGGCGGCCAGACGGCGGGGCTGATCGCCCGAAGCCACGTACAGTTGCGGAACCTCGGCGCCGGCGCGATCGCCGGTGTTGGTCACATCGACGCTGACGCTGACCCCGTCGGCGCTGGACACCGCAAGGTTCGAGTAGGCGAAGCTTGTGTAGCTGAGCCCGTGTCCGAACGGGAACAGGGGCTTGCGGCCCTCGCGGGCGTACCAGCGATAACCGACGTCCGACCCTTCCGGATAATCGACGGTGAAGGGCTGCAGCTCGGCCCCCTGTGGCGCGCCCGGATTGGCGGCGGCCGCGGCGTCCACGGCCTTCATCTCCGCCAGACCCGGCGGGGTCGGACGCGGCGCCTGGTCGGCCGAGGCGGGGAAGGTGATGGGCAGGCGGCCCGACGGATTGACCTCGCCGAACAGGATGCGGGCGATGGCCTCGCCGCCGCGCTGGCCGGGATACCAGGCCTGGATCACCGCCGGAGTCTTCTCCAGCCAAGGCATCAGCACCGGCCCGCCGGTCTCCAGCACCACCACGGTCCGGGCGTTGGCGGCGGTCACGGCCTCGATCAGCCCGTCCTGATTGTCAGGTAGCGACAGGCTCTCGACGTCCTGAGCCTCGGTGGTCCACTGGGTGGCGAAGACGACGGCGATGTCGGCGGCCCGCGCCGCAGCGGCCGCAGCCGCCGCATCCCTGCCGTCCACATAGGTTACGGTCGCGTCCGGCGCGACGGCGCGAATGGCGTTCAGCGGCGACGAGGCGTGCCAAGTGATCCGCGCGAACGAGGCCGCTGCGCCCGAGGTCAGCGGGATCTCCACCGGCGCTCCCCCGACCGACCGCACCTGGGACGATCCGCCGCCCGACAGGACGCCGACGTCGGCATGGCCGCCGATCAGCACGATCCGCTTCGCCGTCTTGGCCAGCGGCAGGACCCCGCCCTCGTTCTTCAGCAGGACGATCCCCGCCTCGGCCGCGCGCTGTGCGACCTCGGCGTTCTGGGCGTAGTCGATCGGCTGTTCGGTCGTCACCACCGGCGCGTCCAAGACCCCGGTCTCGATCAGGCCGACCAGCAGGCGACGCACCATATCGTCCAGCCGCGCCTCAGGGATCCGTCCGGCGTCCAGGGCCGCGCGGAACGGGGCGTCGAAATAGAGGGCCCGGTCCAGCTCCTGGCCCGAGGCCTGGTCCAGACCCGCCAGGGCCGCCTTTTCGGTCGAATGGACCGCGCCCCAGTCCGACATGACCCAGCCGTCGTACTGCCAGTCACGCTTCAGCACCTGGTTCAGCAGGAAGTCGTTCTCGCAGGCCCAGTCGCCGTTGATCTTGTTGTAGGCGCACATGACCGAGCCGGGATTTCCCCGCTCGATGGCGATCTGGAAGGCCAGCAGGTCGCTTTCGCGCAGAGACGCCTCGTCCAGCCGCGCGTCCATGATCATCCGCCCGGTCTCTTGCGAGTTGAAGGCGAAATGCTTGATGGTCGAGACGATCTTGTTCGATTGAACGCCGCGGATATGCTCCCCGGCCAGCACGCCTGCCAGCAGCGGGTCCTCGCCCAGATATTCGAAATTCCGCCCGTTCCACGGGTCGCGCGTCAGGTTCACCCCGCCGGCCAGCAGGATGTTGAAGGTCTTGGCCCGCGCCTCGGACCCGATCATGGCCCCGCCGGCATAGGCGATCTCGGGATCGAAGGTGGCGGCCGTGGCCAGGCTGGAGGGCAGGGCCGTGGCGACGTCGCCCTTGCGCTGCTCGACCTGGTTTGCGACGCCCAGACTGGCGTCGCTCTCGCGCAGGTTCGGTATGCCCAGGCGTGGAATACCGGGAATATGGCCGGCCGAAGGGATCATGTCGGCGAGCGGCGCGCCGGGCGTGCGCGCCGCCATCGGCGGGAAATAGCCGTGGATCAGCTGGAGCTTCTCGTCGCGCGTCATCCGCGCCAGCAGGGCGTCCGCACGCTCAGACGCATCCGTTGGCGCAGCGACAGCCGCGCCCTCGGGCGAAAGGGCGAGAACGGAAAGCGGAGCGGCGCCTATGGCCAGAGCCAGGGCGAGACGGCTGATCAACGACGGCGTACGAAACTTCAAAACATCCCCCAAGACCGAACTCCGCGACGGCCAGCGCCGTCAGAACAAGAGTTTGGGAGACGCGCACACAATCCATGATGGCGGCGGACAGCCGTCAGCATCGCCCGCTGCAGCGGGCTTTTCGATCATGTTTGCGGATGACGTCTGTGACGCCAGGTTCCACCGACCGCTATGGCCGATGATCTTCCGCTCCCTGTACGGAGGCTCTTCGGCCCCTCGCAGAGTCAGGTAAGCATGGATTGAGAGCGTTCACAACACGAAATGGACATGATCGAACGCCGGTATCGGACTTGGTTGTTCACATGTCGTTTCAAGTGCGTGGAAGCGATCGCTGGATTGAGGTCAGGATTTTCCCATTGCTATCAATTGGATGCGCCAGGTGACTTGTTCTCACGGGGCGGCGTCGCACTCGCTTCGGCCCATTCCGATGCCCAGCCGCAGACGATCTGTCGCCGATTCCGACACAAATCCCGGGCGGCGCGAATTGCCGGGTCAGGGGCTTACGCGAACGGATGAGAAGCCGGCGATGATTTCCATCCCCGGCCCCTCGTCACGCCTCATCGGTGATCTTCGCGTCCGTCGCTGATGAAACCGACGCGCGAAGGCTGGCTCAGATCACCCCGATCATCGAGGCCACCAGCGGGTGGCGCACGATGTCGCGTTCGGCCAGGCGCACTACGGCGATCTCGTCGATGGTCTCCAACCGTGCCGAGATATCGGCCAAGCCCGAAATGCCCGGCAGCAGGTCGGACTGCTGCGGGTCGCCCGTCACCACCATGGTCGAATGCCAGCCCAGCCGAGTCAGCAGCATCTTCAGCTGGACATAGGTGCAGTTCTGGGCCTCATCGACGACGATGAAGGCGTTGTTCAAGGTGCGGCCGCGCATATAGCCGATGGGGGCGATCTCGATCAGGCCCTCGGCCATCAGGGCCTTGACCCGCTTCATCGACAGACGATCCGACAGGGCGTCGTAGAGCGGGCGCAGATAGGGGGCCAGCTTGTCTTCCACGTCACCGGGCAGGAAGCCGATCGATTCGCCCGCCTCGACGGCGGGGCGGCTCAGCACGATCCGGCCGACCTTGCCGGCTTCCAGCGCCTCGACCGCCTTGGCGACGGCCAGATAGGTCTTGCCGGTGCCTGCGGGGCCGAGCGCCATGACCAGATTGTGCGCGTCGATGGCCGCCATCAATTCGATCTGGCCTTCCGACTTCGGCTTCAGCGTCTTCAGATAGCCCTGCTCGCGATCATCGTTGGACGGGTGGGGCGACCACCCCGACCGTTCGTTGTGGGGGCCATGGAGTCGGCGAACCTTCGACTCCTCGATGAACTCCCGCGAATCGAGAATACCGCTCTCACGGGACTGACGCTTCATTGCCGCACGCTTGGTCATGGACGCCTCCAGGGCATGAAAAAAGGCGGACCCATACGGGTTCCGCCTTGGCTGGTCTTGGGGAGGAAAAGGCCGTGGCCTGCATCGCAGCAACCGCCCGGATCGACAGCTTGGCCGTCAGAAACGGGATGGACCCGCCGCCGAACAACCGAACCCGGATCCCAACGCGCCACGCGAAGCCCCGACTAATGACCGGATCGGGCTTGATCCGGCTTCGGATCCGGGGCCGAAATGGCGACCCACGAATCGCATCAACACTCTGATGCTAACGTGGTTAGAAATCTGTTAAAGCCCTCGTTTTTAGAAGATTAGGCGGCGTTCTGATGACCATTTACACATTGGGCGACAGCAAACCGCAGTTTCCCGCGCCCGGCGAATACTGGGTCGCGCCGAGCGCATCCGTGATTGGGAACGTGATTCTGCACCCCAACGCCAGCGTCTGGTTCGGCGCGGTGCTGCGCGGCGACAACGAGCCCATCACTGTGGGGCCTGACAGCAACATCCAGGACGGCGCGGTCCTGCACACCGACATGGGCTCGCCCCTGACGCTGGGACGGGGCGTTACGGTCGGCCACCAGGCCATGCTGCACGGCTGCGAGGTCGGCGACTACAGCCTGATCGGCATCGGGGCGGTGGTGCTGAACGGGGTGAAGATCGGCCGCAACTGCATCATCGGCGCCAACGCCTTGCTGACCGAGGGCAAGATCATTCCCGACAACAGTCTGGTGGTGGGCCAACCGGGCAAGGTGGTGCGCGAACGCGATCCCGATCAGATCGCCGTGCTGCAGATGTCGGCCGAACACTATGTGCAGAACTGGAAGCGGTTTGCGGCGGACCTGCGCGCGGTCTGATCCCGCTCATTCCGGCTTTCGCCGCGATGAGTGGAAATCAGGAAGCTAAAACCTTTCGCGCCGCCGCGGCGTCGGCGTCGATCTGGGTCTTCAGGGCGTCCAGCCCGTCAAACGTCTCTTCGCCGCGCAGCCAGGCGACCAGTTCGGTCTCGACCGTCTGGCCGTACAGGTCGCCGTCGAAGTCGAACAGCCAGACCTCCAGCAGCGGGGTCTCCAGCGCATACATGGGCCGCACGCCCAGGCTGGCGACCCCATCGACGATCCGCCCGTCCGCCAGCCGGCTTCGCGTCGCATAGACCCCGTAGGCAGTGCGCATATAGTCGCCCAGGGCGATATTGGCCGTGGGCACGCCGATGGTGCGGCCGCGCTTGTCGCCGTGGATCACCTCGCCCCGGATGGCGAAGGGGCGGCCCAGAATGGCGGCGGCCCGATCCATGTCCCCGGCCTTCAGCGCCTCGCGCACGGCGCTGGACGACAGTTTCAGCCCGTCCGCGTCGTCCAGCCGCTCGGCCACCGACACGGTGAAGCCCAGCCGCTCGCCATAGGTTCTCAGCGCGTCGGGCGAACCGGACCGCCCCTTGCCGAAGGTGAAGTCGAAACCGACGGCGGCGTGGCGGACGCCCAGGCCGCGCGCCAGCACCTGTTCGGCGAAGTCGGCGTCGCTCATGCCGGCCATCTCGCCGTCGAACGGCAGCAGGTAGAGGATGTCCACGCCCAGCGGCGCCAGGGCCCGGGCCATCTGGTCCGCCGTCATCAGGCGAAACGGCGCCGCCTCGGGCTGGAACCAGCGGCGCGGATGGGGATCGAAGCTGACCACGCCCAACGGGGCGCCCAGCCGTTCGGCGGCGGCTTTCGCTTCCGCGATGACCGCCTGGTGCCCCCGATGCACGCCGTCGAAGGCGCCGACCGCGACCGCCGCGCCCTTCAGGGCGTCCGGCACGTCGCGCCAGTCGCGGACGATCTGCATCAACGCTGGGAAGGTTTGCGCCGGCGGGGCACGCGGACGACCGCGACGCCGTCCATGATCATCACGCCGTTGACGAAGCCCTCGCAGCTCAGCTTGACCCGGGCCCTCTCGGCCTCGACCTCGATCACGGTGATCAGGATGCGGACGACGTCGTCGATCCGCACCGGTTGATGAAAGGCCAGGGTCTGGGAGATATAGATCGATCCCGCGCCCGGAAGCATGGTCCCCACCACGGCCGAGCCGAACGAGGCGCTCAGCAGGCCATGAGCGATCCGGCCGCGATAGGCGGTCTTGGACGCGAAGGCCTCGTCCAGGTGGACCGGATTGAAGTCATCGGACGCCTCGGCGAACAGCCGGATCCGATCCTCCGTGGCGACGACGATTTTCTCGGCGGCCATGCCGACGTGAAGTTCGTCCAGGATGTAACCACCGGACGGATGCTGCTGTACCAATTCGACCATGGATCAGGCTTTAGCTGCGGTGCGACAAAATGGCGAGCCTTACCAGGCCAGTTCGAGCGCGGCGTATCGCGCATATGTTGTTTCAGCCTTCAGCAGTTCGCTGGCGCGGCCCGGATCCAGCGCCCCGTCCTCGCCCTTGGCCTGGTCGCCGTGGATGCCCTGGGCGATGAACAGGCAGTCCAGGGCCTGGGCGTTGGCTCCCATGACGTCGGTGACGACGCCGTCGCCGATGCACAGGACGCGCGACCGATCGACCGGCCGCCCCAGCAGGGCCTGGGCCTCCCGGATCGCCAGATCATAGATCGGCGCATAGGGCTTGCCCGCCATGACCACCCGGCCGCCCAGCGACTCGTACAGGTCGGCCAACGACCCGCCGCAGTAGATCAGCTTGTCGCCCCGCTGAACCACCCGGTCGGGGTTGGCGCAGATCAGCTCCAGATCCCGCGCGGCGGCCACCGTCAGGCGTTCGCGATAATCCTCGGGCGTCTCGACCTCGTCATCGACAAGCCCGGTGACCGAGACGAAAGTGGCCTCGGCGGCGTCCGTCGCTGTCTCCAGGCCCAGCCCGGCGTACAGCGGCGCATCGCGCTCCGGGCCCAGCAGCAGCGCCGGCCCGGGCGCCCGCTTGGCCAGTTCGGCGCGGGTCGCGTCGCCGGAGGTGACGAAGGCCTTCCACGCCTCGCGCGGCACGCCCAGCCCGTCCAACTGGGCGATCACGTCCGAGGCCGGGCGGGGCGAGTTGGAGATCAGCACCACATGGCCGCCCTCCCGATTGAACCGCAACAGGGCCTCGCACGGCGCCGCCCAGCTCTCGCGCCCATTGTGGATCACCCCCCACACGTCGCAGAGCAGGATGTCGTAATCGCCGGCGACGGCGCCGAGGTGAGGCAGAGCGTGGGGGAGGGTCATGACGCCCTCTTAGCCCGTCTCCCCTTGCGGGAGAAGCTTGGTCAGCTGAACCGGCGGCGCTGTTCGGCGCTGCGCAGGGTCGAGCGCAGGAACTCCGCCGGCGGGTCGGTTTCGGCCAGGACCTTTTCCTTGATGGCGCGGGGTTCGCCGAACAGGTGGCCCTGTCCCATGCCGACGTCCAGTTCCAGGATGTCGACGATCTGGCGTTCCGACTCGACCTTCTCGGCGATCACCTCGACGCCGTAACGACGGGTCAGGGCGGCGAAGTCGGCGGCCTGGATGTCGGGCATGGAGCGCAGCGGCGCGCCGCCGTCCAGATCCAGAAGCTGTTCGATCAGCAGGTCGGCCGAGACCTTGATGAACTTGACGTCCGCCCGCTGCAGATCGGCGAAGTCCAGATCCAGCGTCTGAACCTTGTCCAGCGAGAAGCGGAAGCCGAGGTCGGCCAGCTTGGCCATGTTGCGCGCCTCGATAGCCCCACGGGCGTCGAAGTTGGCCTGACCCAGTTCGAAGATCAGCGCCTGGTTCAGGTCGCGGTTCTCGCTGAGGAAGTCCAGGAAGCGCGGGAAGAATGTGTCGTCACCCAGCGAGGTCAGGGCGACATTGCAGAAGACCCCGACCTTGCGATCCTGCCGCGCCAGCCGGCGCACGATCTGGGCGCAGCGGAACAGCAGCAGATTGTCGATCGCCGGCACCAGGCCTTCGCCTTCGGCCAGCGACAGATATTCCGCCGGCATCATCACCCGGTCGGTCGAATCCCGCAGGCGGGTGAAGCTTTCGTAGAAGATGGTCCGGCGCTGGGGCAGGGAGACGACCGGCTGGAGGTACAGATCGACCCGGCCCTCGCTCAGCGCCTCATGGATGGTGCGCAGCAGCACGTTCGACTGGGCCAGACGGCGGCCCTCGAAGGTCTCGACGCCGATATTGGGCGCGCTGGACAGACGATGGTCGATACTGTCGCTCATCTGCTGGACCAGGGTCTCGAGCATCCGCACCTCGCCCGTCAGGGCGTCGGTGTCCGACAGCGCGCCGCTTTCGATGGCGTGGGCCAGTTCGGTCAGGGCGCCCTGGGTCGATTCCATCGCATCAGCCAGCAACCGGTGCGCCTCGCGCACCTGGTCGATCTCCTTCTTGAGGGCGCGACGGGCGACGATTCCCGTGACGATGCCGTGGAAGGCGCCCAGCAGACCCAGGGCCCCGAGCGCCCCCGCCACGCCGGCGCCTGCGCCCATACCCGCACGCCACAGGAAGGCGCCCACGGTCATGCCGAGGAACAGATAGGCGAAGTACAGAAAGCCCGTGGTCAGGTTACGCATCAGCTGGCGGTGGCCACTCCCGGATGGAATCGCCTGAGTATCAGGCTATCAATGTCGTTCGGCTAGAGCCGGGGTGCAAATAACCCGGCGGAACCCAAGGGAAACGCAATGGAACTGTTCGATCTCACCGGCAAGGTCGCCATCATCACCGGCTCGTCGCGCGGCATCGGCAAGGCGATCGCCGAGCGGCTGGCCGAACACGGGGCCAAGGTGGTCATCTCGTCCCGCAAGGCCGGCCCCTGCGACGAGGTCGCGGCCGAGATCAACGGCAAGTACGGCGAGGGGCGCGCCATCGCGGTTCCCGCCAACATCGCCTCCAAGGAAGATCTGCAGCGGTTGGTCGATCAGACGAACGCCGCCTTCGGTCAGGTCGACATCCTGGTCTGCAACGCCGCGACCAATCCCTATGCCGGGCCGATGGGCGGGATCGCCGACGATCAGTTCGAGAAGATCCTGCAGAATAACGTCATCTCGAACCATTGGCTGATCCAGATGGTCGCGCCGCAGATGGTGGAGCGCCGGGACGGGGCGATCCTGGTGATCTCGTCCATCGGCGGTCTGCGCGGCAACGCCCTGATCGGGGCCTATAATATCTCCAAGGCGGCGGACATGCAGCTGGTGCGGAACCTGGCGGTCGAGTGGGGGCCGTCGAACGTGCGGGTCAACTGTATCGCGCCCGGCCTCGTCCAGACCGATTTCGCCAAATATCTGTGGGAGAACCCCGAGCTGCTGAAGACGGTGACGGAGCCCGCGCCGCTGAAAAGGATCGGTCAGCCGGATGAAATCGCAGGCACGGCGGTCTATCTGTGCAGCCCCGCTTCGGCCTATGTGACGGGGCAGACCCTTGTGGTGGACGGTGGATTGACGATTGCCTGGTAAGCGGAATGATTGGCGGCAGGATCTGATGTGGCGCCTGGAGGCTTTCGGCTTCCAGGCGCTGTTTGGTTTCCTGCGCCTCTTGGGCGTCGAGCGGGCTTCGGGCCTGGGCGGCTGGCTTTTGCGGACCCTGGGGCCGAAGACGGGCACGCAGAAGACGGTGATGCGCAATCTGCGGATCGCCTTTCCGGACATGGGTGAGCCCGAGCGCGAGGCCCTGGCTCTGGAACAGTGGGACCGGACGGGCCGGACCTTCGCCGAACTGGCGGTGATGGATCGGCTGACGCCCGAAGGCGGGCGGGTCGATGTGGTCGGGATGGAACGGCTGCACGCCCTGCGCGACAGCGGTAAGGCGGCGGTTCTGATCTCGGGTCATCTGGCCAATTTCGAAGTCATGGCGGCGGTGATCATGGCTTCGGGCCTCCCATGCCAGGTGACCTATCGCGCGGCGAACAATCCCTATGTGGACGCCCTGATCCGCCAGAGCCGCGAGCGGTACGGCATCCGCCTGTTCGCGCCGAAGGGGGACGGGACGCGCGAGTTGATGGCGGGGATGAAGCGGGGGGATTCGATCGCCCTGCTGGTCGACCAGAAATATAATCAGGGCCCGGAGGTGGAGTTCTTCGATCAACCGGTCAACGCCTCCCCGGGAGCGGCGCGATTGGCGCTGAAGTTCGACACGGTGATCCAGCCTCTGTCGGTGGTGCGTCTGCCGGGCGTGCGGTTCCGGGTGACGGCGCATGAGCCGATCCGGGTCGCCGAGACCGGAGATCGGGACGCCGACATCCTGGCGGGCGTCCAGGCGGTGAACCGCTTCGTCGAGGACCGGGTTCGCGAGGTTCCGGAAGATTGGTTCTGGGTCCACCGGCGGTGGCCGGACAAGGTCTATGCGGCGTTGAAGGACGGGGCGGCGTCGATGGAGCGACGCAGCGGTCCATCGTAGTTGGCGGCTTCCTTGCGGCGACGGCAGGGGCCGCAATAGGTGTCGATCTTGACGAAGGGGCGGGGGTTGAGGATGACCGCCTTGATCCGTTCGATGATCGAATTTGCGGTGAGCGGCTTGGCCAGGAATTCGGTCACGCCGGCGTCGCGGGCGGCGTGGATGCGGCTTTTTTCGGCATGGCCGCTCATCATGATGATGGGCATATAGATGTTGGCGCCGTCCGCCCCGGTGCGGACCCGGCGGGTCAGTTCGTCGCCGTCCAGCGGGAACATGTTGTAATCGACCAAGGCCAGATCGATCGGCTTGCTGCCCAGAATGCTTAGAGCTGTAGCGCCGTCGCTGGCCTCGTGGACGCTGCGGACGCCGGCGGCGCGCAGGATCGTGGAGGCGATGGCCAGCATATGGTCGTGATCATCGACCACCAGCACGTTCAGCGACCGCAGCAATGACATCCGGAGCCCCCACCGAAACGAGGGGTGATATTACGGGGTTATCCTTAGTCTTGCAAGCGTTGCAGTTGTCTGCGGGGCTGCGTCAGGGTGCGTGGGCGCCGACCAGGAGAGAGGGGTCCAGGTTGCGGTTGCGCCACTTCAGGCGCCAGCACAGGTGCGGGCCGGTGGCGCGGCCCGTCATGCCGACACGACCCAGGGGATCGCCGCGTCGGACGGTCTGGTCCAAGGCGACGTCCTGCTGCGACTGGTGCAGATAGGCGCTGATCAGGCCCTGTCCATGGTCGATCAGGGTCAGGCCGCCCTCGAAATGCATGTCGGGGCGGACGAAGATGACGCGGCCGTCGGCGGGGGCGCGGATCACGGTTCCGGCGGGAGCGGCGAGATCGACGCCATAATGGGGCCGGGCGGGCGTGCCGTTCAGGACCCGCTGCGCCCCCCATTGGCTGGAGATGCGGAAGGCCTCGAGCGGCCAGATGAAGCCGTCGCGAAAATCGGCGGCGTCCGCGCGGCTGGCGAAGGCTTCGGTCTTAAGCGCGACTTCTTGCTGGATGCGGGCCAAAAGGGCCGGGTCGCTGGGTTCGACGGTGGCGGCCGGCAGGCCGTCGACGCGGGTGGAGGGGAAATCATGGGGGGCGATGTCGAGGACGCGGCGGGTCGTGCGGTCGCCGGAGCGGGCCGCGATCTCGACCACGGCGGCGGCGTCGCGGTCGAAGCCGACGACGAAGAGGCCGTCGGCCGAGGCGTTGGACAGGGCCTCGCCGTCCACGAAGATCAGGGCGCCGGGTTCGGTGCGGCCCAGGGCGTAGCCGCCCTGACGCCAGGCGCCGTTCAGGATCAGGCCGAGTTCGCCTGGAACCGGGACATGGGCTCCCAGTCTGTGCGGGACGGCGAGGGCCGCGCCGACGCCCACCAGCAGAGAGCGGCGTCCGATCACCCGGCCTTCATCCCGGCGATGAATTCGGCCGGGCCGTAATAGGCTTCCTGCCGGGTCGGGCTCCAGTAGCGCAGCGTCTCCAGCGGGATCGGCTGTTCGGTGACGGCGCAGCGGACGAAGCGTCCAGGTTTCAGAACGGCGAATTCGCCGTCGCCGTAATGAAGGGTCGCCTGTGCGGAAAGGGTCTTGTCCATGGGTGCAGTTAACGATGATCGGTC
This sequence comes from Brevundimonas sp., assembly GCA_046314055.1. Taxonomy (GTDB): domain Bacteria; phylum Pseudomonadota; class Alphaproteobacteria; order Caulobacterales; family Caulobacteraceae; genus Brevundimonas. Next base: position 26,656 of record JBKBXN010000008.1, read on the forward strand.
GCTGAGGCCAAGGAGAGTTTTACGTCGTCGCCGGGTTGGGACCGGCCCGGTCGGCGGTGCGATCGATCGCCGCCTGGTGGGCCTCGGGCGAGCCGGCGGCCGGCGGAGGGGGCCGTCCGCCCATCCGGTCGGTAAACAGGAAGACGAAGGGGTTCAGAGAGATCGACAGCAGGGCGGCGGCCAGGATCAGGTCGTGGGTCTCGCGGCTCATGGCGCCCAGGCTGACGCCCAGGGCGGCCAGGATGAAGGAGAATTCGCCGATCTGGGCCAGGGAGGCGGCGACGGTCAGGCCGGTCGGCCGGTCCAGTTTGAAGCCATGGGTGATGACCAGGGCGGCGGCCGACTTGCCGATGATGATGATGCCCAGCACGCCGAGCACGGCCCAGGGCTGACGCACCAGGATCATCGGGTCGAACAACATGCCGACCGAGACGAAGAAGAGGACGGCGAAGGCGTCGCGCAGGGGCAGGGACCGTTCGGCGGCGTTGTGGCCCAACGGCGAGGCGTTCATCACCAGGCCGGCCAGGAAGGCGCCCAGCGCGAACGAATGGAACAGATAATAGGCCAGCCAGGCGATGCCCAGGGCGATGGCCAGGACGCCCAGGGTGAAGAGCTCACGCGACCGGGTGTGGGCGATGCGGACCAGCAGCCAAGGCACCAGTTTGCCGCCGACGACCAGCATGCCGACGACGAACAGGACGACCTTCAAGAGGGTCCAGCCGACGTTCATGCCCAGGGCCGCCAGATCGGTCTGGGCGCCGGCGGGCAGGATGATCATGGGCAGCATGACCAGGGCGATGACGATCACCAGATCCTCGACGATCAGCCAGCCCACGGCGATACGGCCGATCTCGCCCTTGACCTGTTTGCGCTCTTCCAGGGCGCGCAGCAGGACCACGGTGGAGGCGACCGACAGGGCGAAGCCCATCAGCAGGGCCTCGACGTCGCCGAGCTGAAGCACGAAGCGGCCGAGGGCCCAGCCCAGGACCGTGGCGACGCTGATCTGGACCAGGGCGCCGGGTATGGCCACCTTGCGGACCTGCATCAGATCCTTGGGCGAGAAGTGCAGCCCGACCCCGAACATCAGCAGGATGACGCCGATCTCGGCCAGCTGGGGCGCCAGTTCGGTGTCGGCGACGAAACCGCCCGTATAGGGACCGACGACGACGCCCGCGACCAGATAGCCGACCAGGGGCGACAACTTCAGGCGATTGGCCAACATGCCGAACACGAAGGCGAGGACGAAGCCTCCGACCAGGGTGAGAATCAGGCTGTCGGCATGCGGCATTGAGGCTCCTGTCGCGAGCGAGGGGAAGATTTCTGGATAGACTTCAGGTGGGGCGCTTCGCCCCGTCTGACAAGATGACGCAGTGTCGCGTCGGGCATGGTTTTTCGTCCTCGCCGGTTCACGGCGAAGTTCGGGGAGGGCGTGGGACGCCGGGTCTGCACCCGGTGTTTGGGTTTTTAAGTACCGTTTCGGCGCAGTCGTCGTCCCACGCGGTCGTTTTCCACACGCACTCCGGCTGGCGGCCCTCCTTTTAGAGCCTTGCCGGATCGGCGGGCCGTCTTGCGACGGCTTCGCCGGGGCGGACATGCCGACGAGGGTCGACAGCGGTCCGCTTCCTAGGCGTGCGGCGAGCAGGAGGCGGCATCCATCGCCGCCCCTAAGGACCCCGGCGGTCTCCTCCCCACCGGCTTCATCGCTCGACCACAGCCCCGCCGCCGTCAGGGCGCTGGATCCGACGCCCTCCCCATCGGCGGGGATGGGAGGAGGTTAAGCGCGTCGGCTGCTATGGCGCGGAAGTCGGGGTGAGATTCTTCTAGGACTTGGAAATTGTTCGATTCAGACCAGCGTCATTGTGCGCGTTGGCTCACCTCTCCGCGCGCGAAGGCGCGGGGGGAGGACAGGTCGCGCTTGCGACCAGGAGGGGGCGACTCCGGCGGTCGTGATGAGCACGCCAGCTTCAGACACCGAGTCGCCCCCTCCTGGCGCTCGCTGACGCTCCCGCCGGGGCGCCCCCGGAGGCACCCCCCACCGGGGGGGGGGGCGAGGTGGGGGGGT
>JBKBXN010000008.1:28727-34433 GCA_046314055.1 Brevundimonas sp.
CTGGCGCTCGCTGACGCTCCCGCCGGTCCTCCCCGTTCGCCTCCGCGAACGGGGAGGTGATCCGAGTTCTGAGAGTCGTTATCAATGAAGGGCTTGGGGCGTTTTGACCACATGGGGCGCATGGACAAGCGGCGCCGCCGGGCGCAAAGAACGGACAGACATCGCCATAAGCGAAAGAACGAATATCGTGTTCGACTATAAGGCCGCCTTTGAACGCTCGGTGGAGCAGGTGCGCAGCGAGGGACGTTACCGTGTCTTCGCCGATCTGAAGCGGGTGCGCGGCCAGTTTCCTCAGGCGGTGCGTCGACGCGAGGACGGGTCCGAACAGGATGTCGTGATCTGGTGCTCCAACGACTACCTCGGCATGGGCCAGCACACGGACGTGCTGAAGGCCATGCAGGACGAGATCGACGCGGTGGGCGCCGGGGCCGGCGGCACGCGTAATATCTCGGGCACGACGCGTTCGGCGGTCGATCTGGAAGCCGAACTGGCCGACTGGCACCACAAGGAAGCGGCGCTGCTGTTCACCTCGGGCTATGTCGGCAACGAGGCGACCCTGTCGACGCTACAGAAGATTCTGCCGGGCCTGATCACCTTCTCCGACGCGCTGAACCACGCCTCAATGATCGCCGGCATCCGCCAGGGCGGGGGCGAGCGTCACATCTTCAAGCATAACGACCTGGCCCATCTGGAGGCCCTGCTGGCCGCCGCCCCGGCCGGAGCGCCCAAGCTGGTCGCCTTCGAGAGCGTCTATTCGATGGACGGCGACATCGCCGACCTGGCCGGGACCGTGGCCCTGGCCAAGAAATACGGCGCCCTGACCTATCTGGACGAGGTCCATGCGGTCGGCCTGTACGGCGAGACCGGCGCCGGGGTGGCCGAGCGTGACGGACTGCTGGACCAGATCGACATCATCGAATGCACCCTGGGCAAGGCCATCGGGGTCATGGGCGGCTATATCGCGGCCGACGCCGTGATCATCGACGCGGTGCGCAGCTGGGCCGCGGGCTTCATCTTCACGACGTCGCTGCCGCCGGCGCTAACGGCGGGGGCCTTGGCCTCGGTGCGGCATCTGAAGGCCCATCCGGAGCTGCGTGTGCAGCACCAGGAACGGGCGGCGACCCTGAAGGCGCGGTTCGCCGCCGCCGGGATCCCGGTCATGGATAGCGAGAGCCATATCGTGCCGGTGCATGTCGGCAATCCGGTCCACTGCAAGATGATCTCGGACATGCTGCTGGACGAGTACGGCGTCTATGTTCAGCCGATCAACTATCCGACCGTGCCCAAGGGGACCGAGCGGTTGCGCTTTACGCCCTCGCCGAACCATACCGACGAGATGATGGATCATCTGGTCCTGGCGATGGACCGGCTGTTCGCCCACTGCAATGTGGCGCGGCGGTCGGTAGCGGCCTGAGGTCAGGCGTGGCGACCGACGACGATCTCGGCGAGGTGATCGTCGAGACCGTGCGCAACGGGCCCTATATCAAATGCTCGGCCATCCATGTAGCGACCGGGCGCGAGGTCAGCGCCATGGGGCCGGTCAACGAGCCCAAGGCGGTGGAGCGGGTGGCGATCGCGAAGTTGAGGCGGGCTTTGGGGCGTTGAAGTCTCTTTCCTTCTCCCGTGGGGAGAAGGTGGCCCGCAGGGCCGGATGAGGGACCGCCGGCGGGCCAGTCCGCACCATCTTGCCCCTCACCCTTTCGCGCAAGGACGACGGCTGCGCCGCCGTGCGCTCAAGCCCTCTCCCGGCGGGAGAGGGAAGGTCGGACACAAGATATTGTGGTTCGGTCCGCTGCGGACTAGATAGGCGGCCTTCTCAGACGCGGGGATTCCGACGTGACCGCCTTCACCCATGACGCCTATTTCACCAAGACCCTGGCCGACGCCGATCCGGACGTCTTCAAGGCCATCCAGGGCGAGATGGGGCGGCAGAAAGAGCAGATCGAACTGATCGCGTCCGAGAACATCGTCTCCCAGGCGGTGCTGGATGCGCAGGGCTCGGTCCTGACGAACAAATACGCCGAGGGTTATCCCGGTCGTCGCTATTACGGCGGCTGCGAATTCGTCGATGTGACCGAGGATCTGGCGCGCGAACGGGCCAAGAAGCTGTTCGGCGCGGCCTTCGCCAATGTGCAGCCCCACTCGGGCGCCCAGGCCAACCAGGCGGTCTTCTTCACCCTGCTGCAACCCGGCGACACCTTCCTGGGCATGGATCTGGCCTGCGGCGGGCACCTGACGCACGGGTCGCCGGCGAACCAGTCGGGCAAGTGGTTCCGGCCCGTGACCTACAAGGTCCGCGAAGACACCCATCTGATCGACTATGACCACGTGGCCGAGATGGCGCAGAAGGAGAAGCCCAAGCTGATCCTGGCCGGCGCCTCGGCCTATAGCCGCCACATCGACTTCAAGCGGTTCCGCGAGATCGCCGACAGCGTCGGAGCCTATCTGATGGTGGACATGGCCCACTATGCCGGCCTGGTCGCCGGGGGCGCCTATCCCGATCCGATCCCGCACGCCCATGTCGTGACGACGACGACGCACAAGACCCTGCGCGGACCGCGCGGCGGCATGATCCTGTCGAACGACGCGGATCTCGGCAAGAAGATCAATTCGGCCGTCTTCCCTGGCTTGCAGGGCGGGCCGCTGGAGCATGTGATCGCGGCCAAGGCCGTGGCCTTCGGCGAGGCGCTGCAGCCCGAGTTCAAACTGTATGCGCATCAGGTGGTCAAGAACGCCCAGGCTCTTGCCGGGGTCCTGGTCGAGCGGGGCCTGGCCATCGTCTCGGGCGGCACCGACAGCCACCTGGCCCTGGTCGATCTGCGGCCCAAGGGCGTGACCGGCAAGGCGACCGAGCACGAGCTCGAGAAGGCGCTGATGACCTGCAACAAGAACGGCGTGCCCTTCGACACCGCCCCCTTCACCGTCACCTCGGGCGTTCGCCTGGGGACGCCGGCGGGGACGACGCGCGGCTTCGGCGAGGACGAGTTCAAGCAGATCGGTCACTGGATCGCCGACGTCGTCTCGTCGATGAACGGCGGCGACGAAGCCGATCCGGCCGTGACCGCCGGCGTGGCGGCCCAGGTGCGGGAGCTGACCAACCGCTTCCCCATCTACGGATGAGCTGACCTATGAAGTGCCCCTTCTGCGGTCATCAGGACACCCAGGTTAAGGACAGCCGGCCGTCGGACGACGGCTCGGCCATCCGACGCCGTCGGTCCTGCCCCAACTGCAACGGGCGCTTCACCACCTTCGAACGGGTGCAGCTGCGCGAACTGGTCATCCTGAAGCGCAACGGACGGCGCACGCCGTTCGAGCGCGACAAGCTGGAGCGGTCGCTGGGCGTGGCCCTGCGCAAACGCCCGGTTCAGCCCGAACAGATCGAGCAGATGGTCAACCGGATCGTGCGTCAGCTGGAAAGCCTGGGCGAGACCGAGGTGCCGTCGAGCACGGTCGGGGACTTCATCATGAAGGCGCTGAAGGGCGTGGATGAGGTGGCCTATGTCCGCTACGCCTCGGTCTACAAGGACTTCCGCGCGACCGGCGATTTCGCCAAATTCCTGGGCGACGAAGGCTTCGACGAGCCCTCCGGCAAGGCCTGATGCGCGTCACCCTGAAGCTGGCGACGTCGCTGGACGGGCGCATCGCCACGGCTGACGGCGAGAGCCAGTGGATCACCGGCGAGGCGGCGCGATTGGAAGGCCATCGGCTGCGCGCCGGTCATGACGCCATACTGGTGGGCGTCGAGACGGTGCTGAAGGACGATCCCGAACTGACGGCGCGGTTGCCGGGGCGGAGCGTGGATCAGCCGTTGCGGGTAGTGCTGGACAGTCGTCTGCGCACGCCGGGGACGGCGAAACTGGCGGGCGAGAACACACTGATCCTGACGGCGGTCGAAGCGCGTGCGGTCGGCTCGGCTCAGGTGAGGCAGGTCGAGGCCGAGGACGGTCGTCCGTCGATCCCGGCGGTGCTGAAGGCGCTGAAGGCGGCGGGGGTCGAGTCGGTGCTCATCGAGGGCGGGGGGCAGGTGGCGGCGGCCTTCCTGCGGGCCGGGGCGGTGGACCGGCTGGAGTGGTTCCGGGCGCCGATCCTGCTGGGCGGGGAGGGGCGGCCCTGTGTGGCGGCCCTGGCTCTTGCAAAGCTGGCCGAGGCCCCCAAGTTCCGTCGCCTGGGCGTCGAGCCCGTCGGAGACGACCTGTGGGAACGTTACGCGCGTTTCTGACGCCGCCGTTTCTGTTGATTTGAGACTGTGTTTTCGGGTCCGGAAGGGGCCAGCGCCGAAATGTTCACCGGAATCGTCACCGACATCGGGCGCGTTCGCGACGTCCGCGAGACCGAGCGGGACCGCCGCTATGAGATCCAGACCGCCTGGGACGTGTCCGGGATCGACCTGGGCGCCTCGATCAGCCACGCGGGCTGCTGCCTGACGGTGACGGAGAAGGGCCCGGATTGGTTCGCGGTCGAGGTGTCGAACGAGACCCTGTCCAAGACCACTCTGGGCGGCTGGAAGGCCGGCGACGGGATCAATCTGGAGCGGGCCGCCAAGCTGGGCGACGAGATGGGCGGCCATGTGGTGTCGGGCCATGTCGACGGCCTGGGCCGGGTCGTGTCGATCACGCTGGAGGGCGGGTCGCACCGGGTCGAGGTCGAGGCGCCGGCGCCCCTGCACCGCTATATCGCCGCCAAGGGCTCGATCACCGTGGACGGGGTGTCCCTGACGGTGAACAGCGTCGAGGGACAGGTGTTTTCGTTAAATATCATTCCGCATACGTGGGATGTGACGACCCTGGGCCGCCTGAAGGTCGGCGATCCGGTCAATCTCGAGATCGACATGCTGGCGCGATACCTCGCGCGGTGGCAGGAGACGGCGTGATGCAATTGGCCGCGAACATGAACGACAGCCCGATCAGTCCCATCGAGGACATTCTTGAGGACGCCCGCAATGGGCGCCCCTACATCCTGGTGGACGCCGAGGATCGTGAGAACGAGGGGGACATCATCATCCCCGCCCAGTTCGCGACCCCTGACCAGATCAATTTCATGATCCGCCAGGCGCGCGGCCTGGTCTGTCTGGCCATCACGGCCGAGCGCGCGAACCAGCTGCGCCTGCCGCCGATGGTGGCGGACAATCGCGAGAGCATGAAGACCGCCTTCACCGTCTCGATCGAGGCCAAGGACGGCGTGACCACGGGGATTTCGGCGGCCGACCGGTCGCGCACCATCCATGTGGCGACCGATGCGTCGAAGGGCATGGACGACATCGTCTCGCCCGGCCACATCTTCCCGCTGGTGGCGCGCGACGGCGGGGTTCTGGTCCGCGCCGGCCATACAGAGGCGGCGGTGGACATCAGCCGGATGGCGGGCCTGACCCCGGCCGGGGTGATCTGCGAGATCATCAAGGACGACGGCGAGATGGCGCGGATGCCGGATCTTGTCGCCTTCGCCCAGCTTCACGGGCTGAAGATCGGCACCATCGCCGATCTGATCGCCTATCGCCGCCGCACCGAGCGGTTCGTCGAACGGGTCATGGATACGCCGTTCGAGAGCGTCCACGGCGGCCCGTTCCGCCTGATGCTGTACCGGAACACCATCGAGGGGGCCGAGCATATCGCCCTGGTCAAGGGCAAGGTCGAGGCCGGCAAGCCGACGCTGGTCCGCATGCACCAGGTCGATTTTGCTGCTGACATTCTGGGCCACGTCGAGGCGCGA
>JBKBXN010000009.1:0-31075 GCA_046314055.1 Brevundimonas sp.
CGGGCGAAAATATCGCAGGCGGCTTCGCCGGCGCGGCCTTCGTCGCCTATCTGTCCGCCCTATCCAACAGGTTGTTCGGCGCGGTGCAGTTCGCCGTCTTTGCGTCCTTGGCCCTCCTGATCGGGACGCTGGGACGCGCGCCATTGGGAGAACTGGTTGATCGCGAGGGCTTCGCGCCCATGTTCCAGTTCGCAGCCCTCATCGGCATGGTCGCAGTCGCCTTCTGCATTCTGGAGTGGGTCCGTCTCACGTTCGAGCGCCGCAAGTTAGAGCGCGCGACGGGCGGGACCGCCGGATAGCCGGTCGCTGCTCGGCCACGAGACAGACGCCTGTCCCAATCAAAAGAGGCCCGCCGGACGCCGGCGGGCCTCTCAGTTCCAGCCTTGGCTGGTCTTAGTTCTTGGCGCTTTCGGCGCCGGAGCTGACGGCCGAGCCGGCGGCGGAGACGTCGCGGCCGACGCCCGAGATGGTGTTGCAGGCCGACACGGCCAGGGCGGCGGCGACGATGGAGAGGGCGATGATCTTGCGCATGGTGAAAACCCAGATGTTATGGTCAAGCTGTCCCCCAAACGCCGCACCGGGGCATAGGTTGCATCAAGCGGCGCCATATTCGATTTCGACCGATCGTCGTTAGATTGGCGATACGCTGCTGCGCTGACGCTTGCGTCGGGCGGGCGACGCCCCGAAGGTGAACGCCTGTTCTTCGAGGGGTTGTTCATGCGTCGTTTTCTGATCTCGTCCACGGCTGTCCTATCGGTGCTGTCCGGCGTTCCAGCGATGGCGCAAACGCCAACCGTGGCGCCGGCCGCCGCGCCGTCGGCCCAGGCCCAGAGCGAGGACTCGCGGCTGAACGCCTTCTTTGAAGAGGCTTTCCAGGCCCGCATCGCCCTCAGCCCGCAACAGATGACGTCCCTGGGGATCAAGACCGATTACGACAAGCTGGACGATGTGTCGGACGCCGCCGCCGACCGCGCCCTGGCCCTGTCCGAAAGCCAGCTGGCCCGGATGAAGGCCGAGTTCGACCCCGAGAAACTGGGGCCTCAGGCGCGGTTGTCGTGGCGAATGTTCGAATATGGGGTGCAACAGGCCCGACTGTCGAACCAGTGGCGCGACTGGGGCTTTCAGTTCGCCGCCAACGGCAATCCGACCACCAGCCTGCCCGTTTTCCTGATCAACAACCACCGCGTCACCAGCGTGTCGGACGCCGAGGCCTATGTCGCTCGGCTGCGCGCCGCCCAGGTCCAGATGGGCCAGGTCGCCGACGAACTTCGCCAGCGCGCGGCGGCCGGCGTGGTCTCGCCCCGCTTCGTCTTTGCACCCTCCATCGCCAATACCCGCAACCTCATTTCCGGCGCGCCGTTCGACGACGGCGCGGACAATCCGGTCTGGGCCGACTTCAACAAGAAGGTCTCGGCGCTGGAGGCCGACCAGGCGACCAAGGACCGGTTGCTGTCCGAGGGACGCGCCGCCCTGATCGGCCCCTACAAGGCCGGGTTCGAGACCGTGTTGACGGCCCTGGCCGAGGTTCAGCCTCTGGCCGACAGCGACGCCGGCGTGTGGCGCCTGCCGCAGGGCGAGCCCTATTACAACGCCCGGCTCCAGCTCTCGACCACCACCGACCTGACCGCCGACCAGATCCACCAGATCGGCCTGGACGAGGTCGCCCGCATCCAGGCCGAGATGGAAGTCATCAAGGCCCAGGTCGGCTTCACCGGGACGCTGCAGGAATTCTTCGTCTTCCTGAAGACCGATCCGCGCTTCCAGTATCCGAACACGGCCGAAGGCAAGGAGCAGTATCTGACGGACGCGCGCGGCTTCATCGCCCAGGTGATGGCGGCGGCCCCGCAATGGTTCTCGACCCTGCCCAAGGCGGCGCTTGAGGTGCGGGCGGTGGAGCCGTTCCGCGAGGCGACGGCCTCGATCGCCTTCTATAACTCCCCGGCGCCGGACGGCTCGCGACCCGGCATCTACTACGTCAACCTGTCGGACATGACCCAGGTGCTGAAGCCGCAAATCGAGGGCATCAGCTATCACGAGGGCGCGCCCGGCCACCATTTCCAGATCGCCTACGCCCAGGAGATCGAGGGCCTGCCGCGCTTCCGCCGCTTCGGCGGCTACGGCGCCTACGCCGAGGGCTGGGGGCTCTATGCCGAGCAATTGGGCAAGGAGATGGGCTTCTATCAGGACCCCTATTCCGACTTCGGCCGGCTTTCGACCGAGCTGTGGCGCGCGGTGCGTCTGGTGACCGACACCGGCCTGCACGCCAAGCGCTGGAGCCGCGAACAGGCGATGGACTATTTCCGCCAGAACTCCCTGCTGTCCGAACGCGACATCGAAAAGGAAGTCGAGCGCTACATCACCAACCCCGGCCAGGCGACCAGTTACAAGATCGGCGAGCTGAAGATCGAGGAACTGCGAGACCGGGCCAAGGCGGCCCTGGGCGACCGGTTCGACATCAAGGACTTCCACGCCGTGGTCCTGGGCTCCGGCTCGGTGCCGTTGGACGTGCTGGAAGACCAGGTCGACGGCTGGATCGCGGCGGGCGGCGGGGCGCCGACGATCTGAGTCCGCTCGCCTTTCCGGTCACAGGGCGGTAAAGGGCGCGCGCCATGCCCTTCACCGCGACCGTTCTGACCATGTTCCCCGACGCCTTTCCCGGCCCGCTCGGCGTGTCGCTGATCGGCACGGCGTGGCGCGAGAAGGGCTTGTGGAGCCTGGATACGGTTGACATTCGCGCCTTTTCCACAGATACGCGCGGCTTCCTGGACGACACCCCTGCGGGTGGCGGCCCGGGAGCCGTGCTTAAGGCGGACGTGGTGGCTCGGGCGGTGGATAGCCTGCCGGGACCGAAACGGCCGCTTTTGTACATGAGTGCCCGGGGTCGGCCCCTGACCCAGGCGCGCGTCAAGGAATGGGCGAAAGCCGACGGGATCGTCGTGCTGTGCGGCCGTTTCGAGGGGGTGGACCAGCGGGTGCTCGACGCACGCGGGTTCGAGGAGGTCTCGGTCGGAGACGCGGTGCTTGCCGGCGGCGAGGCGGCGGCCATGGTCGTGATCGAGGCGTGCGTAAGACTGATCCCCGGCGTACTCGGCGCGGCAGACAGCCTGTCGTCCGAGAGTTTCGAGGATGGGCTTCTGGAACATCCGCAGTACACGCGACCGCGGACGTTCGAGGGGCTTGAGATACCCGAGGTGCTGCTGTCGGGCGACCACAAGAAGGTCGCCAAATGGCGCGAAGCGCAGCGGGAAGAGACCACGCGGGAGCGACGACCAGACCTCTGGGAAGCGCATCTCGCCAAATCACAGGCAAAGAGCGCAAAGCTCGAGGAGAAATGACATGAACATCGTTCAACAGCTGGACGCCGAAGAAAAAGCCCGCGTCCTGGGCGAACGCACCATCCCGGTCTTCCAACCCGGCGACACCCTGCGCGTCAACGTGAAGATCAAGGAAGGCGAGCGCGAGCGCGTCCAGGCCTTCGAAGGCGTCTGCATCGCCCGTGACGGCGGCGGCATCAGCGAAACTTTCACGGTCCGCAAGATCTCGTTCGGCGAAGGCGTCGAACGCAAATTCCCCATTCTGTCGCCGAACATCGAGTCGATCGAAGTGAAGCGCCGCGGCGTCGTGCGTCGCGCCAAGCTCTATTATCTGCGTGACCGTCGCGGCAAGTCGGCCCGGATCGCCGAACGCCAGACTGTCCGCCCCGCCAAGGGCGCCGTGGTTCCGGAAACCGGTTCGGCCGCCAAGGGCGACGAAGCCTGATTTCAGGCTTGAAGACAGACCAAGGAAAAGGCCCCGGCGTCAGCGCCGGGGCCTTTTTTCTTGGGCCGGATCGGTCCGTTTATTCCCTGACTGCGGCGCCGATGATCCGGCGGTCAGTCTTGCCCTGAACCATCACCACCACCGCCTCGTCGCTGCGCGTCTGGGGCAGGTCGAACAGGATGGGGCGGCCCCGCCATTCGCCTAGCCGGATGATGTCGCGCACCACATTGACATGGCGCACCGTCTGGCCGCGGTTCTCGCCACGGCTGACCTCGACCACCTGAGGGCCGGGGGTATAGGTCACCGCCACCACCTCGGCGCCGCCGACGGGCGCGCGGCCCGAGCCGACGCCGACCCGGTCGCCGGTCTCGCGGAACTCGATCTCAGGGGGCCAGACCTGACGACCGGCCTCTTCGACAATGGCGGTCTGCAGCTCCTGGCCGCGCGCGCCCGACATTTGGCGGCGCCCGTCGATCACCACCTGGGGGGTGGAGACGCCGCGCTGGCGCAGGGCGACGCGATAGTCGCGCTGGCGTTGGACGAACTCGGGCCGAGCGAAGGTGTCGGTCCAGCCCAGATAGTCCCAGTAGTCGACGCCATAGGTCAGGGCGATGACGCCGGGCTCCGCCGCCGCACGCTCGACCACCGCATTGGCCTCGATACAGCCGCTGCAGCCCTGGGCGGTGAACAGCTCGACCACGACCGGCGGGCCTGCGTTCACCGCGTGGCGCACAGGCTTGATGCGCGGCCCCGCCGGCTGGGCGACCGAGCCCACGGACAGGACGGCGCCCGCCATGACCGTCGCTGCTATGACCCAGATCCTGTTTCTCATGCCGATGTTCTTAACCCTCGTGGATGCGGCCGGGGGTCATAAGTGCGTGAGCCGGCCTCAATCCATCAGCTGTTGTGACAGATAGACATAGTGCCGGGCCCAGCGACGGGCGTTTGCCACCGGGTCGGCGTCGTTGGAGTGACCGCCGGCCGTGTCCTCGTAATAGAGATGATCGTGGCCTTGGTCCCCCAGGCGGGCGGCGAACTTGCGGGCGTGACCGGGGTGGACCCGGTCGTCGCGGGTGTTGGTGGTGAGATAGACGCGGGGATAGGTCACGTCGGGCCGCAGCTGCTGATAGGCGGAATATCGGGCGATCCACTCGGCTTCTTCGGGGATGCGCGGGTCGCCGTATTCGCCGATCCACGAGGCCCCGGCCGGCAGCTCGTGATAGCGCAGCATGTCCACCAAGGGGCTCTCGATCACTGCTGCGTTGAACAGTTCCGGGTGCTGGGTGATGGACACGCTGGTCAGCACCCCGCCGTTCGACCGGCCATAGATGCCCAGGCGACGCGGGCTGGTGACGCCGCGCTGTTCCAGATCGCGCGCCACGGCGGCGAAGTCGTCGAAGGCGCGCTGGCGATTTCCGTCCAGCGCCGCCTGGTGCCAGTCGGGACCGAACTCGCCGCCGCCGCGGATATTGGCCTGGACGAAGACCCCGCCTCGCTCCAGCCACAGCTTGCCCATCTCGGGCTTGTAGGCCGGGTTCAGGCTGACCTGGAACCCGCCGTAGCCCAGCATGATCGTCGGGTTCGACCCGTCCAGCTTCATGTCGCGCGGACGGGTGATGAAATAGGGAATCTTGGTTCCGTCGGTCGAGGTCGCCTCATACTGTTCGGTCACGTCGCGCGAGGCGTCGAACTTGGCTGGGGCCGATTTCAGCGGGGTCAGGGTCGCCGCGCCGGCGTCGGCCAGGCTGAGGGTCGGCGGGACGAGGAAGCCCTGGGTCGAGACGAAGACCTCGCCGCGCGACTTGGACGAGTCCCCCAGGCCGACGGCGAGGTTGTCGTGGACCGTGATCAAGGACGCGGTCCAGCCCCGGCCGTTCGGGCGGAACTGCATCAGTCGCCCAGCCACATTGTCGGTGACGGCCGCCACGATGGCGTCGGACAGGACAGCGACGCCTTGAAGCGCCTGACGCGCGGTCGGCTGGAAGACCACGGCGCTGTCTCGGCCGATCAGGATGTCGAGCCGCGTCTCGCCCAGCACCGCCAGCGGCAGGGCCAGCAATGAGCCTGCCGCATACTCCTGACCGTCGAAGCTCCACGCCTGATCCGGCGAAAAGACCAGGCGGCCGTCGATCACGCCCGAAATCCCGACTCGCTCCGGCAGGTTCAGCCTTTGCGCCTTGCCGTCATGGCCGAGGCTCCACGTCTCCGACCGGAAGGTGTCCAGCGGGCGGGTGATGATCACCGCCGTGACCTTGCCGTCCTTGTCGCGATAGACGGCGGGGCTGACGCCGTAGCCGCCGTCGGCGGCGTCGCCGCGATAGTCCTCGACCGCCTGTGCCAGGGTCTGACCCCGCTTCAGCGTCTTGACGATGAAAGGATAGCCGGACTCGGTCATGGTTCCCTTCCCATTTTCTGGGCCGAAGTCGGTAGCGACCAGCAGCGTGTCGCGGTCCAGCCATTCGATCCGGTGCTTGCCCTCGGGCAGGCTGAACCCGGCGTCGACGAACCGCTTGGTCGTCAGGTCGAACTCGCGCACGACCACCGCGTCCTTGCCGCCGTCGGATAGATTGATCAGGCAGCGGGTCTCGTCGGGCGCCAGGCAGTCGGCGCCCTTGAACACCCAGTCCTTGCCCTCGGCCTTCGACAGGGCGTCGATGTCCAGCAGGGTCTCCCACTGCGGCGTCGCGGTGCGGTAGCTGTCCAGCGTCGTGCGGCGCCAGACGCCCTTGGGATTGGCCGCGTCCTGCCAGAAATTGCCGATCCCGTCGCCGAGGAAGGACGGGCCGGGGATCCGGTCGGTGGCGGTCAGGATCGCCTGGGCCTCGGCGCGGAAGGTCTCGTAGCGGGGATCACCGGTCAGGACGGCCAGAGACTTGCGGTTCTCCTCGGCGACGAAAGCCATGGCCTCGGCCCCGTCCACCTGCTCCAGCGCCAGATGATCGTCCGCTGCGGCGACGCCCGCGGGGGTCAGGTCGCGGGGGAAGCGGGGCGGGCGGCTGTCGTTCGTCGAGACGACGATTTCGTCGGCGCCGCCCGTTATGGCGGCTCCGGAACAGGCTCCGAGAAGAAGGGCCGGAATGGCGGCGGACAGGATCAGGTGACGCATCTAAAAACTCCGCTCATCCCGGCGAAAGCCGGGACCCAGACCTTTGGGCGTTCGGCGTCGCCCATTCTTACTGAACTCGATCCCAGCCGCCGAACCTCGCGAAAGAACTGGGTCCCGGCTTTCGCCGGGATGAGCGGATAAAGACCTATTCCTGCGCCGGGGAATCCATCAGCCGCCGCGACAGATAGGTGTATTCCAGCGCCAAACGCCGGGCGGTTTCCTGCAGATTGGCCCCCGCCGCATGGCCGCCGTCGGTGTTCTCGTAGAACAGCACCGGATAGCCCAACTCCTCCAGACGCGCCGCCGCCTTGCGCGCGTGACCCGGGTGGACCCGGTCGTCCTTGGTCGAGGTGTGGATGAAGACCTCCGGATAGGGCTGGCCCGCCCGCAGGTTCTGATAGGGCGAATAGGCCTGGATCCAGGCGCGTTCTTCCGGAACGTCGGGGTTTCCATACTCGCCGATCCACGAGGCGCCGGCCAGCAGCTTGTGGAAGCGCAGCATGTCGAACAGGGGCACCTGGATGACGGCGGCGTTGATCAGGTCGGGCCGCTGGGTCAGCATGGCTCCCATGAACAGGCCGCCTTGCGAGCCGCCCATGATCCCAAGCTTGGGCTGGCTGGTGATGTCGCGGGCGATCAGGTCCAGAGCCACGGCCTGGAAGTCCTCGTGCGCCCGTTGGCGGTTCTGCTGCAGAGCCGCCTCGTGCCAGCGCGGTCCGAACTCGCCGCCGCCGCGCGTATTGGCGATGACATAGACCCCGCCCCGCTCCAGCCACAGCTTGCCGACCGTGGCGGAATAGCCGGGCAAAAGCGAGCTTTCGAACCCGCCGTAGCCGTACAGAAGCGTCGGATTGGAGCCGTCCAGCGGCATGTCCGCCTTATGGACCACGAAATAGGGGATCATCGTGCCGTCGGCCGAGCGGGCCTCGTGCTGGTCCACCGTCATGCCCGTCGCGTCGAACTTGGCCGGCATCGACTTGACCTGCTCGACCACGCCGGTCGCCGCATCGGCCAGCCACAGGCTGGACGGGTTCAGATAACCGGTGACGCTTACGAAGACCTTGTCGTCGGTCTCGGAGGCCGAGCCGACGCTGACCGAAACGTTCTGCGGCAGGTCCAGGGTCGTATGGGTCCATTCCGTCTCGCCGGGACGATAGATCCGCACCGAACCGCGCACATTGTCGTACAGGGCGACGACCAGGGTGTTTCGGGTGGCGTTGACCCCCTCGACCGCCTGACGCTCGGTCGGGCGCAGCACCAGCACGGCGGGCGTCGCCTGGTCTTCCAGCCAGGCGTCCAGCGGCCAGGCGATCAGGTCGCCGCTCTTGAAGTCTTGACCGGACGGCGCGGTCCAGTCCTGTTTCAGCGACACCACCAGCTTGCCGGCGACCAGTCCGGTGATGTCCGACTTGGCCGGCAGGGCCAGTTTCACCACCGCCCCATCGTCGGTCACGCGATAGGTCTCGGACGAATAGAAGTCGATCGACCGGTTGATCAGGGTCGCCTTCAGCACTCCGTCGGCGTCGCGCAGCGTATAGCCGGACACCGAGACGTCGGTCGGTTCGCCCATGAACAGGACATCGGCCTGATCCAGCGACTGGCCGCGCATCATCCGCTTCACTATCATCGGATAGCCGGAGTTGGTCAGGGTGCCGACGCCGAAATCACGCGCGATCAGCAGGGTGTCCTTGTTCAGCCAGGTGGCCCCGCCCTTGGATTCCGGCAGGACGAAGCCGCCCTCGACAAAGCTGCGGGTCACGCTGTCGAACTCGCGCAGGGTGACGGCGTCCTTGCCGCCGTTCGACAGGCTGATCAGGCAGTAGCGCTCTTCGGGGGCCAGGCAGGTCGAGCCCTTGTAGACCCAGTTGGCGCTCTCGGCCTCGGCCAGGGCGTCGATGTCCAGCACCGTTTCCCACTGGGGCTCGGCGGTCTTGTAGGAGTCCAGCGTGGTGCGCCGCCAGACGCCACGCACATGCTGGGCGTCCTGCCAGAAGTTGTCGATATGGCCGTCGTGGGTGAAGCCCGGCGACGGAATCCGATCACGCGCCTGGACAATCTCCAGCGCCTGCTGGTGCAGGGGCTCATAGCGGGGGTCGCCCTGCAGCACGCCCAGGGAACGGGTGTTGTGTTCCTTGACCCAGGCCATGGCCCGTTCGCCCTCGACATCTTCGAGCCAGACGTAAGGGTCGGTCGCCTCGCTGGTCGCGAAGGCGGGGGCGGAGGGGGCGGAGGCGGGAGCAGTTTGGGCCATGGATACCGAGGTCAGGCTGGTGGAGGCGAGAAGAGCCGCGAGCACGGCGGCGGATGAGCGGATCATGGACAGTCCCCGGAATTGAAGACGGGCACCTTAACGGCGAGCCGCCCCGCGGCAAGGCGAGGACGCCGACCCTTACGGTTTTGTCATATCCGGGTCAGCCCTCATCCGGGATGCACAGCAGCTGACCACAGGCCTTGCAGTGCACCGCGTCCGGGTCGTGCGTCTGAAGGCCGCAGCGGTCGCAGGGGTAGCGGACCTTGTGCGGCTTGATCAGGGCCTGGGCCAGACGCAGGAACAGGGTGATCCCGACCAGCATGATGGCGATGGACAGAAGCTTGCCCAGCGGCCCCGGCAGGGTCACGTCGCCGAACCCGGTGGTCGTCAGGGTCGCCACGGTGAAATAGAGGGCGTCGATATAGCCGCTGATCCCGTCATGCCCCCGGAAGGTCGCATAGACGAAACCGGTCACGACAAAGACGAAGGTCACCAGGCCCGAAAGCGCCCGCACGATCCCTTCGACCCGAGTGTCGTCGAACCGCGCGCCGACCGTCCGCCAGAAGAAGTCCGAGTTCAGCAGGGTCCACAGCCGCAGCATCCGCAGGAAGCCGAGATTGAACAGCCAGGCCGGGAACAGCAGGGTCGCCAGAATGAACAGGTCCAGCCAGACGATCGGCCGTTTCAGCCAGTCCTTGATATCGGAATAGGCATAGGCCCGCGCGGCCAGGTCGGCCGCCAGCAGGGCGGCGATCAGATAGTCGAGCACATAGAAGGCCCAGCCCATGTTCTTCAGGATCGGCGCCGCCAGGAAGAAGGCGATGATGGCGAAGTCGATGACGATGACCGTCAACCGGAACTTCACCGCCGCCGGCTGGCCGCCGTGATACAGGTATCGCAGCCGCGCGCGCAGCCTCAGGCCGTCCTTGGGGTCTGTTTCGCTCTGGGACACAGTGGTTTCCGGACGACAGGGATGGGCCTATATGGCCTGCATGACCCGTCCTTTCATCAAGATGAACGGCGCCGGCAATGACTTCATCGTCATCGACGCGCTGGAAACGCCGTTTCGTCCGACCGAGGACCAGATCCGCGCCCTGGCCGACCGCGCCACGGGCGAGGGGTTCGACCAGCTGATCGCCATCGAGCCGTCCGAGACCGCCGACGCCTTCATGCGGGTGTGGAACGCCGACGGCTCCATGGTCGAGACCTGCGGCAACGCCCTGCGCTGCGTCGGCTGGCTGTTGATGGAGGCCAAGGGCTCGGATCGGGTCGTCATAGACACCGCCGGCGGCCCCACCACCGCCGCCCGCGCCGGCGACCGCCAGGTCACGGTCGATATGGGCAAGCCCCGGCTGGACTGGACCCAGGTGCCCCTGGCGGAAGAAATGGACACCCGCGGCATCGAGCTTCAGGTCGGCCCCATTGACGCCCCCCTGCTGCACACGCCCGGCGCCGTTTCGATGGGCAACCCCCACGTGGTCTTCTTCACCGACCGCCAGGACGACGGCTTCGTCACCGGCTCCGGCTCCCTGGTCGAACATCACCCGCTGTTTCCCCAGGGGGTCAATGTCGGCTTCGCCAATGTGCTGGACCGCGACCATATCCGTCTGCGCGTCTGGGAACGCGGCGCCGGCCTGACCAAGGCCTGCGGCACCGGCGCCTGCGCAGCCCAGGTGGCGGCGGCCCGGCGCGGCCTGACGGATCGCAAGGCCACCGTCGTCGTCGACGGCGGCGAACTGGTCATCGATTGGGACGCGGCGACCGACCATGTCTTGATGACCGGCCCGGTCGAGATCGAACGCACGGGCGCGCTGTCCTTCTAGGCGGCGAGGCCAGTTGACGCTGACGCGAACGGAAGCTTCGGAACCGGTCTGTACGCCTTACGGGGGGTCAAGGCTTGGCGCGGCCCTTCCCACACTCTAGGACACGAACGGTTACAGCCCCGCCGACGCCCTGGACGCCCCGATGCCCGATCAAACCGAAAAACAGACCTTCTCCGACCAGGAGGCGCTGGACTTCCACCTCTTCCCGACCCCGGGCAAGATCTCCATGGCCCCGACCAAGCCGATGGCGACCCAGCGCGACCTGTCGCTGGCCTATTCGCCGGGCGTGGCCGTGCCGGTCCTGGCCATCGCCGCAGACGCGGACAAGGCCTACGAATACACGTCCAAGGGCAATCTGGTCGCCGTCATCTCGAACGGCACCGCCATCCTGGGCTTGGGCAACCTGGGCCACATGGCCTCCAAGCCGGTGATGGAGGGCAAGTCGGTCCTGTTCAAACGCTTCGCCGATGTCGACAGCTTCGACGTCGAGGTGAAGACCACCGATCCGGACGAGTTCATCACCGTCGTCAAGAACATCGGCGACACCTGGGGCGGCATCAATCTGGAGGACATCAAGTCCCCCGAATGCTTCGTCATCGAGAGCGAGCTGCAGGACCTGCTGGACATCCCCGTCTTCCATGACGACCAGCACGGCACGGCCATCATCTCGACCGCCGGCCTGATCAACGCCTGCCATGTCGCGGGCAAGCGGCTGGACGAGGTCAAGGTGGTGCTGGCCGGCGCTGGGGCGGCGGGCCTGTCGTCCATCGCCCTGATGAAGGCCGCCGGCGTCAAGGCCGAGAACACCGTCATCTGCGACAAGGACGGCGTCGTCTATCAGGGCCGCGAACACGGCATGGACCAGTGGAAGGCCGCCCATGCGACCAACACCCCCCTGCGCACCCTGGCCGAGGCCATGGTGGGCGCCGACGTGGTGCTGGGCCTGTCCGCCAAGGGCGCGATCACCAAGGAGATGGTGGCCTCCATGGCGCCCAATCCGATCATCTTCGCCATGGCCAACCCCGATCCCGAGATCACGCCGGAAGACGTCAAGTCGGTCCGGTCCGACGCCATCATCGCCACCGGCCGCTCGGACTATGTGAACCAGGTCAACAACGTCCTGGCCTTCCCCTACCTGTTCCGGGGCGCCCTGGACGTGCGCGCGCGGCGGGTGAACCACGAGATGAAGGTCGCCTGCGCCCAGGCCTTGGCCGCCCTGGCCCGCGAGGACGTGCCGGACGAGGTCGCCGCCGCCTATCGCGGCCGCAAGCTGAAGTTCGGCCCGGACTACATCATCCCGACCCCGTTCGACCCGCGCCTGATCTGGTACATCCCGCCCTTCGTCGCCCAGGCGGCGATGGATACCGGCGTGGCTCGCGTCCAGATCGAGGACATGGACGTCTATCGCAACGCCCTGCGTTCGCGCGTCGATCCGTCCGCCGCCCTGATGCAGAAGATCAGTTCGGCCGTGCGCGGTGGGGCGAACAAGCGGGTCGTCTTCGCCGAGGGTGAAGAACTGGCCGTGATCCGCGCCGCCTGGGGCTTCAAACAGGCCGATCTGGGCACGCCGATCCTGGTCGGTCGCGAGGATCTGATCCGCCAGAACGCCGCCGAGGCCGGGCTGAATTTCGACGACCTGGGCATAGAGATCACCAACGCCCGTGTCTCGGAACACAATGTCGAAGACACCGACTGGCTGTACGAAAAGCTCCAACGTCGGGGCTATCTGCGCCGCGACGTGGCCCGGATGATCAACCAGGACCGCAACTATTTCGCCGCCACCTTGGTCGCCAAGGGCCGGGCCGACGCCATGGTCGCGGGCGTGACCCGCAACTTCAACATGGCCTTGAAGGAGGTCCAGCGCGTGCTGGACGTCGAGGACACCCTGATCGGCCTGTCGATCCTGCTGGCCAAGGGCCGGACCCTGTTCGTCGCCGATACCTCCATCCACGAACTGCCGGATGCGGCGGAACTGGCCGACATCGCCATCAAGGCGGCGGAGACGGTGCGGAAACTGGGCCGCAATCCCCGCGTGGCCTTCCTCAGCTATTCGACCTTCGGCAATCCGCCCGGCGACCGCGCCGAAAAAGTGCGCGAGGCCATCCGCATCCTGGACAAGAAGGGCGTCGATTTCGAATACGAGGGCGAAATGCCGCCCGAGGTCGCCCTGGATCCCAAGGGTCACCCGGCCTACGCCTTCAACCGCCTGACCAAGCCGGCCAACGTCCTGGTCATGCCCGCCATTCATTCAGCCGCCATTTCGACCAAGCTGGTCCAGGCCCTGGGCGGCGCCACGGTGATCGGCCCCCTGCTGGTCGGTCTGGAGAAGCCGGTGCAGATCGTCTCTCTGGGCGCTTCGGTCAGCGAGATCATCACCGCGGCCACCTTCGCCGCCTATGACGCCGGTCCCGCCTTCCAGGGGTCGGGCCTGACCTCGGCGCCGCGTCCGCCCGCCGCCGTGGTCGAAAAGCCGAGCACCGCGGTGCCCCCCACCGTCTGATCATGAGCGAACCCGGCCCCTTCCCGCCCACCGCCCCCCCGCCCCGGCGGGTGGAGCCGGGTCTCTATCTGGTGGCGACGCCGATCGGAAACCTGCGCGACATGACGCTCAGGGCCCTGGATGTCCTGGCCGCCGCCGACCTGGTGCTGGCCGAGGATACCCGCGTCACCGCCAAGCTGCTGACCGCCTATGGACTGAAGGCCAAGCTGGAACGTTGCGACGACCACGCCTCGAGCCGCGCCGCCGAACAGGCGATCGAGCGGCTTCGGGCCGGCGAGGTGGTGGCCCTGGTCTCCGACGCCGGCACGCCCCTGGTCTCCGACCCCGGCTTCGTCGTCGCCCGCGCAGTGATCGCCGAGGGCCTGCCGGTCCACCCGATCCCCGGCCCGTCCAGCCTGCTGGCCGCCCTCTGCATCGCCGGACTGCCCGCCGACCGCGTCCTGTTCGCCGGCTTCCTGCCGCCCAAGACCGCCGGCCGGACCGCCGCCCTCGAGGGGCTGAAAGGCCAGCGCCAGACTCTGGTCTTCTTCGAAAGCGGGCCGCGCCTGCGCGACAGCCTGACTGACATGGCGGCTGTCCTTGGCCCTCGTCCGGCCGCCGTGGCCCGCGAACTGACCAAGCTGTACGAAGAGTGCGTCCGGGGATCGCTGGACGAACTGGCGGTCGATCCCCGCCTCGACGCGCCCAAGGGCGAGATCGTCGTGGTCATCGGCCCCGGCGAGGCGGAAGAAGCGACCCAGGCCGACGCCGACGCCGCCCTGGCCGACGCCCTGACGCGGCTTTCGACCGGAGAAGCCGCCTCGGAAGTGGCCCGGGCCCTGGGACTGAACCGCAAGAGCCTCTATCGCCGCGCCCTGGAGCTTCAAGGCAAGTGAGCCCCCGCCTGCCCCGCCCGGCGCCGAACCGACGCCCCAAGGCGGCGTGGCGTCAGGCCAAGGGCGGCGCCGCCTTCAAGGCCGGCCACGCGGCGGAATGGATCGCCGCCCTGTGGCTGATGCTCAAAGGCTACCAGGTGCTCGGATTTCGGCTGAAGACCCGCTCCGGCGAGATCGACCTGCTGGCCCGGCGCGGCCCCGTCCTGGCTGTGGTCGAGGTCAAGCGCCGCACCCGGCTCGACCTCGCCGTCCTGGCGCTGAAGCCCGCCCAGCATGATCGGCTGGTCGCGGCGGGAGAAGCCGTTCGGCGTAATCGGCCGGCCCTGCAACCGCTTGAATTGAGAATTGATATGGTGGCGCTGGCTCCAGGACGGTTTCCACGTCATCTTCGCGGCGTTCAGAGACAGGGCGCTGAAGGGATCGCATGACGCGGGAAGAGGCCGAGGCCATCCTGACGTCGGCCGGAGAGGGCGGCGACGACAGCTTCCCCTTGCTGGAGGCGGCGATCGCCTGCGCCATCCACGACTATCCCTTCCGCGACCCCGAGCCCGTCCGCACCCTGGCCCGCAGCGCCTGTGAACGGCTGAAGGAGCGGATCGGCGGCGAGGGCCCCGACGAGGCCCTGTCCGAGACCCTGTCCGCCGATCTGCAGCTGAACGGCGACCTGCTGCACTCGGACCACCCCGCCAATACCGACATCATCGACGTGGCCGAGCGTCGACGCGGCCTGTCGGCGGCCCTGGCGGTCTTCTACCTCCATGCGGCCCGTGCGGCCGGGCTCAAGGCGGCGGGCGTCGATTTTCCGGGCCATTTCCTGGTGCGGGTCGAGACGGCCGAGGGCCCAGTGGCCCTGGACCCCTTCAGTCAGGGACGGCTGGTCTTGCCCAGCGAACTGACCCGGCGCGCGTTGCGAGCCGGCCTGACCCCGCACGTCGCGGACCGGCTGGATCTGTTGATGGCCCCGGTGACGGACCGCCAGTCGCTGATCCGGCTGCAGAACCTGCTGTTCAGCCGCGCCATCCGCAGCCGCGACTATGACGCCGCCGAACGCTCGGCCCTGCGTCGCGCCCTGCTGGACCCGGACGACCATCGTCCCTGGCTGGACGTCGCCGCCGCGCGGGAGAAACAAGGGGCTTTAGCCGGCTCACTGGAAGCCCTGGCCCGCGCCCACGGTTTGGACGGCGTCGAAGAGGCGCGGCGATCGACGACCTTCGACCGCGTACGGTTGCAGCTGAACTAGACCGCCTCGCCGCGCAGCAGCCGCGGCAGATCCCCGGTCGCCCCGCCGGCCTCCTGCATAAAGGCCCGGCGCAAGGGTCCGATCCGGTTCACCGCCGCCATGCCAAGGTCTCGCGCGATCCGCACAGGGGCGATGTCGTTGGAAAACAGCCGCACGAAGGCGTCGAAGCCCGCAGCCAGGGCCGCCGTGTCGAACCGTCGCCAGCGGGCGTAGCGTTCCAGCACGGTCTCGGCCCCCAGGTCCTCGCCCAGCCGCGCGGCCTCGGCCAGCACCTCGGCCAGGGCGGCGGCGTCCTTCAGCCCCATGTTCAGGCCCTGGCCCGCGACCGGATGCACCCCGTGGGCGGCGTCGCCGATCAGGGCGATGCGCGGCGCGACCAGTGTTTCGGCCAGGCTGAGCGACAACGGATAGACGAAGCGCGGCCCCTCGACGGAGACCCCCTCCAGAAACTCCCCGAACCGCCGCATCAGATGGGACTGGAAGGCCGCGTCCGAGGCGTCACGCAGGGCCTCGGCCCGGCGTGTCGTCTCGGTCCAGACCAAGCTGGCGCGCTGATCCGTCAGGGGCAGGATGGCGAAGGGCCCGCTGGGCAGGAAATACTCGTGGGCGACATTGCCGTGGTCGCGGCCCAGCCGTACCGTGGCCACCACCCCGCTCTGGCCATAGCCCCCGCCCCCGGTCTCGATCCCGGCGGCGCGACGCACCGTCGCGCCGCGCCCCTCCGCCCCCACCACCAGGGCGGCGGTCAGGACCGAGCCGTCGGCCAGGGTCACGGTCGCCTTGCCCGTGTCGGTCTCGACCGAAGTCACCGAGGCCGGGGCCCGCACCTCGATTCCCGCCGCCGTCACCGCCTCGGCCAGGGCCGCTCGGATCCGCCGATTCTCGACCATATAGCCCAGCGGCTCGCCGCCGGTGCGCCCGCCGATCTCCTCGGCGTCAAACCGCAGGAAGGCCGGCGACGCCGCACGGCTGGCCGCGCCCGGTCGGCGGCCGTCCGTCACCAGGATGTGATCCATCCGGCAGGCGTGCGGCCGCAGCGCCTCGCCAAGGCCCAGCGCGTCCAGCATGCGGAAGGTCGAAAAGGCGACGGCCGTCGAACGGCCGTCGAAGGTCGGCGCCAGCTGGGCGCTGAACGGCTGCGGATCGACCAGCACCACCTTCAGCCCGCCCTGAGTCGCCGCCAGGGCGAAGGCCGCCCCGGCCAAACCCGCGCCGGCGATGATGATGTCGTAGCGGTCAGTGTCTGCCATGGCAGGCTTGTCGCGCTCGATGACGCAAAGGTCCAGACTGGAAATCGTCACAGTCCCCACGGACCTTGACCGAGGTCAAGGCTTTCACCGGACGACGGCCGCAAGGCTGTCGGGAGCAGGAGACTGACGGTGAACAGGCGACGGATTCTGATCGGCGCGGGCGCTACGCTCGCCTTGGGCGCGGTCGGCGGCGTCGGTTGGCGGGCCTCGACCGGATCACGCGGCGACTACGACCGTCTGACGGCCGGGTTCCGCGCCCCCCTGACAGACGCGCCGCCCCTGACCGAACTGATCCGCTATGCGGCCCTGGCGGCCAGCGGTCACAACACACAGCCCTGGCGGTTTCGCCTCTCCGACGGCGCCATCGACATCCTGCCTGACCTGTCGCGCAGGACTCCGGCGGTCGATCCGGATGACCACCATCTCTTCGTCAGCCTGGGCTGCGCAGCCGAAAACCTGCGGATCGCCGCCGCCGCGACGGGCCGTCCCGGCGAACTGACCGTGGGCGCCGGCGGACACAGCCTGCGCTACAG
Organism: Brevundimonas sp.; assembly: GCA_046314055.1. GTDB lineage: Bacteria > Pseudomonadota > Alphaproteobacteria > Caulobacterales > Caulobacteraceae > Brevundimonas. The sequence goes on from JBKBXN010000009.1 coordinate 17,338, forward strand.
CTTCACCTCCGGCGCCGCCCAACCGGATCCCCTGTTCGCCGCCATACCGGCCCGACGCTCCAGCCGCACCCTCTATGACGGCCGCCCCATACCCGCGAACGCGCTGGCGAGACTGCGCAAGGCGGCGACGGCCCCGGGGGTCGCCGTCCACCTTCTGATCGACCGGCCCAGCCTGGACCGCGTCCGCGACCTGGTCGTCGCCGGCAACAGCGCCCAGATGGCCGATCCGGCCTTCATGGCCGAGCTGAAACAGTGGTTGCGGTTCAATCCGCGCTCGGCGCTTCGCCACGGCGACGGCCTGTTTTCGGCGGCCAGCGGCAGCCCCGTCCTGCCCGACGCCCTGGGCGGGCTCGCCTTCGATCAATTCTTCACCGCCGTGAGCGAGAACGCCCGTTATCAAGCCCAGATCGCCTCATCCGCCGCCGTGGCCGTTTTCGTGGCGGAACGGTCCGACCCGGCCCACTGGATCGCCGTCGGTCGGGCCTGCCAGCGGTTGATGCTGGCCGCGACGGGCCTGGGCCTGCGCCACGCCTTCGTCAATCAACCGGTCGAAGTGGCGGCCCTGCGCCCCGAGTTGGCCGCCCTGGTCGGGGAAGGCGGCAAGCGCCCGAATCTGGTGCTCCGGATCGGCTACGGCCCGACCCTGCCCCTGTCCCCGCGTCGCTCCGTCGAGTCGGTGATCATCTGAGATCCGGACAGGGCTGGTAAACAACCTCTTAACCCTGAAGGTGCGACAAGGACGGTCGAACGTCAGCCGCCCGGAAGGTCCGCCTTTCATGTCCACCGCCCTCGCCGTCGGCCGTCAGGCCTGGATCAGCGCCCGCATCCTGTGGGAGGCGCCCTTCGTCGTGCGTTTCCGGGGGGTGCTGCAGGCCCTGCTGGCGACCCTGCTGCTGGTCGCCCTGGTCTCGTGGAACCCGGCGGACGCCAGCCTGAACGCCGCGTCCAGCCTGCCGACCACCAACTGGCTGGGCGCGAATGGGGCCCTGTTTGCAGACCTGTTCATGCAGTCGTTGGGCCTCGCCGCCTGGCCCGCCGCCCTGTTGCTGGTCGCCTTCGGCCTGGCCCGCGCGGTCGGCGACGCCATCCAGCAGAGATTGAAGCCCAGCCCAATCAAAGCCCTGGCCGCCACGGCCGGAACCCTGTTGCTGTCCGGCGCCCTCGCCGCCCTGGCTGCGCCCGCCGCCTGGCCCCTGGCCGCCGGTCTGGGCGGCCTGTGGGGCGACGCCTTCACCGGCCTGACCGCCCAGGGCCTGGGCGCGCTGCGCATCCCCGGCGGACGGATCATCGCGGGCGTGGTCTTCCTCGGCGGCGGCCTGTGGCTGACCGGTTTCGCCATCGGCCTTCGCGCCAAGGATTTCGTCGACACCTTCCACTGGAGCCGCTCGCTGCGGGCGCCCGTCGCCCCGCCGGCTCCGGCGGCCAGAAAGCCACGCGCCCCCGCGCGTGAAAAGGCCGCGCTCAAGCCCAAGCCTGAAGTTCGCACGCCCGCGCCCGTCATGGACGCCGCCTTTGCGCCGGATCAGGACGCCGACGGCCCCCAGACGGCCTACGACGACCTGCCGCCGTGGGAGGACGAAGCCGCCCCCGCCGCCCGCGCCGCGCCCCGTTCGGTCGAACCGCGCGTCGCCGCGGTCAAGGCCCCCAAGCCCCGCAAGGAAGACGCCGATCAACAGACCTTCGTCTTCGACCGTCCCGAAGGCGCCTTCGACCTGCCGCCGCTCGGCATACTGACCAAGCCGGCCCAGCGCGTCGGTTCGGTGGACGAGGATTCGCTGAAGCAGAACGCCAAGATGCTGGAAGGCGTGCTGCAGGAGTTCGGCGTGCGCGGCGTGATCGACCAGATCCGCCCCGGCCCCGTCGTCACCCTGTACGAACTGGTCCCCGCCCCCGGCGTGAAACACGGCCGCGTCGTCGCCCTGGCCGACGACATCGCCCGGTCCATGTCCGCCCGCGCCTGCCGGATTTCGGTGGTTCAGGGCCGCAACGCCATCGGCATCGAACTGCCGAACGCCAAGCGCGAGACCGTCTATCTGCGCGACCTGCTGTCCAGCGCCGAATACGACAAGAAGGGCCACCTGCTGCCGCTCGCCCTGGGCGAGACCATCGGCGGCGAACCCTATGTCGCCGACCTGGCCCGCATGCCCCACCTGCTGATCGCGGGCACCACCGGTTCGGGCAAGTCGGTGGGGGTCAACGCCATGATCCTGTCGATCCTGTATCGCCACAGCCCGGCCGAATGCCGTTTCATCATGATCGACCCCAAGATGCTGGAGCTGTCGGTCTATGACGGCATCCCGCACCTGCTGGCGCCGGTCGTGACCGATCCGAAGAAGGCCGTCGTCGCCTTGAAGTGGACGGTGCGCGAGATGGAGGATCGCTATCGCCGCATGTCCAAACTGGGCGTGCGCAACATCGCCTCCTACAACGAGCGCGCCCGCGAGGCTCAGGCGAAGGGCGAGCATTTCGAACGCACGGTCCAGACCGGCTTCGACGACCAGGGCCGCCCGGTCTACGAGTCCGAGAAAATCCGGCCCGAGCCCCTGCCCTTCCTGGTCGTGGTCATGGACGAGATGGCCGACCTGATGCTGGTCGCCGGCAAGGACGTCGAGGGCGCCGTCCAGCGCCTGGCCCAGATGGCCCGCGCCGCCGGCATCCACCTGATCATGGCGACCCAGCGCCCGTCGGTCGACGTCATCACCGGCACCATCAAGGCCAACTTCCCGACCCGGATCAGCTTCCAGGTCACGTCCAAGATCGACAGCCGCACCATCCTGGGCGAGCAGGGCGGCGAACAGCTGCTGGGCCAGGGCGACATGCTCTATATGGCCGGCGGCGGGCGGATCACGCGCCTGCACGGCCCCTTCGTCGACGACAAGGAAGTCGAGGACGTCTGCAAACACCTGAAGGCCCAGGCCGAGCCCGACTATCTGGACCTGATCACCGATGAACCGGACGGGGATGCGGATGGCGCCATGGACGAGGGGGGCGGTGGTTCGGGCGACGACCTCTATGACCGGGCCGTGGCCGTGGTCACCCGCGACCGCAAGGCCTCGACCTCCTATGTCCAGCGTCGTCTGCAGATCGGCTACAACCGCGCCGCCTCCCTGATCGAACGGATGGAGCAGGAAGGCGTGGTCAGCCCCGCCAACCACGCCGGCAAGCGCGACGTCCTGGCCGGTCCGCCGCCGATGGTCTGAGGCGCGTCCTCAGAGACCCAAGCGGCGAGCCCGCCCGGCGATCTCCAGCAGCAGGCGTTCGGCGATCAGCTGATCCGGCATGCCAGTTGTCTTGGTGGCGACGTCGGCGGTGTTGATACTGTCCAGCACCTCGTCCAGCGCCTCCAGCCGCCAGGCGCGGGCCTGACGCAGCATTTCCGCCTCCTGTTTCCAGAAGACCCCGGCCGCCTTGGCCGCCTCCTTGGCCCCCGCGCCATTGGCCTGGAGGATATTGATCCGCCGCAGCCGTCCCAGGTGCAGGGCGGCGGATCGCACGGCCAGGACCGAGGATTCGCCCTCAGCGAACGCCCGCCTCAAACCTGATTGGGCGGGACCGGGCCGGGCGCCGAAAGCCTGAAGCGCCGCGTCGGACAGAGAGGCGTCCGGTTCGACGCCCAGATGCTGCTCCAACTCGTCCACATCGATGGTCCGGCCCGAGCCGGGGCCGATGAACAGGGCCAGACGCTCGATCTCTTGGCGCATCAGGCCCCGCTCGCGCGGCAGGCGTCCCACGAACCGGTCCAGGGCGTCGGCAGTCAGGCCTACCTTGTCGACGGCTAGGGCCTCGCGCGTCATGCGGGCGACGTCGCCGGTCTCGTCCTCGTAGCAGACGATGCCGACGGCCCCGTTTTCCTTCTCGGCGGTCTTGCGCAGGGCAGAGTCGCGGCCCAGCTGGTCGGCCTCGACCACCAGCATGGCGTCGGGATTATAGCCCCCCTCGGCATGGATCTTGACGGCGGCGGCGACGGCCTTGTCCACGCCGGGCTTCAGCGTCGACAGGCGGATCCGCACCAGACGACGCCCGCCCATAAGGGACATGGCCGTCAGGGCCTCCTCCAGCTTGGACTCGTCGCTGTCGATGTCGCTGTCGGTCAGGACCGTGACGTTGAAGGGGTCGTTCAGATCCGGGGTGACGGTCCGGCACAGAACCTCGGCCCGTTCCGCGACGCCCGACCGGTCCTTGCCGTGGATCACCGCCGCCCGGATGGCCGGATCGGGCGCCTTCAGAAAGCGATCGATCTCTGGGCGTTTGGCGAGGATCACCGGTTCGACAGCGCCTGCATAAGGTCCAGCCGGATTCGACGCGCCAGCTCGGAGGCGGCGCGTTCCTCGCCGTCCTGCTGGGCGGCGATGGCGGCATAGGGCTGGTCGGCGGCGGCATAGGTGGTGGTGACGGTCTCTTCGCCGGTGACAGGCGTTCCTCCGGCGGCGGGCGTCAGAGTCCAGCTCGCCTTCACGGTCAGCTCATAGCGGGTCGCGGTGTCGTCGATGCGCCGCCCCAGCGAGCGCCGTTCCTGTTCCACCTGGGTCGTCAGGCGATACAGGGGTGTAGCCGAGCGATCCCAGCCCAGCGCGTCCTCCAGCTGCTCGCGCAACCGATAGCCCAGCCGGTCGTCCTGAGCGGAAACGGCGATCCGGCGCAGAGGCGAGCCCACGGCCGGCTCGGCGTACATCGGCGTGAAGCCGCAGGCGGAAACCGCCAGCGCGCCCAGAACCGCGAATACCGCTGCACCGCGCATCAGCCGGCCACCAGATTCACGATCCGGTCCTTGACCACGACGATCTTCTTCACGCTCAGACCCTCCAGCCGCGCCTGCACGGTCTCGTCGGCCAGAACCAGGACCTCGACCTCGGCGGGCTCCATGCCGCGCGGCACGCGGATTTCCGCGCGACGCTTGCCGTTGATCTGGATGGGCAGGACCACCTCGTCGTCGGCCGCGAGCGCAGCGTCCCACACCGGCCACGGCGCGTCCAGAACCATCCCGTCTTCGCCCAGCTGGGTCCAGCATTCCTCGGCCAGGTGCGGGGTGAAGGGGGCGATCAGGCGGGCCAGGGCCGACAGGGCCTGACGCTTGGCGTCGCCGCCGGCCTGGGCGCTGTCGCGGACGGTGGCGACAAAGGCGTACAGTTTGGCGATGGCCGAGTTGAAGCGGAAACCCTCGACCCCCTCGGACACGGCCTTGATCGCCTTGTGCGTCTCGCGCAGCAGCTCGGCGTTGGCCTTGTCCTCGCCCGCGAAGCCGGCGTCATAGGCATCAAACAGGGTCCAGGTGCGCTGCACGAACCGGCTGGCGCCCTCGACCCCGCCGGGGGTCCATTGCACGTCCCGTTCGGGCGGACTGTCGGACAGGACGAACAGACGGCCCGCGTCCACGCCATGCGACTCCAGGATTTCCTGGGGCGCGACGACGTTCTTCTTGGACTTGGACATCTTCTCGATGTCGCCGATGACCAGGGTTTCGCCGGTCGAAAGCTGGCGCGCCGAACGGACGCCGTCAGCATTGGTCAGATCGACGTCGGTGGGCTCGACCCACTGGCCATTCTCGCGGCGATAGGTCTCGTGAACCACCATGCCTTGCGTGAACAGGCCGGCGAACGGCTCCTTCACCGACAGCATGCCGGCGTCCGACAGGGCGCGGGTGATGAAGCGGGCGTACAGCAGGTGCAGCACCGCGTGTTCGACCCCGCCGATATATTGATCCACCGCCAGCCAGCGGTTCGCCGCCTCGGTGTTGATCGGCTCGGCCGCCGTCGGGTCGGTGAAGCGGGCGAAATACCAGCTGGAATCGACGAAGGTGTCGAGCGTATCGGTCTCGCGCGTCGCGTCCTGGCCGCAGGACGGGCATTTGACGTGCTTCCAGCTGGGATGGCGATCCAGCGGATTGCCAGGCACGTCGAAGGTGACGTCGTCAGGCAGGACGACCGGCAGCTGGTCGGCGGGAACCTCCACCGGCCCGCAGGACGGGCAGTGGATGATCGGGATCGGGCAACCCCAATACCGCTGGCGCGAAACGCCCCAGTCGCGCAGGCGATAGATGGTCGCGCCCTGGCCCATGCCCGCCGCCTCGACGCGGCGGACCGCCTCGGCCTTGGCCGTTTCGATGTCCAGGCCGTTCAGGAAGTCGGAATGGAAGATGGAGCCGGGGCCGGTATAGGCCTCGTCGCCCACGGCGAAATCGTCGCCCGCGCCTTCGGGGCGGACCACCGGGATCACCGGCAGGCCGTATTTGCGGGCGAAGTCCAGGTCGCGCTGGTCATGGGCCGGGCAGGCGAAGATGGCGCCCGTGCCGTATTCCGACAGGATGAAGTTGGCGATCCAGACGGGAACTTCTGCGCCCGTGAAGGGATGAACGGCCTTCAGGCCCGTGTCCCAGCCGATCTTCTCGGCCTGGTCGATGTCGGCCTGGGACGTGCCGCCCGCGCGGCATTTGGCGACGAAGTCCGCCACCGCCGGGTCGGCCTCAGCCAGCTGTTTCGAGATCGGGTGATCGGGCGCCAGGCCCAGGAAGCTGGCCCCGAACAGGGTGTCGGGCCGGGTGGTGTAGATTTCGACGCCGGACTCATACCCCTCAGGGGCCGCGCCTGCGAAAGCCCAGGTCATCTGCAGACCCTTGGAGCGACCGATCCAGTTCTCCTGCATCAGCCGGACCTTCTCGGGCCAGCGGTCCAGGGTCTTCAGACCGTCGATCAGGTCGTCGGCATAGTCGGTGATGCGCAGGAACCACTGGTTCAGCTTGCGCTTCTCGACCACGGCGCCCGAGCGCCAGCCGCGCCCGTCGATGACCTGCTCATTGGCCAGGACCGTGTTGTCGACCGGGTCCCAGTTGACCACCCCGTCCTTGCGATAGACCAGGCCGCGCCGATACAGGGCCAGGAACCAGGCCTGCTGCTTGCCGTAGTATTCCGGGTCGCAGGTCGCGAACTCGCGCGACCAGTCCAGCGACAGGCCCAACAGCTTCAGCTGGTCGCGCATCTGGGCGATATTGTCGTAGGTCCAGCCCTTGGGGTGGATGCCGCGTTCCATGGCCGCATTCTCGGCCGGCATGCCGAAGGCGTCCCAGCCCATCGGGTGCAGAACGTCATAGCCCTGGGCGCGCTTGGACCGCGCCACCACGTCGCCCATCACATAGTTGCGGGCGTGTCCCATGTGGATGTTCCCCGAGGGATAGGGAAACATTTCAAGCACATAGTATTTCGGACGGCCGGTATCCTTCGTCACGAAGGCGGAGGCGTCCGCCCAGCGTGCCTGCTGGCGGGGTTCGGCGGTCTTGGGTTCGTAACGGGCCACGGTCGTCCTGAAGTCAAAAGGGCGCTGCCGCCCTCCGTGCTCAACTAGCCCGAAGGACGACAGCGCCCAAGAAGTAATGCGTTTCAGCCGTCCGAAGAAAGGCGGCTGAGTCTAAGCCAAACGGTGCTCAGGCAGCCCCAAGGGCGGCAACACCCAAAGGAAAGCTGAAGCAGGCGGCGCCTGCTTTAGCCCGCGTTAGACAGGTTCAGCTGGCGCGCCTTGGTCAGGATGGCGTTTTCCAGATCCGCCTCGGTCTGGGCGGCGACCGGGGCGGCGGTCCACTGACCATCGGCGCCCTTCACTTCCTTGGTCACCGTGACGTTCAGCGCATCGGCGCGCAGACGGGTGTCCAGGATGAAGACGGTCGCCTTGAAGCGCTCATTCGGCGTCTGGGGATTGGTGTACCAATCATAGTTGATGACCCCGCCCCAAGGATCGGCGGTCAGCAGGGGCATGAAGCTGAGGGTGTCGAGCGAGGCGCGCCACAGATAGCCGTTGACGCCAATGCCCTGCTGCACGTCGGTCTTGGGCGTTTTGTCGCCGCCGCCGACGAAGGGAATGCTGGAGCAGGCGCTCAGGGCGACGCCCGAGACCAGGGCGACAGCGACGCCGCGAACCAGGGCCTTGTTGAGGCTCATCAAGGAAGTCTCCGTAAACTCAGGGACGTGGGGGCCCTCGCCCACACGCGCGAACGACATTTCGCCCTCGGGGGCGACGCTGCGTGGCTCTATAACACGGGCAAAAGGGGCGATGACAAGGCGAACTGCCCGACGAAGGCGATACGGCTTTCCGCGTTCTGTGACAGACTGCTGACAGCGAGGGTCGTTTTTCGCCAATTCCCGTGACGCTTGAGCCACATCGCACCGCAACAATGCGAGGAACCGGGTGATCTGGACCACGTTGCGTTGACCGGGAGGACCCCCGGTGTCTAATCGCGGCGTTCACGACCACATAAGGTCGGCTCAAGGTTAAGGCGTCTTCAATCGACGGCGTCTAAAGGGTTCAGGATGCGGCTCGGCGATTTTTCCGTGGTGGTTGTTGCAGCGATGGCGTTCGCCGTCGGCGCCCCCGCGCTTGCCCAGACTGCGCCGTCGCGCGCCCCCACTGTTTCCCTGGCTGAAGCTCAGGCCGCACAGCGCAACGCCCCCGCTCAACAACGCCGGGGTCTGCGTCTGAACGACAATGGCCGCTGGGGCCTCGACTTCAATCTGAACCAGCCGGTGGGCCGCGAGACCGACTGGGGCGACGTCGAGGCTGGCGCATACTACCGCTTGAACGACCGTCTGCGTGTCGGCGCTGCGGCGGCGGTGGCCTCGCCCGAGGCCGACCCGGCCCGCGCCCCCGAAACGACCGGCCGCGCCCAGCCGCGTGTCCGGCTCGAGACCATTTTCAAGTTCTGACCTGGCCCGCTCGGATCAGATCCGAGCAAGATGCTCTATCGAAACGCGGACTGGATCGCGGCGACACCCGCCAGGCCGCACGCCCCTGAGCCGATCAGGTCCGGAGCCGTCTCCGCGTCGACGCCCCCCAGCGCGTAGACAGGCAGGCCCGCCGCGCGCGCGCATCGGTGAAACCCGTCTAAGCCCAGCGGCGCCTTTACCGCCGAAGCCCCGCCGGCGGGAAAGATCGGCGACAGCACCAGGGCGTCCAGGCCCCCTTTTTGCACGTCGCCGCCGTGCCAGGCCGCGGTCAAAAGCCAGCCGGGATGGCTCAGGCGGATCGAGATCGCTCGCGCCGCCTCGCGTTCAGGCAGGTGAAGACCGTCGGCCTCGACAGCCTCGGCCAGCGTCTGATCCAGCCCCACCAACAGTTTCACGCCCGCGTCCCGCGTGGCCCGCCGCAGTCTCAATCCCCGCTCGAAGGCATCCGCCGCCCCAAAGGCGCGATAGATCACTGCAGACCCAACCGGCAGGCGCGCCGCCGTCTCCCAGGGGCGGGGCGTGCGATCCGGGTCGGTGAAGAACAACAGCGGCGGCAAACCGGCGGCGCTCGGGCTGACAGCGGCGGCGGCGCGGTTTAGAGCGGTCGCCGCATCCCAGAGCGCGCGCGCCTCATCGCTGTAATCGGCCGACAGGATCATGACCTCTACTTCCCCCGCTTCCTCGCCCACGTCCATCGCCGAAAACCTGGCCGAGGTTCGCGCGCGAATCGACGCGGCCTGCCGCGCCGCCGGACGGGATTTGGCCGCCGTCACCCTGACCGCCGTCTCCAAGACCCAGCCGCCCGAGGCCATCGACGCCATACTGGCCGCTGGCCAGCGGGTGTTCGGCGAAAACCGGGTGCAGGAGGCGCAAGGGCGCTGGACCGAGCGTGATCCCGGCCTGAACGACCTGGAACTGCGTTTGATCGGCCCCTTACAGACCAACAAGGCCGAGGACGCCGTGGCCCTGTTCGACGTGATCGAGACTCTGGACCGTGAAAAGCTGGCCCGCGCCCTGGCCGAGGCGGCCCAAAAGCTCGACCGCGCGCCGCGCGTCCTGGTCCAGGTCAATACGGGCGCGGAACCCCAGAAGGCGGGCGTCCTGGCCGACGAAGCCGACGCCCTGATCCAGGCCGCGCGCGACACCTACGGCCTGACGGTCGACGGCCTGATGTGCATTCCGCCGGCGGATGAAGACCCGGCGCCCCACTTCGTCTTGCTGAAACAGATCGCCGACAGGAACGAACTTTCAGTCCTTTCGATGGGGATGAGCGGCGACTACGAGACCGCCATCCGCTGCGGCGCCACCCATGTTCGCGTAGGAACGGCGTTGTTCGGGGAACGAAATCGTCCTTAAACCGCCTCTAGGCCGTAACCCGACGTGAATTCGCACCCCCAAGCCTTGGCGCGGGGGCCAAGCCTCGCCATTGTCTGCATATGCCCACGCCCAAGACCATCCTGATCATCGACGACGACGACGACCTGCGCGAGGCCTTGGCCGAGCAGTTGAACCTCCATGAGGAGTTCAAGACCCAGCAGGCCTCCACCGCCACCGACGGCGTCCGCATGGGGCGCGAAATTCGCGCCGACCTGATCCTGCTGGACGTCGACCTGCCGGACATGGACGGTCGCGAGGCCTGCCGCCTGTTGCGCAAGGACGGGGTATCGACCCCCGTCATCATGCTGACGGCCCAGTCCGCTGACGCCGACGCCATCCTGGGTCTGGACGCCGGGGCCAACGACTATGTCACCAAGCCCTTCCGGTTCGCCGTCCTGCTGGCCCGCATCCGCGCCCACCTGCGCAGCCATGAACAGTCGGAAGACGCCGTCTTCTCCATCGGTCCCTACGAGTTCCGGCCTGCCGCCAAGGTCCTGATGGACGCCAAGGGCAAGAAGGTGCGGTTGACGGAAAAGGAAACCAACATCCTGAAATACCTCTACCGCGCCGGGGCCAAGCCGGTGTCGCGCGAGGAACTGCTGACCGAGGTCTGGGGCTACAACGCCGGCGTCACCACCCACACGCTGGAAACCCATATCTATCGCCTGCGCCAGAAGATCGAGCCCGAGCCCGGCCAGGCTCGCCTGCTGCTGACCGACGCCGGCGGGTATCGACTGCAGCCGTAAACGTCAGCGCTTACTGGTGGGAATCGTGAACATCGGTAGGAACAGATGGACCAGCGGGCCGATGGTCACGGCGTAAAGCACCGTGCCCACGCCGACGGAGCCGCCCAACAGCCAGCCGAAGGCGATGACGCTCAGCTCGATCGCCGTTCGGACCCATTTCACCGGCCAACCGGTGCGCGCGACGATGCCGGTCATCAGGCCGTCGCGCGGACCCGGACCCAGGCCCGCGCCGATATAGGCCCCGCTGGCGACGCCGTTCAGCACGACGCCCGCGCCCAGCAGCAATGTTCGGAGCGGTAGGCCCAGGTCAGACGGGATCCAGTCGAGACCGAAATTCGCCACTGTGCCGATGACCAAGACATTAGCCACAGTGCCTATTCCAGGCCGCTGGCGCAGGGGAATCCACAGCAGCAGAACGGCCATACCGATCAGATTGACGACCAGGCCGAAGCTGATTCCGGCGGGGGTGGCGAAACGCTCGAACACGCCCTGGTTCAGCACATCCCACGGATCCAACCCAAGATCGGCGCGAACGATCAATGCGATGGAGAGGCCGTAGAGGACGAGGCCGGCGAAAAGCTGGAAGAGGCGACGGGTCATTGAAGCTGATTGACCCAAACTGGCGCTTTAAAAAAGGGCCAGTTATGGCATTCTGGCCTTATGTCACCTCGGTCCATCGGCCTTTCCCCCTTCGTGCGCCATCTCGGCGTCTGGCGCTCGCCGGGCGCTGGCGCCACCTATCGGCAACTGGCTGCCGCGGTACGACTTCTGATTCTCGACGGACGCCTGCCGCTGGCGGTTAGACTGCCGGGCGAGCGAGAAGTCGCGCAGGCCCTTGGTTTGAGCCGTACGACTGTATCGGCTGCCTATGGACGATTGAGGGATGACGGGTTCTTGGCCGGCGGCCAGGGGCAGGCTGCACGCACCAGTCTGCCGGTCGGGCCTTCCCCTCGCCAGATCCTGTCGGACAGGCCTTCGACGCCGGGAATGATCGACCTCACAGCCGCTGTCCTCCCGGCCGATTCCAATGTCCACGCCGCCTATGTGCGGGCGCTGGAGCGGCTTCCCGCCAACCTGCCCGGCCATGGCTATGAGCCGGCGGGCCTCGAAGAACTCCGCGAGACTGTGGCCCAAGGCTACCGACGACGTGGGCTGGCGACGTCGCCGGGCCAGATCCTGATTACCCACGGCGCCCACAACGGACTGGTTCATCTGTTGCGCCTGACCGTCCGGCCCGGCGTCCCGGTGGTGTTCGACCACCCCACCTACCCCCAGGCTATCGACGCCATACTCGCGGCGGGCGGCCGGCCGACGCCGGTCGCCTTGCCTGACGACGACGGCGCGGACGGTTGGGACGTGGACGGCCTGATCTCGGCGTGTCGGAGCAGCGGTGCGCCCATGGCCTATCTGGTGCTGGACCATAACAACCCGACGGGCCGGATGATGCGCGCCCCGGACCGCGCCCGGCTTCTGGCCGGGTTGAAGGGGGCGGAGACCTTGCTGGTGCTGGACGAGACCCTGGTCGAGCTGACGCTCAGCGGCCCGCCGGCGCTCACCGCTTCGGCCGTGGACGCCCCACGCGTCGTGCGGCTGGGCTCCATGTCCAAAAGCGTCTGGGGCGGTCTCCGCATCGGCTGGATTCGCGCCGACCGCGCGGTCATCCAGCGCCTGGCGCAAAGCCGCGCCAGTTTCGATCTCGGCGTACCCATCCTGGAACAACTGGCCGCCGTGGAACTGTTGACCGACGGCGGCGCAGCCCTTGCGGCTCGCCGCCCCCTGTTGCGGGCGCGACGAGATCATCTTCGCGCGCAACTGGCGCAGCGCCTGCCAGACTGGACCTGCCCCCGCCCCGCCGGCGGCCTCTCCCTATGGGTACGGCTTCCCGCGCCGATCAGCTCAGCCCTGACGGTCCAGGCCGAAACCGAAGGGCTGCGGCTCGCCGCAGGACCCCGCTTCGGGATTGACGGCGCTTTCGAGCAGCGCCTGCGCCTGCCCTACACCCTTCCGGAGAGCGAACTGCAGCAGGCTGTCGAACGACTGGCGCGCGCGGTTAAGGCGCTTAAGCGCAGGGCCAAACCGACGGCCTCAAATCACCGCCGCACGGTCCCGGTCTACTGAAGCAGTCGCGACAGATTTGAGGGCGGCGGCTGAACGCCGCCGCCCTCTGTCATGTCTGCATCGGTTCTGACGCCCGCGCCTTAGAAGGTGGCGTTGACGCTGACCTGGAAGACCCGGCCGGTTTCCAGGTAGCCGCCTTTACGGTCGGGCGAGACATAGCGTTCGCCCGCGCCGACGGTCGACCAACGGGTCGGTTCGTCAGTCAGATTGCGGACCGCCGCCCCGACTTCCAGGCCCGGCGCCAGGGTCAGGGCCACGCCCAGGTTCAGTTCCTTGGACGGCTGGATGTAGATGTCCGGCTGGCTGTCCTGAACCGTGTCCAGGCGCCGACCGGTGTGGTTGTACCAGAGGCTGGCGCGCACCGGCCCATGCTCATACCCGGCTTCCAGATTGTACATCAGCTCAGGCGCCTGGGGCAGGTCGCTCTCGCGCGTCACAGTCGAGGAAAGGCGGTATTCGGCGCGGGTCTGCTGATAAGTCAGGTTTCCGCCCAACGACACGCCTTCCAGCCAGCCATCGACCGGAAGCGCGTAATGGCCGCCCAGTTCGACGCCGGTGGCCGAGCCGCCCAAGCCGTTGAACGGCTTGATTATGATCACGCCGTCGCTCGTTGGGTTCGTCCCGTTCCGCAGGGCGGTCGGCACGACGATATTGTCCAGATCCTTGTGGTAGACGGCCAGCTGCAGATTGGCGCCGACGGCGTACCATTCCAGGCCCAGGTCATAGCTCCAGCCCTCGACCGGCTTCAGGTCCGGATTGGGTTGGCTGATGCTGATGACGGCGTTGGTG
>JBKBXN010000010.1:0-30689 GCA_046314055.1 Brevundimonas sp.
CGCACCGCCGTCGTCACCGGCGGCGCCTCGGGCCTGGGCAAGGCCTCGGCCGCCCGCATCGTCGCCGAAGGCGGCAAGGTCGTGCTGTGGGACCTGAACGCCGATGCGCTGGACGCGGCGGCTGAGGAGGTGGGCGCAACCCATGTCGTGCCCTTGGACGTCTCGGATGCGGACGCCGTCGCGGCGGCGGCCAAGGAATCCAACAAGGCTCTCGGCCGGATCGACATCCTGGTCGCCTCGGCCGGGATCACCGGCGCCACGGTTCCGGTGCATGAGTTCCCGATCGACAACTGGAAGCGCGTCGTCGACATCAATCTGAACGGCGTCTTCTACTGTTCGCGCGCCATCGTCCCCTTCATGCTCGAGAACGGCTATGGCCGCATCGTCAATGTGGCGTCGGTCGCCGGCAAGGAAGGCAATCCGAACGCCAGCGCCTATTCGGCGTCCAAGGCGGGCGTGATCGGCTTCACCAAGTCGCTGGGCAAAGAACTGGCCGGCAAGGGCGTCATCGCCAACAGCCTGACCCCCGCCACCTTCGAAAGCCCGATCTTGGAGCAACTGCCCCAGAGCCAGGTCGAATACATGCGCTCCAAGATCCCGATGGGCCGCCTGGGCGAGGTCGAGGAAAGCGCGGCCATGGTCTGTTTCATGGCCTCGGAAGAATGCAGTTTCACCACCGCCTCGACGTTCGACACGTCGGGCGGACGCACGACCTATTAGGCGCGCGGTGGCTTCGGATATTCGCATCGTCGACGGCCACGTCCACCTGTGGGACCTGTCGCGTGCGCGCTATGGCTGGCTTCAGGACGATCCCCTGCCGAACAATCCGGCCGGAGACATGTCGCCCATCGCGCACCGGAACTATCTGCTGGACGACTATCTGGCCGACACGGCGAGCTGGCGTGTGGACAAGATCGTCCATGTCGAGGCCGGCCAGCCGTCGGGCCAGCAACTGGCCGAGACCGATTGGCTCCAGTCCCTCGCCGATGAACGCGGCTACCCCCAGGCCATCGTCGCCGGCGCTGACCTGCTCGACCCCCACCTCGACGCCCTGCTGGAGGCCCATGCGGCGCGTCCAAACGTGCGCGGCGTGCGCCAGATCGTCTGCTGGCACGAGGATCCGCTGAAGACCTATACCGACCGCGACCTGTTGCGCGATCCACAGTGGGTCGCGGGCTTCGCCAAGTTGGCGCGCCACGGCCTGTCGTTCGACCTGCAGCTCTATCCGTCGCAGATGGCCACCGCCGCCATAATCGCCGCACGCCACCCCGACATCGCGATGGTCGTCAACCACGCCGGCCTGCCGACGGATCGCAACGACGTCGGCATGGAGCGCTGGCGGATCGGTCTGCGCCTGCTGGCCGCACAATCCCAGGTCTCGATCAAGATCTCGGGCCTGGGCATCACCGACCGCGCCTGGACGCCCGAAACCATCCGTCCGACCGTGCTGGAGTGCATCGACATCTTCGGGACCGAACGGGCCATGTTCGCCTCGGACTTACCCGTAGAGAGCGTCCACGGAAGCTTCGACGCCTTCTATTCCGCCTTCGACGCGATCACGGCCGACTTCTCGACCGACGAGCGCGACCGCCTGTTCGCCGCCAACGCCGAGGCGATCTACCGCATCTAACCCCACATCGCCGAAGCCGCAGCAAGACGGCTAGGCCCCGAGGACATCCAGGAGAGTATCCCATGGTCATCGAGACCGACGCCGCACACACCCCCGGAGGCCTTGCAAAGCCCGCCGGTTCGCTGAAGGGCCCGCTGGCCTTCGCCATCGCCTGCTTCCTGATCTGGGGCCTGGCCTATGGTCTGCTGGACGTGCTGAACAAGCATTTCCAGGAGACGCTGAACATCAGCCAGGCCGACAGCGCCTGGCTGCAGATCGCCTATTTCGGCGCCTATCTGCTGCTGTCGATTCCGGCAGGCATGTTGCTTCATGCGCGGGGCTACAAGTTCGGCATCGTGTCGGGCCTGGCGGTCACCGCCATCGGCGCCCTGCTGTTCATCCCCGCGGCGGGCGCGGGAGCCTTCTTGCCCTTCGTCGGCTCGATGTTCGTCCTCGCCGCCGGCCTGTGCATCCTGGAAACCAGCGCCGACACCTACGTCAACGTCCTGGGCGATCCGGCCAAGGCCTCGCAGCGGCTGAACCTGGCCCAGTCGTTCAACGCCCTAGGCGTCTTCTTCGGCCCGCTGATCGGCGGCGCAGTCTTCTTCAGCCCGACGACGACTGAAGCCCTGGGCGGCGCCACCCGCTCGATTCAGATCGTTTACGGTCTGATCGCCGTTGGGGTCGTCCTGTTCGCCCTCGCCGTCTGGCGCGCCCGCCTGCCGGAGACCGGCCTGTCGGACCACGGCGGCGCAGTGGATGGCGACGCCCCCGCCCTGCCCCTTTCGAAGCAGCCGCACTTCATCGCCGGCGTGATCACCCAAGCCCTCTATATCGGCGCCCAGGTCGGCATCGGCGCCTATTTCATCAATCTGGTGACCCACAACTGGCAGGGCCTGACGTCGCAGCAAGGCGCCTTCATGCTGTCGCTGGCGGCCATCGGCTATCTGGTCGGCCGCTTCTTCGCGACCGCCTTGCTTCTGAAGATCAAGCCGCGCGTCCTGCTGACCACCTATGGCGTGATAAATGTGGCCCTGACCCTGGTCGTCGCCGCCGGCATCGACAAGGTCTCGCCCATCGCCCTGCTGGCCGTCTTCTTCTTCATGTCGACCATGTTCGCGACCATCTTCGCCCTGGGCACCACCGGCCTCGGCGCCGGCACCAAGAAGGCCTCTTCCCTCATGGTCATGGCCATCGGCGGCGGTGTGCTGCTGCCCTGGCCCATGGGCAAGATCGCAGACCTCTACGGGGCCAACGTCGCCTTCCTGCTGCCCGCCGTCTGCTTCGCCGTCGTCGCTTGGTACGGTTGGAAGGGCGCCGGACTGGGCCGCACCCGTTAGGAAGACACCGCGCGCTGCCTACTATTCCTATTGGCCTGTTGAGGACCAAAATGTTTCCCAAGTCATTTTTGATAGGTGCGGCGGCTTTGATTCTTACGATGCCAGTTCCGGCTTCGGTTCTCGCGCAACAGAGTCCTCCTGTCGTCAGAGTGGAAGCCGGGCAACTTAGGGGCGTCGACGAACGCGAGGTCGAACGCTTCCTTGGGGTACCCTTCGCTCGGCCCCCGGTTGGCCCGTTGAGGTGGAGGGCGCCACAGCCCACGCCAGTTTGGGCCGGTGTTCGGGACGCGATCAATTACGGCCACGACTGCATGCAGACGCCGTTTCCAAGTGATGCTGCGCCCTTGGGCGTCACCCCGGCCGAAGATTGCCTCTACCTGAACGTCTGGAAGCCTGCCGTACTCACTGCGCCGCTTCCCGTAATGGTCTGGATCTACGGAGGTGGCTTCGTGAACGGCGGATCATCTCCTTCGGTTTACTCAGGCGCTGCGCTCGCGTCCGAGGGGGTGGTGGTGGTCAGCTTCAACTACCGGGTGGGAAGGTTCGGCACCTTCGCTCACCCGCAGTTGACGCAGGCCGATGAGGACGACGGCCGCCTTGCCAACTACGGCTTCATGGATCAACTCGCCGCGCTTCAATGGGTCCAGAAGAACATCGCGGCATTTGGTGGAGATCCCGCCAACGTCACCATCGTCGGTGAAAGCGCCGGCGGCATGTCTGTTCACGCCATGATCACATCCCCCCTTTCGGCAGGCCTGTTTCAGAAGGCGGTGATCCAGTCTGGCGGCACAGGGTCGATCGCAGGCGGCGACCTCGCGTCGGCGGAGGCCGTTGGCCTGACGTTTGCGGCCCAGCATGCGATCGCGCCTGCCGATCCGTCGGCGCTGGCGAAGCTTCGGGCCCTCTCAGCTGAAGACGTCACCGACGGTCTCAACATGATGGCGCTGTTCGCGCCGAGCGCGGGCCCCCGGACCTTCAGCAGCCCGATCGTCGACGGCCGTGTCGCGGTGGATGTCGCCGACGCCTATCGCAGCGGCGCCTACCATCAGGTCCCTCTTATGATCGGCGCGACGAGCGACGACATCGGCGGCCCGGATGGCGTCATGATCGCAGGCGCACGGACGATGACCGATCTGATCAGCCGTCGCTCCCCCGTCTACTATTATCGCTACGACTATGTGGCGGAAAGCCAGAGGACGCCGACAACTCGCGGAGCCGGACATGCGACCGAGATTCCGTTCTTCTTCAAAACCGTGGACGCCCGATATGGCGCGGCCGCGACGGACCGGGACAGGGCGGCAAGTCTCGTGGCGAGCACCTATCTCCTGAACTTCGTCAAGGCCGGCGATCCAAACGGGGGCGATCTTCCGGTGTGGCGCACGGCTACAGAAGCCGAGCGGGGACGGCTTGATTTCACGCCTGATGGCGGGGCCGAGTTCCATGTCGAGCGGTGAATCCTAGCATGGCGTCAGGATGCCAACGTCCGATCACCCGAGGCGAAAAGGAGATGGAGGAGACGATCCTTGCTTTCATCGAATGCCTGCTCCGGTGGTTCGACTGACTTGAGGGCGACGCCAGCCCGAGCGCCGATAAGGGATCCCTCAGCCCGCAGACCGAATATAGAACGAGAGACGTCCTTGCTGGGCCGGGATAGACGTCACAAGGCTCGCCTGTCGGCTTGCAAGCGCATGGCCTGACCCTGACGATGACGGCTTGAGGACAGAAGCGGTTGCGGTTGGAGCGTTGCGTGTCAGGCCCGGGCTTTTTTCCG
The DNA here is from genome assembly GCA_046314055.1 of Brevundimonas sp. Lineage (GTDB taxonomy): Bacteria > Pseudomonadota > Alphaproteobacteria > Caulobacterales > Caulobacteraceae > Brevundimonas. The sequence goes on from JBKBXN010000010.1 coordinate 4,721, forward strand.
ATCCGCAGCCAAAGCTACTCGATTCCGCTCATGATCGGTCTCGATACGCCGCCGCTCAGTCCCCAAGGGCCTCCTGACGGACGTCGAGGTCAGCGAGAGCGGACTGATGCGATTCATCCAAGTCGGCGAGCGCCGCCTGCGGCCTTTCGATCCCGAGGCTTCAAGGGCTTTTGGCCGTGAACTCGTGGCCAAGGTGAAGGCGTGAAGACGTTCGGCTTCATTTTCGAACGAGGCCAAGGCCGCACCAGCGAACGGGTTCATGGGCAGGCTTCGCGCCAATGCTCGACCAGGCCCGTGGCGTTCCACTCGCGCACCTTGGCGCCGAAGTCGGACACCCCTGCCCTGCCGTCACCGACCTCGCGCAGGGTGAGCATGACATGGGCGTGGGGTTTGGCCTGACCGTCCGCGCCCATGTCCCAGTGGAGGACCAAGCGCGGTGGCGCGGAAAGCAGACGTTCCCAACTGCGGCATTGAGTCAAATAGCGACCATCCACTTCGCTTCTGGCGTTTATCCACAATCTATTCACGTCGCGGGTTTTCGCGGCAATCGCGCCCCCGCGCCACCCAGGCGGCTTTGGATTTCGCAACGGAGGGACAGTTGCCGAATGCAACGTCTGGTTCCTTCAAATTTCAATATTTTGACGTTAATTCAGTTATTTATGGATGCAACAGTTTCCGAAACTGGGCGGTCTGTGAAGAATATCCATGTTTGGAAGTGTTGCAGTTGGTGTCAACGTTCCAGGTTCCCGAGACGCCGGCCATAGGCCGACAGACGTCAGCGGCCTCTGGTCAGTGAGGCGAGATAGTCGGCGTGTGACGGCATCCCGGCCACGCGCGCCTCTATCCCCGCCCGGATCGCCGCTAGCGTCGAGGTCAGCTGGGCCTCGGGCATGACGTCGGCCAACGGGTGGCGGCCTTCAGGCACAAGTCCTTGCCCGTAGAGAACCGGAAACCAGTTACCCTCGCGGAACAGTTCGTCGTGATTGACCATCACCTCGCCCCGGGCCCGGAATAGTTCGAGGCGCGCGGCCAGGGAGTCCGGAATCTCCATCGCACGGCAATGCCGCCAGAACGGCGTGTCGTCCCGCTGTGTGAGCTTGTAGTGGGCGATAATGAAGTCCCGGACGCTTTCGTATTGCCGGTCCATGTCGCGATTGAAGATGTTGCTGAGCGCGGGATCGAATCCGTCCCCGGGAAACAGCGCCAGAAGCCGCGTGATGCCGTACTGGATCAGATGGATGCTGGTCGATTCCAGGGGCTCGAGAAAACCTCCAGAAAGGCCGATGGCGACACAATTCCCGCGCCAGGCCTGACACCGCTTTCCCGTTACGAACCGCAGGACCCGCGGTTCGGCCTGGGCCGGGCCGTCCAGTCGGTCCATCAACTTTTGCGTCGCCTCGTCCTCGCTGATGAAGGCGTCACTGAACACATAGCCGTTGCCGGTCCGATGCTGCAGTGGAATGCGCCACTGCCAGCCGGCTTCTCGCGCCGTCGCCCGGGTATAGGGCGTCAGCTCGCCCGCGCTTTCGCATGGAACGGCCACGGCCCTGTTCGCGGGCAACCAGCGAGTCCAGTCGTCGTAGCCGGACTTCATCGCCTCTTCGATCAACAGGCCCCGAAAGCCCGAGCAGTCGATGAACAGGTCGCCCGAAATCGTCACGTCGTTGTCGAGGGCGACCGACTGGATGTGGCCGGTCTCACCGTCCTGATCCACCCGGATCACCTTGCCCTCGATCCGGACCACGCCTCGCGCCTCGGCGTAGCGCCGCAGATAGGCGGCATAGAGCCCGGCGTCGAACTGGAAGGCGTAGTGGATGGACGGCATGGCCGCCTCGCCGCTGCGCGGTCCCGGCGGCGTGTGCATGAACCGGTTCAGCCGGGCGGCCTCGGCCTCGGCGACGAAACGATGATTATCCGGATCGCCGCCATTCTCGAGAGCGCGAACCCAGTAGTGGCTGAACAGCACGCCGTTCATCCCCGGACCGAACAGCCCAAAGGGGTGCATGTAGCTGTGGCCCAGCCTGGCCCAATCGACGAACTGGATACCCAGCTTGAAGGTGGCGTTGGTCTCCCGGATGAATTCGATCTCGTCGATCCCGAGGAGTTTGTTGAACAGCAGGATCGGCGGGATCGTGGCCTCGCCAACACCCACCGTGCCGATCGCGTCGGACTCGATCAGGGTGATGTTGTAATCTTGCGTCCCGGCGATCTTTGCCAGGGCGGCGGCCGTCATCCAGCCGGCGGTGCCGCCTCCGACAATGACGATGTTGCGGATGCGCCTAGCCATCGGCGTCAGGCCCCCGCGCCGAATTGTGACTCGACAGACGGCATCGCCCTGACGTCTTCCGCGACCTTGCCGAGCAGGAAGCGAAATCTTGCAATCTGATCCTCCGGAGATATGCGATCCACTCTTGGATCGTAGCTGGCAGGTATGAGGCCGTGCCCCAGGAACAAGGCGATCCAGCTCTGGAGTTGAAACGACTCCTCGTCGAACTGGGCCACCTTGCCACGCGCCGCGAACAGGCGAATGCGCGCCTCCAGGCCTTCCGGCACAGGCGCCGAGCGGGCGCGGTCCCAGAAGCCTTCGCCAATCCGTCCGTTCAACCTGTAGTGAGCCAGCTGAAAGTCGCGGACATTGAGGACGAAGGCGGCCAGTCCGGCATTGTAGGCCTGGGCTTCGGGCATGGCCTCTGGCGACACGGGGAACAGGGCGACCAGTTGCGACAGGCCCAGATGGGTCAGTTGCAGTTGCACGGCGTCCAGCGGCTCCAGCGCCACCGCCGCCTCGCCGATGGCGACGCAGTTGCCGCTCCAGGCGGGCCGCATGCCGGGCTCGAAGGCCGTGATGCGGCGCTCGCCGTCCAGCGACAATCCGGTCTCGACCGGCAAGCGCGAGATCAGATCCTCATCGCTCATCTCGCGAGAATCCCAGGCCGCGACGACCGCGGTGCGGTCCTTCAGGGGGTAAAGGCCTATCCATCCCGCCTCGAACGCCGCGATCTGGCTGAAGGCCGGAAGCGGTCGCAGGGCCTTCGCCGAGGCCGACAGCAGCCGATCCACCCCGAACAGGTCTCGCCAGGAGTCAAAGGCCCCGGACTGTCCACGCGACAGCACAGCCTCGTTGCCCGAGGCATCGATGAAGAGATCGGCCTCCACCCTCTGGTCGCCGGACGTGATCACCGCCGCGATCCGGTCGCCATGCCTGTCGATTCCGATCACGGGACCTGAAATGACCGAGACGCCGGCCTGGATCGCGCGTCGCCGCAACAGCGCGACATAGCCGACGGCGTCCAGAGCGTAGCCGGCCTCGATTGGCGTTTCACTGACGAACCCATGCCTGTCGATGACGGTCCGGCCCTGTTTGGCCGCGACCGATCCCAGCGAGAAATCCTCGAACGCGACCTTTAGCCCCTCCGCCCTGGCCTTCACCCAGAAATGGACAAAGTCGACGTCGTCGATGCCGACCCTGAGCATGTCATAGGCGTGGAGGAACGAAGGGCATTCCTTGTTCCAGTCCGCGAACCGCTGACCAAGGACCGGAACGGCGGAGACTGTACCAAGAACCTCGGCGTCGGTGAGACCCAGCAAGGCATGCAGGCCTGCGAGGGATGGAAGCGCGGCATACACGTCCGAAACCGTCAAGAGACTCGGCATGGCGACCACGGAGACCTTCAGCCCCGTTCGTCCAAAGGCGCGTTGCAACGTCAGCGCCGACAGCCAGGCCGCCGCATCCCGGCCGACCACGACGACCGACCGGATTCCGCTGGCCGCCGTCACGAAACGGATCTCCCCGCGGAGGGCTGAGAAACCGCCGCATAGTCGCGGACGAAGGCGTCATGCATGGGCATGGCGTCGACGCGGTCTGACACCCGCTGACGCGTGGTCTTCAGATCGGCGATGATGGCGTCCAATGACAGGTTGTCGGCCATGGGATGATAGCCGCTCGGCTCTCTCCCCTGCCCCACGAAGACGCTCAGCCAGCTCGGCGGTGAGAAGAGCCCGTACTGGTACTGGGCGATATGTCCCCGATGCTCGAAGAGAGCCATCTTTTCGCGCAGGCTGTCGGGAATTTCCATCTCGCGGCAGTGACGCCAGAGTTCGGAATCATCACGCGTGTTGACGTGGTAGTGCAGGATCAGGAAGTCGCGGACCTTGTCGTACTCATTGTCCACGATGCGGTTGAACTCGGACGCGAGGGCCGGATCGACATGGGCTCTCGGCCACAGCTTCAACAGGTTGATGATCGCCACCTGGGTCAGATAGATGCTGGTCGACTCGAGCGGCTCGAGGAAGCCGCTGGCTAGGCCGATGGCGACGCAGTTCTTGCGCCATGAGGTGGTCCGTCGGCCTGAGCGGAAGCGGACGGGTCTAGGCTCGGCGAGAGGCTCTCCATCAAGGTTGGCCATCAGCGTCCTCGCGGCCTCGTCATCGCTGATGAATGCGCTGGAATAGACATAGCCGTTGCCGGTGCGGTGCTGCAGCGGAATGCGCCACTGCCAGCCGGCCTCTCGCGCCGTGGATCGAGTATAGGGCGAGAAATCCTCCGATCGCGTCGTCGGGATCGCCAGGGCGCGGTCACAAGGCAGCCATCGGGTCCAGTCCTCGAACGGGACGTTCAGCGCCTGGTCGATGATCAGACCCCTAAAGCCCGAGCAGTCGATGAACAGATCGGCGGTGACCGTGTCGCCGCTCTCCAGAACGAGGGAAGCGACGTCGCCGCTCTCCGGATCGAGAACGACCTGCCTGACCTTGCCTTCGGTCCGCCGCAGCCCCCGGGCTTCGGACCAGCCGCGCAGATAGGCGGCATAGAGGCTGGCGTCGAAATGGTACGCGTAGTCGTAGGTCGAATTGATCGCCTCGGGGTCCTTGACCGGAAAATCAAACCGGTTTCGGCGGCTGGCCACCACGGCGTAGGAGTAGTCCTCGATGTTCGAGTCGAACCCGTTCAGACGGGCGCGCGTCCACCGGTGATGGAAGGCCACGCCCCCCATGGCCTTGCCGAAGGCGCCGAAGGGATGGACGTAGGACGAGCCCTTGAAGCCCCAGTCGCGGAACTCGATCCCGAGTTTGAAGGTCGCGTTGGTCTTCCGCATCATGTCGGACTCGACGATCCCGATCAGATCGTTGAACTCGCGCATCTGCGGCAGTGTGGCTTCGCCGACCCCGATGGCGCCGATCTCATCGGACTCGATCAGCAGAACCGAGACTTCTTCGGATTTCAATATCCCAACGAGGGCCGCAGCCGTCATCCAGCCGGCGGTTCCGCCGCCGACGATGACGACGCGAAGCGGCGCGGACGTCATCCGCCGGGCCGATACAACACGGTGTGTTCAGTCATCATCGTCTCATGCCTGCCCGCTCCAGCCACAAATCTACACCGGATCGAGACCGCGCCGACATTGCTGCCGGCGCGGTTCTTTTCCTGCGGTCGATCAGAAGCGGAAGCGAACGCCCGCGATCAAACGTCGGTCCGCGTGGACCCAACCGTTCGGCAGCAGCAGGCCGCCTTCGGAGGCGTCGTTGACCTGTTGCTTGAGGACCGTTTCCGTATCGAGAAGGTTGCTGCCTTCCAGCCGGAACTCGACGCGATCGTTGAACTGGTACCGCAGCGATGCATCCAGGAAGCCGGCGGATTCCTGATAGATCGGAAGATAGATACAGCAGTCCACCGCCGTGACGAGGAACTCCGAACGCCAGTTGTAGGCGAGACGAGCGGCCCAGGGACCTTTTTCGTACATGCCGACGAGGTTGAAGGAGTGCTTGGACAGGCCTTCCAGCTGATCGACCCCGAGAACCGTCCCGCTGCTTCCGGGCTGAGCGGTGCCGCCGCCTTCGCCGCCGCTGGCGGGCTTCAGGTTGGTGTTCGTGATGCCCTGGTTGTCGACATAGGTGTAGTTGGCTTGGACGCCGAGACCCGACCAGGCCCCCGGCAGGAAGTCGAAAAAGTCCTGGTAGGCGACTTCGAAGCCCTGAACCTTTGCCCCGTCACCGTTCATCGGCCCGCGAACCCGAACAGTCCGCGATACGCCGTTGTTGGTGGTTTCTAGATCGTAGGAGCCGTACTGCACGTAGTCGTTGAACTTCTTGTAGAAGGCGGTCAGCGTGACCGAACCGACTTCGTCAAAGTAGTATTCAAGCGCCAGGTCCACCTGATCGGCCGTGGTGGGCTTCAGGTACGGGTTGTAGGATTCCGCTGTGTAAAGCGGCTCGACTCCGGTGATTTCTCCGGCCCCATTGCGGATATAGCGAGGGTCGCTGCCGTCGTCTCCGGGGAGCGACCGGCTGATATTGACGTAGTTCTTGAGCAGACCAATGTCAGGACGAGACATGGCCCGCGAGAGCGCCAAACGCACGACCCACTCGTCCGTCACGTCGAACCGGACGTTCAGGCTGGGCAGCCAGTTTTCGTGCGAGGCATTCGCCGTGCTGCGGAAGTTTCCGTCGTTGTTGAAGCCGATTTCGTCGGCCGAAAGATAGCAGCCGATGCTTCCGGGAACCGGATTTGCCTGGCCTGGAATAGGCGCCCTGGGCGTGCAGTCGAGTTCCGTCGCGGTGAAGGCGTCTGGATAGAGGATAGACCCGGAGCTCTCGTTGTCGGTTTTGACATAACGCAGGCCGAGATTTCCGGAGATGCCCACGCCACCGATAAAGGCGTCGGAACCGCCGAATTTCAGCAAGGCGTAGAGGGCCTGGGTCTCTTCGGAAACGTCGTTCAGTTCGCCCGGCCGGAAACAGCCGTCGACCTCGCCAGGGCGTTCACAGATCGGCCGCCAGTTATCCAGCCCGACGCCCAGCCGGTCTACGCTCAGCAGGTCTGCGCCATGGGCGGCAAGCCTGTCCATATTGAAGAAGACGTAGTCGTTCGTGCTGCCGAAATAGTCGCCGCCGAAGCTCACGGTCTCATAGAGACCCTCAGGATAGCCGTTGAAGGCGCCGTTCGGAGCCGTGCGATCGATGTTGTAGTAGATGCTCTGGTTGACCCCGTCGCGAAGACCGCCTGCGGCGATCGAGCCCCAGTTGAACGTGCTGTAGCGGACCGTCTGCTCGCGTTTGGCGTACCGCGCCCCGACCTTGACCGAGTTCAGCCAGCTGGTCCCGATGTCGTATTCCGTGTCGGCGCGCAGAGCGACTTCGTCACCCTCCGAATCCTCGCGGTGATCCATCGCGTGGTTGTAGCGGTAGTTGTTCGGGTTGGTCAGGAAGCCCGGCGACAGGTCGATAAGCGACTGGGACGTCTCGGTCGGCTCGATCAGGGTCAGACGCGGGCGCTCGCCGGTGGCGTCCAGGCTTTGGTGCGCGAACGAGTACTGGCCGACCTCGATGTCATAGTTGCTGACCTCGGAGTTGACGTACTGGGCGTCGAAGCTGGCCCGCAGGCGATCCGAGATTCGCCATTTGAAGTTGACGGCGAGATCTTCGGTCATGTTGCGCGTTTCGTTGAAGCGCGTGACGGCGTTGAAGTCCTGCGGCCGGGTGGTCGGGCGACCGACGCAATACGGGTTCTGTGCGGTGTTCCCCCACGAATAGCAGGGGTGGAACATGTTTCCGCCGCTGGAATTCAGGCCGATCGTGCTAGCGGCTGCGTCATCGACGCCCCACCAGCCCGTGTCCACCGTCTCCTGCGCCATGGTTCCGCTCTGGAACAGGCCCTGGTCGTCGAACACGAAGGGGGCCGATCCAGGCGTCGGCTGCGGCGCCCAGCTCGCACGGCCGTCAGGGCCGTAGACGAAGTCCACCGGCAGGGCGAACATGTCGAGGGCGTAGCTGATGATACCGCGTTCACGCCATTCGTTGTTGTATTCCGACCGGTTGTACTGGGCCGTAACCAGGAATCTATCTTCGTTATCTTTCCATTGCCCCGCCAACGACAGGCCGTTCCGCTCACGGTCATAGACCGTGTCGCGATAGGCGACGCTGGAAGGAATATAGTTCGTGCCGCCGTCGTAGAAGCCTTCGAACACGCCCATGCGGCCGTACTGGACGGCCTGGGACTGGGTCGTCACCTCGGAGTGGGCGAGGTTGACGAGGAAGCCGAACTCGCCTGCCTCGGTTTGCCAGCGATCACTGAACATCCCTGACAGGTCGTAGGTGGCGTCCTCGGTGATGTCGCCATAGTTGACGGCGGCAGACGCCTGAAGCAGTCGACCCGCCGAGTCGAATGGCACCCGCGTGCGCAGGTTGACCGTGCCGGCGATGCCGCCTTCGATCAGTTCGGCGGTCTGGTTCTTGTAGACGTCGACGCCGCCCAGCAGTTCCGGAGAGATATCGGACCAGCCAAGGCCGCGCGAGGAGTTGGCGCTGAAGGTGTCGCGGCCGTTGATCTCGTTACGGACCTGCTGAAGCCCCCGGACCAGGACGCCCGACGGCTCCGTGCCGAAGTGCGAGGTGTCGTCGCTGGCGGCGAAACGGTTGACGGTGATCCCCGGGACGCGCTGCAGGGCCTCGGCCACCGACTTGTCGGGGAAGGCGCCGATATCGGTGGCGGTGATCGAGTCCACGACCGTGTCGGCGTTGCGCCGAATGTTCTGCGACGTTTGAAGCGCGCGGCGGATGCCGGTGACGATGACTTCATCGACTTCCGCCGGGTCGCTCGTCGCGACAGCGTCCTGAGCCAGAGCCATGGACGGCGTCACCGAGGCGACGAGCGCGCCCAGAACCGCCAGCGACGCACCGTTGCGCAGCGCTTTCGACAAACCTGTCTTACGTGATGTGTTCATTCCATCGCCTCCCAACGACGGAGGCCCTGCGCCACGCGCACGGCCTTCGGTAGTTCTGAATGTGAGCAGTCGTGCCGTATTTCTCAGGAAAGCTGGGCTTTCAGGGAACGGCTGGACCAGAAATTCTATTGAACCGGAACGGAGGCTGCATCCGTGACGAGCCTGCGGGATCGCAGGTGGCGCCGCCATCGATGTTGCAGTTGTTAGCGATCACAGGATCGCAACGCCCCCATTGTTGTCCGTTCATCGACGGACCGTCCCCCTCCCCTTGTTCGCTGTTTCCCGAACTTGCCGCTTTTGTAGGGGGGGCGGATCACTCTCCACCAGTAGCTTTATGTAACAAAACGGAAAACATTGTCATATCATGGCTATAACGTGGCTCTGTTGACACAGTTGGGGCATGCGAGCCGGTGCAAACACCGGGAAATGGCCCAAAGGCTGACGTAGGGAAATCGTTGTGGCGTTCGAGAATCAGTCCTGTTCCACGGTCCGGGAGGTCACCCAGGTGACGCCCGCGATGTTTCACGACCAGATTCTCGCTGAAGCTCGCCCAGTGGTCTTTCGCGGCCTGACTGCAGACTGGCCAGTAACACGTGCCGGACGCGCATCGCCCCATGCCCTCGCCGACTATCTGAAGCGGTTCGACAGGGGCGCGTCGGTGGGCGCCATGTTCGGATCGCCGAGCATCGGCGGCCGGTTTTTCTATAACCACGACCTCAGCGGCTTCAACTTCCGTAACGGCTCGGTCCGGCTGTCGGCGGCGCTCGACCTCTTGCTGGACTACGCCCGCGAGGAGACCCCTTCCTCCCTCGCCATTCAGTCGGTTCTAGTGCGCGAGGCCCTTCCGGGGTTCGAGGCCGAGAACCGCCTGCCGCTGTTGCATCAGGTCGAGCCGCGGGTCTGGATCGGCAACGCGGTCACTGTCGCCGCCCACCATGATCCTTCCGAGAACATCGCCTGCGTGGTCGCAGGGCGGCGCCGCTTCACCCTGTTTCCGCCCGACCAGATCTCGAACCTTTACATGGGCCCGTTCGACCCGACACCGGCCGGCGCGACCATCAGCATGGTCGATTTCGATGCGCCGGACCTGAACCTTTATCCCCGGTTCGCCGAGGCTATGCGGCACGCCATGGTCGTCGACATGGAGCCGGGCGACGCCCTCTATATCCCGTACATGTGGTGGCACCACGTGCGCTCGACGGAGCGGATGAACATGCTGGTAAACTACTGGTGGACGCCGCCGGATCAGGGACGCGGCCGTCCGACCGACGCGATGATGCACGCCATCCTGGCCATCCGCGACATGCCGGCGTCCCACCGGGACGCATGGCGCGCCCTGTTCAACCACTATGTGTTCGAGGACGCGGGCCCCGCCGGTGCGCATCTTCCGCCGGCGCGGCGCGGCGCCCTCGGCGTGCTGGATGCATCGGCCGTCCGCATGATCCGGGTCGCTCTTGCCCGGCTGATGGGACGCCCCTGAAGATCAGTCCAGGGCGCGGAAGCGGATGGCCTGACCGCCGCCGGGCGCCAACTTCAGCGTCAGGATGTCGCCCGCGCCGACGGTCTGGCGGGTGACCCGGAAGGCGTAGGGGTTGGTCAGATAGTCGGCGCCGGGCCCGTCCTGATAGATCTGCGCCTCATAGCGTCGGGCGGGATCGAGGAAGTCCAGGGCCACCAGCGCCTCATGGGCGGTCTCGTCGCCGACCGCGCCCAGGTACCAGTCGGCGCCGCCACGCTGCTGGCGCGCAATCACGGTGTAGTCGCCGATCACAGAATTCAGGGTGCGCGAGGTCTCCCAGTCCACGGGCACATCCTTGATAAACTGGAAGGCGTCGGGATGGGCGGCGTAGTTGGACGGCAGGTCGGCCGCCATCTGCACCGGGCTGTACAGCACGACATAGAGGGCCAACTGGGTCGCCAGCGTCGACTGGACGCGCTCGTTGACGTTGGTCTTGCCGAACGTCAGGTCGAAGATGCCCGGCGTATAGTCCATCGGCCCGGCCAGCATCCGCGTGAACGGCAGGATGGTGACGTGTTCGGGCGGGTTGGTCGGCCGGCCCCAGGCGTTGAACTCCTGCCCCCGCGCGCCTTCACGGCTGATCATGTTCGGGTAGGTGCGGCGCAGGCCTGTGTCCTTCACCGGCTCGTGGGCGTCCAGGGCGACGCGATGCTGGGCGGCGGCCAGTGCGGCGCGCAGTTCGTGATCGACACGGTACTGACCGGCGAACCACTCATGCTGTGGCGTGCCGTCCGCATTTTTGCCGCGTACGATCGTCCCGTTGGGCCGGACATAGCCGGTCTTGATCGAATGGACCCCTACGCTCTCGTACAGGGCGTAGGCGGCCTCCATCTGGGCTTCATAGTTCTCGACGGCGCCGCCGGTCTCGTGGTGGCCGATGATGTTCGTGCCCTTGGACTGCGCATAGGCGGCGAGGGCCGGCAGGTCGAAATCAGGATAGCTGTGGGTGAAGTCGAACTTGTCGCCGTTGGCGACCCAGTCGCCGTCCCAACCCAGGTTCCAGCCTTCGACCAAAACGCCGCCGAAGCCGTTCTCGGCCGCGAAATCGATGTAGCGGCGGACGTTGTCGTTGTTGGCGCCGTGGGTCGGTCCGCTGCCCCAGGTCGAGTGGTTCAGGTGCATTTCCCACCAGACGCCCACGTATTTGGTCGGCTGGAACCACGACACGTCGCCCAGTTTGTTGGGTTCGTTCAGGTTAAGTTCGATACGCGAGTCGGCAAGTGCGCCCGGGGTCTCGCCGATCAGCACGGTCCGCCACGGCGTCTGGAACGGGCCGGTCCGCTTGACCAGAACGCCGTCGGACCACGGCATCAGATCAGCCTTGAACGCATTCTCTCCGGTCCGGCGCAGGTTCATGCTGGAATAGCCGGTCAGAGCGGCCTCGTGCACAGACAGGTACAGTGATCCTTCGGGTCGGATGCTCTCCATTGTGAACGGGGTCTCGGCCAGGGTCACGGCGTTCAACGGCGTGCGGGCATACAGGTATTCGTCGCGTTCCTTCTCGCGCGCCGGATACCACCAGGCGTCATAGGTTCCGACGAAGTTGAACTGCGTCAGTTCGTCGGTAACGGCGACCGCCTCATCCGCCCCGATCGCCTTCAGGACATACCGGAAGCCGAAGCCGTCATCGAAGGCGCGAACGACCAGATCGTAAGGCAGGGCGTCGCCCTGGCCCGCCAGCGACAGACGCAGTTCGTTGTGGTGGTCGCGGATCAACCGTTGCTCGCCCCATGGCTGTTCCCATGTCTGGTCGGCGGCGGCCCGGACGGCCGAGACGATGTGGTCGGCCGGCGCTGACGACTTGCCATCCAGCTGAAGGCCCAAGGCCGAGGCGGCGATGACGGCCTGACCGTCGCGCACCACGTCATAGGTCGCGCCGGCCGCGCCCACGGAGATGCAGACCGTCAGCGCCTCTGACGGCGAGGATACGCATTCGCGACCGTCGGCGGCGAAGGCGGGGGCCGCCGAGGCGAGGACAGCGGCGAGCGCGGTGGAGGCGAACCCGAATTTCATCGTCATTTTCCCCTGTGCGTGGTCTTGCCGCGACGGCCGCCCGCTTGACGCCTATCGGCCGTTTGGCGGGGCCGGTGTCAAGGCGGGAATGGCGTGCGTAACAACTGGTGTTTGGTGAAATGCGCCAAGCCGGGGTCTGATCGCGGCTTAAAAGAAACGCCCCCGGAGGACCCCCTTGGCTCGACTGATCCTGTCCCTCTTCATCGCCCTTTCACTGGCGGGAATCGCCCGGGCGCAAGCGCCGGCCGGCTCGCCCGTCGAACGCCACGGCCAACTTCGGGTCGAGGGGACTCGCATCCTCGACCAGCATGGACAGCCGGTGACCCTGCGGGGGATGTCGCTGTTCTGGAGCCAATGGGCCCCGCAGTACTACAACGCCGATACTCTTCGCTGGCTGAAGGACGACTGGGGCGTCACCGTCGTCCGCGCCGCCGTGGCGGTTCCGTTCGGCGGCTATCTGGATCATCCCGAGCAAGAGACGGCCCGGGCCGAGGCCGTCATCGATGCGGCGATCGCGACAGGCCTATATGTGATCGTCGACTGGCATGCGCACGAGCCAGAAGCTGCGGCGGCCTCGATCTTCTTCGATCACATCTCGGCGAAGTACGGCGCCTATCCCAATGTGATCTACGAGACCTACAACGAGCCGCTGAACACCCACGGCTGGGCCGAGGTGGTCAAGCCGTACCATATGGCGGTCATTCCCCGAATCCGGTCGCATGACCCCGACAATCTGATCGTCGCCGGCACGCCCAGCTGGTCGCAAGACGTGGATATCGCCGCCGCCGATCCCCTGCCCTTCTCCAACGTCGCCTACACCCTGCACTTCTACGCGGGGTCGCACAGGCAGGAACTCAGGGACAAGGCCTCCGCAGCCATGGCGCAGGGCGCCGCCCTGTTCGTCACCGAATGGGGCGCGACGCCCGCCAGCGGCGATGGCGACATCGATGTGGCCGAGACCCGTCTGTGGTGGGATTTCATGGAAGCGAACGGCCTCAGCCACGCCAACTGGTCGATCACTGACAAGCAGGAGGGCTCGGCCGCGCTGCGGCCTGGGACATCGGGACGGGGGGGCTGGCGCGAGCAGGATCTGACCCCCTCGGGCCGACTGGTCAGGGCGCGCCTTCGCGAGATGAACCCGCGCCCGGACTGAAGGCGGTTGGCGGCCGTGACGCTTATGGCCGCGCGGGCCCGGTTCGCTCCGGGCAAGGGTCAGGAGGCGGCTCCCAAGGAAGGCGCCGCAGCCGACTAATCATGATCGTTTTCAACGGCGAGCAAGCTGTTTAAAACGCGGGTATCCTGGAGCATAATCGGTGCATGCTGTCATTAGAGCAGCGGGAGGACTTCGAATGCCGAACCATCGCCTCGCCACTGCCGGCTTCCTCGCCGGTCTCGTCTTCGCGCTGGCCAGCGCGCCGACGACAGCTCAGGAGGCCCCGCCTGCAGCGCATGGCGCGCAGCCCCGCACGTCCATACTCGACCGCGCGGTGAACGTCATTCACGTTACCGGTTGGGCCCCCTACGGCGCGCATCAGACCAGCGACATCGTCCCCTCGACCGTCCAGGGAGGCCAAGCCTTGCGCGTCAACGTGACCGCCGCCGGAGGCAATCTGTGGGACGCCGGCGCAGGTTCCCTGACGATCAAGCCGATCGCCCAAGGCGACGTCCTGCTGCTCGCGGTCTGGGCCCGCGCCGAACGCCTGCCCGACGGCGCCGCGACCGCGAAACTAGTGTTGGGGCTGCAGCAATCGACCGCGCCATACACGCCCATGGCCACGGCCGAGATACAGGCCGGCACGGACTGGAAACTGTATTTCCTTCAGGCCGACGCGCCCCAAGACTATGCCGCGGGCGCCGCGAATGCGACGGTCCAGCTGGCCGCCGCCAGCCAGACCATCGACCTCGGTCCGGTCTTTATCCTCGATTACGGTCAGGGTTTCGACAAGACCCAACTGCCGACCGACTAGGCCGGGCAAGCACGAAAGCGCATCCTTGCTTCAGGTCTGTCGGCGCATGGCTGACGCCCCAAGCCTACGCCAGTCGCCTTACGAGGGCTCGATCTCGGTCGCCCCTTCGCGGAACTCTTCTGCGGACACTAAGGCGGAACCGTCTTCGTCGAGCACCCAGACGCCGATCAGCGCGGCGTGATCGGGCGTGATGTCCTCGTCGATCAGATCGCCGTCATAGACGCCGACATTGCTGTAGTCGAAGTCCAGCAGAAGCTGGTGAGCCATGTCGATCATCTCGTCGGCCATCCGACGCGCATAGCCCAGCGCCTCGCTGTCATTGGCGAAGTCGTCCGTCAGCGTATTGACCTCGGCGGTGTCGCCGCCCTGGGTCGCACTGGTGGTTACGATTGTGTACGCGGGCATTCTTGATCTCTCTCAGGTTTGAATCTCTCGACTAGCCTGATTGCCTCCGGGAAAGGCGATAATTCGTCCGGTCAGTCGGCAGCGCCCCGATCGTTCCTCTTCGTGGCGCGATACGCCTTCTGGAGCGCGCCGAGCCGGCGGCGCTCGACAGCCTTCGCCGCCCGCTCCTGTTCGTGCTGGGCCGCCGCCGCCTCGAGCGTCAATTTCTGGTAGTGCGCCCACCGATCGGGATCGAGCGCACCGCTCTGCACGGCGGCTTGCACCGCGCAGCCCGGCTCGTTGGCGTGGCTGCAGTTGTTGAACCGGCAGGCCTGGAGAAGATCTTCGACGTCTTCGAACACGGCGCTCACGCCTTCTTCGGCGTCGATCAGCCCAACCTCGCGGATACCCGGCGTATCCAGCATCAACCGACCGCCAGGAAGCAGAATGAGCTCGCGGTGGCTGGTGGTGTGCCGCCCCTGATCGTCGGTCTCGCGGATCGCCTGGGTGGCCATCCGGTCTTCGTTCAAGAAGGCGTTGACCAGGGTTGACTTGCCGACGCCGGACGAGCCGATCAGCACGCAGGTCTCTCCCCTCCCCACCTGGGCGAGCAAGGGGGCGAGACCTACGCCTTGGCGGGCTGAAACCATCATGACCGGACACCCCGGCTCCAACGCGGCGATGCTCGCGGCCTGGCCTTCCGGATCGGCGCACAGGTCCGATTTCGTCAGCACCAAGACAGGTCGGGCCCCGCTCTCCCAGGCCGCCGCCAGATAGCGCTGGATCCGGCGCAGGTTCAGATCACCGTTCAAGGATGTGACGATAAAGGCCACGTCGACGTTTGCGGCCAGGATCTGCAGTTTCCGCATGCTGTCGGCCGCCCGGCGGACGAATGCCGTGCGGCGCGGCAAGACGGCGTGGATCGTGGCTGTGCGCTCTTGCGCGCTCTGCGAAAGGGCGACCCAGTCTCCGACCGCAGGATGCCCGATTTCCCCCGCCTCATGACGCAGCCGACCAGAAACCTTGGCACGCAGGTCTCCCTCGTCTGTTGCGACGACGTAGCCGTCCCGCTGGTGGAGAATGATACGTCCCGGCGTGTGGCCTGCACGCTGATGGGGCTCAAAGGCCTCCGACAGAGACGCCGACCATCCATATTGTTCGATCAAACCAAGAGGGTCCTGTTGGCTGCGGCGACGGCATCACGCCGTTCGCCCTGATGACATATCGCGGAAGCCCAGCATTCGACGGCTTGCACCCTATCACTTCTGCGGTGGCGTGAACGACCTTGGAATGACGGAGCTGAGTCAACCAGTTCTGCGGGGTAGGCGGGGCGAAGACTGCGACTGATCGCCGAGGAGGACGCGTCGAACAGCGCCCGAATTGCAAAGGGGCCGCCCGAAAGCGACCCCTTCAACCAACCGTCTTCTTTGGGGAAGATGGTCGGAGCGACAGGATTCGAACCTGCGACCCCTTGACCCCCAGTCAAGTGCGCTACCAGGCTGCGCCACGCTCCGAAGGCGCTCCCTATAGACGGGGGAACCGTTGACCGCAAACGCTAAAACGACTTTTCCACCGAGCGCGACAGGACAGCGTCCAGACGCGCCTTCGCCTGCTCCAGGTCGGCCAGAATCTCCTGCAGATCCGCCTGTTCGGCGCGGCCGGCCCCGGGCGTGGACACCGGCTTCGCCACGGCGGCGAACATCTCGCCATCCTCGATCAAGGCGGCCGCCTCGGCGCCGACCAGCTTTTTCAGGCCCTGCTCCTTGTGCAGGCGCTGGACCCCGCGAATCGTCAGGCCGTCGTCATGCAACAGCCGCCGCACGGCTTTCAGCACCGCAATATCCTGGGATCGATAGAAGCGCCGTCCGCCGGCCCGCTTCACCGGCGCCACGAAGGTGAACTTGGTCTCCCAGAACCGCAGCACATGCTGCGGCGCCCCGACCTCCTCGGCCGCCTCGGAAATGGTGCGGAAGGCGTCGGCGCTCTTGGCCAAGCGAATCAGGCCTCGACGACGGCGTCGTGAACCCGGCTCTTCATGATCTGAGAGGCGCGGAAACTGATGACCCGGCGGGGATTGATCGCCGCCGGTTCGCCGGTCTTGGGATTGCGGCCCATGCGGGCGCGCTTCTCGCGAACCTGGAAGACGCCGAACCCGGACAGCTTGACCGTGTCGCCCTGCTCCAGGGCTTCCACGATCAGTTCCAGGGTGCGTTCCACCAGGCCCGAACACTCCTGCCGGGACAGGCCGACCTCCTCGTGCACGGCTTCGCAGAGATCGGCGCGCGTTACGGTCTGTTGGCCTGACATCATATCCCCGGCTTGGTTCGGTCCGTTGCGCCTATAGGCGCGCAAAGTCTGCGGAAAATCAATGCCTATGGGCTTGATCTAGAGTCGCAACGCGCAGGCGCCCCAGGTCAGGCCGCCGCCCATGGCCTCCAGCAGGACCATGTCGCCCTTCTTGATCCGTCCGTCCTGGATCGCCGCATCCAGCGCCAGGGGGATGGAGGCGGCCGAGGTGTTGGCGTGCATCGCCACGGTCGAGATCACCTTGTTCTCGTCCAGACCCAGCCGGTCGCCGACCCCCTTGATGATCCGTTGATTGGCCTGATGCGGCACGAACCAGTCGACGTCGGCGATCTCGATGTCGGCGGCGGCGCAGGCGGCGGTGATGCCTTCGGCGATGTTCACCACGGCATGACGAAACACCTGGTTCCCGGCCATGCGCAGATGGCCCACGGTCCCGGTCGTGGCCGGTCCGCCGTCGACGTAGAGCAGATCGGTCTTCGACCCGTCGGCGCGCAGGGCGAAGCCCAGCATCCCCTGGTCGGTCGAGGTCCCCTGCCCCTCGCGCGGCTCCAGCACCACGGCGCCGGCGCCGTCGCCGAACAGGACGCAGGTGGTCCGGTCGGTCCAGTCCATCAGCCGCGTCATTTCCTCGGCGCCGATCACCAGGGCGCATTTGGATAGGCCACGCGCCACGAAACCGTCAGCGACGCTCAGCGCATAGATGAAACCCGAACAGACGGCCTGCACGTCGAACGCAATCCCTACGCCCGCGCCCAGCTTGCGCTGAACGATCGAGGCCACGGCGGGGAAGGTCATGTCGGGCGTGGTGGTGGCGACGATGATCAGATCGACGTCCGCCGCCGTCTTGCCGGCGTCGGACAGGGCCTTCTTCGCCGCCTCGGTCGCCAGATCGCTGGTCGGCTGGTCGTCGCGCGCCTTGTGGCGCTGCTTGATGCCGGTGCGTTCCTGGATCCACTCGTCGGAAGTGTCGACGAACTTGGCCAGGTCGGCGTTGGTGACGATCTGCTCCGGCAAATAGGAGCCGACGCCGGTCACGGCGCTGCGGGTGACGCTCACTGAAGGGGTTCTCCGGCGGGGGCGGCGGGCGGGCTGGAATGATCGAACACGGCGTCCAGCTTGCCCAGATTGGCGCCCACCTTGGTCATATAGTCGCTGCGGGCCAGATCGACCGCGATACGGATCGCATTGCCGAAACCCTTGGCGTCGGCGCCGCCGTGGCTCTTCACGACGATGCCGTTCAGCCCCAGCAGGGGGCCGCCGTTGATGGTGCTGGGGTCGATCTTCTCGCGCATCTTCTTCAGGGCCGGCATGGCGATGGCGGCGCCCAGCTTGGACTGCAGGTTCGAGGTCAGGGCCTCGCGCAGCAGGGCCGAGATATAGCGCGCCGTGCCCTCGGCCGTCTTCAGGGCGATATTGCCGGTGAAGCCGTCGGTCACGACCACGTCCACCGTCCCCTTGGCGATGTCGTCGCCCTCGACGAAGCCGTGATAATTCAGATCAAACGGGCCGTCGCGCAGGATGGCGTGGGCCTCCTTGACCTGTTCGTTGCCCTTCACGTCCTCGGAGCCGACGTTCAGCAGGCCGATGGTCGGGCGGGCGATGCCGCGCACCGCCGACTGGAAGGCCTCGCCCATGATGGCGAACTCGACCAGCTGCTCGGCGTCGCTGCCGATATTGGCGCCCACGTCCAGCACCGCCGTATGGCCCTTGAAGGTCGGCCAGCTGGCGACGATGGCGGGCCGCTCCAGCCCCGGCGCCGACATGCGCAGAATCAGTTTGGAGATCGCCATAAGGGCGCCGGTGTTGCCGGCCGAGACGACGCCGCCGGCCTCGCCCGTCTTCACCGCCTCGACGGCGTTCCACAGGCTGGAGCCCTTGCCCCGGCGCATGGCCTGGGCCGGCTTCTCGTCCATGGCCACGACCTTGTCGGTGTGGCGGATGTCGACCATTTCGGGCGGCAGGTCGCAACGCGCCAGCTCGGCGCGAATCTGGGTCTCGTCGCCGTGCAGCAGGAAGCGAACCCCCTCCCCGCCATGGGTGCGGACATAGCTGCTGATGCCGGGGACGACGACGGATGGCCCGTGATCGCCGCCCATGGCGTCAAGCGAGATCGTAACTGGGGCTGGCAAATGGACCTCGTGTGGCCGCGTCGTCTTGTCGCGCGACGCTGTATATAGGGCGCTGGACGATAGCGCCGAAGCCGGGGGATGCAACCACCCGCCCCTTACGTCAACCTCAGCCTTGGTCGTCCTGGGGCTTCAACGCCTTCAAGGCGGCGAAGGGCGAGATTTCGGCGGGCTCTTCCGGTTGCACGAACTCCGCGCCCGGCTTGCGCGGGAACGGGTCCAGCGACAGGACCAACTGCTCGACGGCGTACTGGCCCAGATCGATCTTGCCGTCCTCGATCAGGTCGGCGTCGTCTTCGTCCAGCGTGACCTCGATCTCGTCGGTCTCCTGCGGCGCGGCCTCGACCAGCTGGATCGAGAATCGCCGGTCCACATCGACGGGCAGCGGCTCCAGCGTCAGACCACAGGTCTGGACCGCATGAGCCGAGACGCGACCCTTCATCGTCCATTCGCTGGTCGACGGCGTCGGCTTGACCTCGATCTCGACGACGAAGTCTTCCAGCCCCTGCAGATCCAGGGCGCGGGCGATTCGCTTGCGTGTGTCCGCGTCGGGCTCCAGCCGCCGACTCAGCCCGGCGCCGATCTGGTTGACCCGCACCGTCTCGCTGTAGGGAAGGTTCACGCTCATCGTCTCAAACATCCGTCCAGGCCGGCTTCGCCAGCACTTCGTTGAATTTCTGCGCCGCCAGACCGGCCCGCGCGGCGAGGGCGTAGCGCGCCAGATCGGCCGCCCGTTCCGCCCCCGCCTCGGCATAGACATTGCGCGCCAGGGCCTCGGTCAGGGCCGCCGAATCGTCGTCGCGCAACGGCGTCTCATAGGCGTTCATCCGTCCGTACAGGGCCTCGCCCAGCTTGCGCATCTTCTTGCCGACCGAGACGTCGCCGACCCCTTCTTCCCGCAGCGCATGGTCCAGGGCCGAGACATAGACGTCGAACAGGGCCTGGGCCGCATCCCGCCCCGCCTCGGTGTTCTCATCGCGCAATCGCAGCACCAGCAACAGCACGTGCAGCGTATAAAGCTCGAACCGCGCATCGATCCGATCGGCCACGCCCAGGCGGGTGTAAAAGCCGACATTTCGCGCCTGTCCCACCGCCAGGGCGTACAGGGCGTCGCCGATACGAACGCCGGGTCGGGGTTTGAACAGGTTTTTCAGCATGGTTTTATACGGCCCCTTTTCCGCCGCGCCGTTGAACTAGGACGCAGGTCCGTCTAGGTCAAAGACCTTGTTCTCTCGCAGGCGCCCGATCATGTCTCGTTTCGTCCCGCTTTTCGTCGCCGTTTCGCTGGCCGGCCTGTCCGCCGCCTGCGCCCCGACGATCGGTTCCAACGGCTTCCAGGCCATCGACGCCAAGCCCCAGGACATCGTGGCGGGGACCGACACCAAGGAAACCGTCCTGGCCCGCCTCGGTTCGCCCTCGACGACTTCGACCTTCGAACCGGATCAGGTCTGGTACTACATCAGCCAGACGACCGAGAAATACACCTACAACCGCCCGGTCATCTCCAGCCGCACCATCACCGAAGTCACCTTCGAACCGCAGGGCGACAAGGTCGCCGCCGTCCGCACCCTGGGCCTGACCGACGGCGAGCAGATCGCCATGAACCGGACCGAAACCCCGACCCGCGGCCGCGCCCTGACCGTGCTGGAACAACTGCTGGGCAACGTGGGCCGCGGCCAGCTGCCGCGCACCGAGGACGACACTCCCGGCCAACGCCGCCCGGACTAAGGGCCGCCCCGACTAGGTTCCGACCCATCGCCAAAGAAAAACGCCCCGGAGATCGCTCTCCGGGGCGTCTTCGTATCGGCTAGCCGATATTTCCGCTCGCCAGCACCGCCAGCAGCAGCAGCGCCACGATATTGGTGATCTTGATCATCGGGTTCACCGCCGGACCGCTGGTGTCCTTGTAGGGATCGCCCACCGTATCGCCGGTCACGGCGGCCTTGTGGGCCTCCGAGCCCTTGCCGTGGACCACGCCGTTCTTGTCGGTGAAGCCTTCCTCGATCACCTTCTTGGCGTTGTCCCAGGCCCCGCCGCCCGAGGTCATCGAGATGGCGACGAACAGGCCGGTGACGATCACCCCCATCAGCATGGCGCCCAGCGAGGCGAAGGCGTTGGCCTTGTCCGAAATCGCCAGCACCGCGACGAACAGGACGATGGGCGACAGCACCGGCAGCAGCGACGGCACGATCATCTCGCGAATCGCCGCCTTGGTCAGGATGTCGACCGCCCGGCCGTACTCCGGCTTGACCTGATAGGTCATGATGCCGGGGTTCTCGCGGAACTGACGCCGCACCTCGGCCACCACGGCCTCGGCCGCGCGCCCGACCGCCATCATCGACATGCCGCCGAACAGGAAGGGCAGCAGCCCCCCGAACAGCAGGCCCACGACAACATAGGGGTTGGTCAGGTCAAAGGCGATCGGCCCCATGTCGGCGAAGAAGGGATAGTCCGCCGGATTGGCCGAAAAATACTGCAGGTCCGACGTATAGGCCGCGAACAGCACCAGAGCGCCCAGGCCGGCCGATCCGATGGCGTAGCCCTTGGTCACAGCCTTGGTGGTATTGCCCACCGCGTCCAGCGCATCGGTCGAATGCCGCACCTCGGCCGGCAGCCCCGCCATTTCGGCGATCCCCCCGGCGTTGTCCGTCACCGGCCCGAAGGCGTCCAGCGCCACGATCATCCCCGCCACGCCCAGCATGGTCGTGGTGGCGATGGCGATGCCGAACAGGCCCGCCAGCTGGAAGCTGGCCACAATGCCGACGATGATCGTCAGGGCCGGAAGCGCCGTGGCCTCCAGCGACACCGCCAACCCCTGGATCACATTGGTGCCGTGCCCCGAGACCGAGGCGTTGGCGACCGACTGCACCGGCCGGAAGTTCGACCCCGTGTAGTATTCGGTCACCACCACGATGGCCGCCGTCACCCCCAGCCCGACCATGCCGGACCAGAACAGGGCCATCGGCTGGATCGTCAGGCCGCTTCCGGTCACGATCGGTCCCGTCACCATCTGGTCGATCACCCACCAGACTGCGCCGATGGACAGGACGCCGGTCACGATCAGCCCCTGATACAGAGCGCCCATGATGTTCTGGCTCTTGCCCAGGCGCACGAAGAAGCTGCCGATGATCGAGGTCACGATACAGACCGCGCAGATCGCCAGCGGCAGCACCATCAGGGTGTCCACATAGGGCTGGCCGCGGAAGAAGATGGCCGCCAGCACCATGGTCGCCACCGTCGTCACCGCATAGGTCTCGAACAGGTCGGCCGCCATGCCGGCGC
This sequence comes from Brevundimonas sp., assembly GCA_046314055.1. GTDB lineage: Bacteria > Pseudomonadota > Alphaproteobacteria > Caulobacterales > Caulobacteraceae > Brevundimonas. The sequence continues at coordinate 27,036 of JBKBXN010000010.1, forward strand.
AGTCCCCGACATTGTCGCCGACATTGTCGGCGATGGTCGCGGCGTTGCGAGGGTCGTCCTCGGGGATGCCGGCCTCGACCTTGCCCACCATGTCGCCGCCCACGTCGGCGCCCTTGGTGAAGATGCCGCCGCCCAGTCGCGCGAAGATCGAGATCAGCGACGCCCCGAAGCCCAGGGCCACCAGGCCGTCGATCACTTCACGCCCGACCGGATCCAACCCCATGTGGTGCGTCAGCACGATATAATAGCCCGACACCCCGATCAGGGCGCCGCCCGCCACGAACATGCCGGTGATCGCCCCCGACCGGAAGGCCAGGTTCAAACCCTTGGACAGGCTTTCAGAGGCCGCCTGCGCCGTGCGCACATTGGCCCGCACCGAGATCAGCATGCCCGCGTAACCGGCTGCGCCCGACAGGACGGCCCCGATCACGAAACCGACCGCTGCATAGACGCCGATCAGGAAATAGGCGGCGATCAGGATCACGATCCCGACCAGGCCGATGGTCAGATATTGCCGCTTCAGATAGGCCGAGGCGCCTTCCTGGATGGCGGCCGCGATCTCTCGCATCTTGTCGTTACCGGTGCTCGCCTTCATCAGCACGGCGGTCTGGGCGGCGCCGTACAGCACCGCCAGAACACCGGCCGCGAAGACCAGCGTAAGATAGATCGTCATTGGCGTTTCCATGCCCTTGCAACAAGCGCACGGGCCCTTGCGACGGGCGGGCGTTATCGCCTCTGTCCGACGTCCGGTCCCCCCGAGCGCGGCGGACGCGTCAGTGCGTCCCTTGGGATTTGCAAGGTCAGCGTGTCATGGGCGCCGCGTTGACGCAACCGTGATCGATCGGGCGGCTCAGCGCGCTGCCGTCATGCCCGCCCGACGCCGGGGGGCCTGGTTCAGAATTTCGACCCGGGTCACGGATCCCCGACCAGAAATCGTGTTGGCGGCTGCGATCAGCGCCGCCGACAGTCGGCCTTCGTCCAGCCGGGTCCAGTCGCCGGGCACGGTGAAGGGAGTGCGGTGGGCGGCCTTGACCAGGGCGTCGCGGAAGAAGGCCTCCTTCAGCCGCATCTGCTCCAGCGTCTTGCCGGCGCCGAGGTGGAGCTTCAGCGACACGAAGACATAGTTGCGAACCCGCCCATCGGCGATCACCGGCAAGCCCAGACCGGGCAGGCCCAGGGCCGGCGCCGTCTCGGGCGTCTTGCCGCCGGATGAAGCGACGGCGGGGCTGGTGGCGCCGGCGGCGGCCAGGGCGAGCGTCGCGGAGGTGATCAGGGTTCTACGATCCATGGCCGCCAGCTTAGCCGCGCGCGGTTAGGATTGTGTTTCCGCCTCAGTCGTGGGTCCAGCCGCCCTGTTTCATGGGCACGACCCGACCCGCATACCGAACCGTCACGCCCGCGCCGTCGGTCACGGCTCCAATCTTGGTCAAGCGTGTGAAACGGCGTTCGGCCTCGCGCCGCAGGGCCTCCTCATGCCGAGGATGGGCCGTAAAGACGATCTGATAGTCGTCGCCGCCGGCCGCCAGGATCGACAGGGCGGCCTGGGGGTCGACCCGGTTGTCGAGCCAGGCCTGAGCCGCGGCGGACAAGGGCAGCACCGCCAGGTTCAGCTCGACCCCCCGCCCGCTGGCCTTGGCGATATGGGCGACATCGGCCGCCAATCCGTCGGATACGTCCGCCGCCGCCGTCGCCAGTTCACGCACCACCTTGGCGAAATCCAGCTGGGGCGCCGGCGTGCGATAATGGGTGATCAGGGCCTCCAGACGCTCCGGCTCCAGCGACAGCTCCCCCCGCGACGCCCGCAGACCCAGCAACCCGTCGCCGATGGTCCCGGTCACGAACACCAGATCCCCGACCTGTGCTCCGCCCCGCGACACCGTCTCGCCCTCGGGCACCCAACCCAGGGCGGTCAGGGAAAAGACCGCCGGCCCCGGCGTCTTCACCGTATCCCCGCCGATCAGGAAGACGCCGAAACGCGCCTGATCCTCGGCCAGACCCGCCGCAAACGCCTCGCGTTCGGGCCAGCCGCACCGCTCGGACCAGCAGCAGGCCATCAGATAGCCGAAAGGTTCGGCGCCCTTGGCCGCCAGATCCGACAGGTTCACCCGCAGCAGTTTCTTGGCCACCGTGTCCAGCGGATCGTCCGGCAGGAAATGTACGCCCTCGACGATGGCGTCCTTGGTCAGCACCAGGTCATAGCCGGGCCGTGACGGCAGCACCGCCACATCATCGGCCAGCCCTCTGCCCCATTCCGGATGGGCCAGGGGCCGCAGCAGCCTCTCGATCGTCTCGAACTCGCCCGCGACGTCGAGCGCCGGCATTATTTGCGCGTGTCTCTGGACACGCCGTCCAGCGCCGCATTGACGAAGCGCGCCTCGGAATCGTCGAAGAAGGCCTTGGCCAGTTCGACATATTCGTCGATCACCACTTCGCGCGGCGTCTCCGGATGTTTGATCAGTTCCCAGGCTCCGCAGCGCAGCAGGGCGCGCAGGGTGGCGTCGATCCGCTCCAGCTTCCAGTTGGACGCCAGACGCGCCTTGACGGCGGCGTCGATGTCGCGCTGGCTCTCGATCACGCCCCGAACGATGTCGGCGAAATAGGCCTCGTCGGCTTCGGCCAGGGCCTCGCCCTCGATATCGTTGTCGAAGCGGAAGTTGGAGAATTCGGTGATCACCGTCTCCACGCCCTCGCCCGCCAGCTCCATCTGGTACAGGGCCTGGACGGCCGCCAGGCGCGACACGGTGCGCGCACGGCGCTGTTTGGAGCTCAGATGGGGCTCGGCCCGCTGCTTCTCGGCCTCGGCCAGTTGCTCGAGGACGGCTTTGACGCTGTTCGGTTCAGTCATGCGCCGAGGCCTAGCCGCAACCGCTTCTTCAATGCAATGAGCTCGAGGCAGGCTTTCGCCGCTCCGCCGCCCTTATCCCCTTCGGAAAGCCGCGCCCGATACCAGGCCTGGTCCTCGTCCTCGGTCGTCAGAATGCCGTTGCCGATGATCAGTCCCTTCACCCCCAGGGCCATGATGCCGGCCGCCGACTGGTCCGAGACGATCTCGAAATGATAGGTCTCGCCGCGGATCACGCAGCCCAGGGCGACATAGCCGTCATAGCGCGGCGCGGTGGGGAAACGTCCGGCCTCCTCGGCCATGGCGATGACCGCCGGGATCTCCAGGGCGCCAGGCACGGTGACGACGTCGAAATCGGCGCCGCGCGCCTTCAACGTCTCCTTGGCGCCCTCCAGCAGGGCGTCGGCCAGCTCGTCGTAGAACCGCGCCTCGACGATCAGAATACGGGGGGCCTCAGTCACGCCTTGTCTTCTCCATCCATGTCGCGCCAGCCGACGATGCGCAGGCCATAGCCCTCAAGCGCCGTCGGTTCAGGCCGCGTCGAACTCATCACGATCATGTCCTTGACGCCCAGGTCCAGCAGGATCTGCGCCCCGACGCCATAGGCCCGCAGCGACCGGTCCACCGCCGCCGGCTTATCCACGCCCGCCAGCCGCTCCGCCAGCGAGTTCAGCGACGGATCGCGCAGGAAGACGACCACGCCCGGACCGTCATGGTCGGTGATCTGTTTCAGCGCCTTGGGCACATAGTCCTGGCGCGTCTCGACATGGCCCAGCAGGTCGCAGGCGAAGTCCACCTGGTGCATCCGCACC
>JBKBXN010000011.1:0-29305 GCA_046314055.1 Brevundimonas sp.
AGGTGATAGTTCTCGGCGAACCGGCGCCAGATCTTGCGCGGATCGGTCTCCACAGCGCCGCCGTCCGTACGGGGAACGCCCAGATCCTCCATCGCCATCCCCTGCGAGTGCAGCATGCGGAAGACGTAATGGTCAGGCGTGATCAGCAGTTCGGCCGGATTGGCGAAGGCCTCGTTCAGAGCAAACCAGCTCGGATCCGTATGGCCATGCGGACTGATGATCGGCAGGCCCCTGATCTCGGCGTAGAGGCGGCGGGCAACGGCGCGGGTGTCGGCGTCGGCCGGAAACAGACGGTCCGGGTGAAGACGAAGGGGACGAGGCATGACGATTGTTCCTTCGCAGTCGAGCAGATCAGGACCGTATGCCACCGGTTACCATTCTGAGCGAGCTTGACGGTGGATGTCTCTTCAACCGCGAGGCAGAACGAAGGCTGCGGGTGATCGCGCCTGACGATCGAACGCGGCGGCGCGAACGGCGCCGCGGAAGGGGCTGACCCGGTTGTAGCGACATCCAACCGAACAGCGGCCCTCGCCTTGGGGCGTAAAAGCCAGGGGCGCTTGATCCTGCAGAACCCCATCGACGAAACTGCTGTAGACGGTCCCGTCGAAGGTCTGGGCGACGTGGAACCAACGCCCCACGGGGAACCGCTTGGCCTCGGCGATCAGGGTGTGGTTATAGCCCGGCCCCTTGGCGAAGGCGTCCAGCCACCACTCGCCGTCGCGGGTTCGGATCTCGAACAGAATACGGGTGTCCGTCGGCTTTCCATCGGGCCCCATCTCCTGAAGATGGAACCACCTCTGCTCGAACGCGCCGCCCTCGGGCCGGAACAGGGCTTCGAAGGTGAACGCGGTCGCACCCGCGAGCGGATGAGCGTCCAGGAACAGGGCGTCATCTTGGCCGTCGAAGCGAACCCCATTGCCCCAAGGCGTCTCCACCAGGGCCGGCGCGCCCTCGACATGCAGAGGAAGCCCGTCGACCTGGCGCAGATTATCGAAGGTCCAGACCCGCGCGCCGTCTCGGGCGCCGTTCAGCGAGACCGCGGCGCGCCCCATCGTCACGCATCCTCCGGCCGCGAGGCCCAAGCCGGCGGCGGCGGCGCGCCTCGTGATCATTCCGTCTCTCCCAGGCAGGGGAAGGAGGGCGCCGCGTGAACGGCGCCCTCGCAATCAGAACCGGTAGCGCGCGCCCACGTAGAGCTGGCGGCCGGTGTGGTGATAGACATAGGTGCTGTCGCGCGACTCTCCGAGATCGCCATGGTTTTGACGGTTCTCCTCGTCCGTCAGATTCAGCCCCTCCACCGAGAGGCTCAGATTGTCAGTGAGGTTATAGGAGGCCGAGGCGTCGATCGTCGTCGTTTCCGACTTGCCCTGGAAGGGGATCAGGCCGGCGCCGCCGTTCGAGCCAGGAATGTTCTGATAATAGCCGTCGCGGTAGGCGGCCGATATCCGGGCGCTCAGCTTGCCATCGTCATAGTAGAGGGTGGCGTTCCAGGCCTCAGGCGACAGATTCACCAGATCCTCAGGCACGATCACACTGCAGTCGGGCGTCGTGCAATAATCAATCGTCGACTCGACATGGGTGTAGTTCAGCAGCGTTCCGAGATTGGAGAACAGCCCCGGTAGGAAGCTGAAGGTCTGCTGGTAGCTGATCTCGAACCCCTTCAAGGGGCCGCCTTCCGTATTGCTGGGCGTGCTGAACGCGAACGAAAGGGCCGCGTCGCGCGCACCGGCCGGGAAGGCGACCGGATTCAGAGCGGTAAGCTGAGCATAGGTCAGATCCTCACGCGTCGTCTGCACGAAGGTCGAGATGTCCTTGTAGAAATAGGCGAAGGACAGCAGGGCCTCAGGAGCGAAATAATATTCGACGGACAGGTCATAGGTCTTGGCGCGGAAAGGCTCCAACTCGACATTGCCCAGTGACGCCGTGTTGTTGGCGGCGTTGGCGGCGCTCAAAGCGAAGACCGGCACTAGGCTGGTGACCGGCGGTCGCGACATGACCTTGGCCGCGCCGAAGCGAACGATCAGGTCCTCCATCGGCTCGATCGCGAGGTTCAGCGACGGCAGGGTGTCGTCATACTCGTTCTCGCCCGTCACCGGGGTCGCGACGCCGCCGACGTTGGAATAGCCCAGGGCTTCGACCTCCGTCTTCACCTGACGCACCCCGATGTTGCCGCGGAAGGGCAGGCCCATCAGCTCAGTGTCCCAGTCAGCCTGAACGAACGCTCCGGTGTCGGTTTCCTTGACATCGCGCCAGTTGCCGTAGGTCGAGGTATTGCCGTTCAGACCGATCAACCGGAAATCGCCGCCCGCAACGCCGGTGTCGCAGTTGCACTGGTAGTTCCAAACCTCCTGGAGCGCGGCGAGATCCGGCCGAACCCACGAGGTCGCCGAGCCTGCCGGCAGATCAAGATTGCGACCAAAGCCTTCCAGCATATTGGTGACGTCGGCCACAGAGACGCCCGTCGGCAGGTCCGGCGAGCCGTTCGCCAAACGCGCAAACGCGGTGCTGCTGGACTCGTATTCCTTGCGACTGACGCCGGCCTTCAGGGTCAGCCAGTCATTGACGTCAAACGTGAACGCCGCTTCGCCTGTCGTATAGACGTTCTCCTGGAAGTTGGAGCTGGCGCGCAGCTCTGAACGGGGCTGATCGCCGGTAGGCCCCACGACCGACCACTGCGCCGGGTCGGCGACATCGAAGCCCCAGTTGATGGCGGGCAGATTGCGGTTCTCGCGGAAGTCGTAGGAATAGCCGTCGACATTCTGGCGATCGATGATGGCGCTGACCTGCACGGGATTGCCGAAGCTGGACTCCGCGCGACCAATCAAGCCGTCGAAACGCAGCCGGTCGGAGAACTCATGCTCGACCGCAAAGGTCATTTGCTTGAACTCGGTCTCCAGCACGTCGAACCGCTGCTCGCTGCGGATGTCCATGTCGTCGAGCTGGGCGTAGATCATTTCCCCCGTATCGGGATCGATTTCGAAATCGACGATATCGACCTCAGGCTTGCCGCCCTGGCTGGCGTTGCGGCTCAGCGACCAGGCCTGGAGGAAGTTCTCGCTGCGGGTCGAGTCCAGCTTCGAGTACAGCATATCCATAGTGAACAGGGTCGGTCCGTTGCCTGGACGCGCCTGCAACGACAGGGTCGCGCCTAGACGCTCCTGACCATGTTCCAAACTGCCGTAGCGCGGAATGCGGGGGTGGTAAGTGGTCGTAGGGCTGGGGAGGACGCTGGTGTTCTGGAAACCGGAGTCGCCGCTCGCAGGTCCCCAGCGCACCGAGCTGAAGCCTTCTTCAAGGCTGTCGCGCTCGCTGTAGGCGATGGAGAACAGGGCCCCGAGTTGGTCGTCGGCCCAGGTGTTGGAGACCAGGGCGGCGAAGCGGGGGCTCCAGTCCTCGGACAGATCATTATAGCCGTACTGGCCCGAGATCGCGCCCTGGAAGCCCATCTTGTCAAACGGACGGCTGGTTCTCAGGTCCACAGTGGCCCCCAGAGACCCCTCCTCGATCTCAGCCGAAGACGTCTTGCGCACAGTGATGTTGTTGAACAGCTCGGAGGCGAAGATATTGAAGTCAAAGCCCCGGCCCCGGTTTACGCCGCCCGAGGAGTCTGTCGCCCCGGTGGAGGCCTGAGCTTCGATGCCGTTGATGCGGGTGCGGGTAAACTCAGAGCTTAAACCGCGCACCGTCAGGCTGCGCCCCTCGCCCGCGTCCCGGTCGATGGAAACGCCGGGAATACGCTGGATCGACTCAGCCAGGTTGGTGTCGGGGAAGTCGGCGATGTCTTCAGCGGAAATCGCATCAACGACCCCAGCCTCGCGCCGCTTGATGTTCAGAGCGTTCTGAAGGCTGGCCCGGAAGCCGGTGACGACGATTTCGCCCACCTCGGCGGCGTCATCAGTTGCAGCCTGCCCCGTCCCGGCGGTCTGCGCGGCGGCGTCATGCGCCATGAGCGCCAGGGTCAGAGCACCCAGCGATGCGGTGGTCGTCAGTGCGCGACGCACGAATTTGTGGCGTTGGTTCATTTTTCAAATCTCCTCCCAGGTTTGGCGTTCAGGGATCGTATCGTCCCCGTTTCACCGCCCGCTGCTGGCGGGCGACACCGGTGTCAGTTCTGGTTTGCCAGATCACTGTCACCGGTGTCATAGAAGTTGTACGCACAGTTGCGGCCCCGTGGCAAGAACAAGGCGAACAGGTCGTACTGGGATATTTTCAGCGGACAAGCCGAAGCAGAACCAGATGACGACCGGCGCGACAAACAGCCGGCGAGGACAGGAAACGGAATGACCCAGGCCCACGACGTCGAAACCAAAGCGCGATCGCCCCTGGTCAGCCGCCGCGCCGCACTGGCGACTGGCTTGGCGGCGGCCGCCCTTCCCGGCTCCGTTTTCAGCGCGGCGAGGACAGGCGATCCCCGTGTCCAAACGACGGTCGGGCCGGTCGTCGGGGTTCGCCAGCAGGCGATCAGCGTCTTCAAGGGCCTGAGATACGGCGCGCCGACAAAACGGTTCCAACCGCCCGAGCCGCCGACGCCGTGGCGCGACCCCGTCCCGGCCACCACATTCGGCGCCGCCAGCCCCCAGCGCGGCAGCGAACCGAACCAGAGCGAGGACTGTCTGTTCCTTAACGTCTGGACCCCGGCGACGGACGTCGGGCGACGACCGGTCATGGTCTATATCCACGGCGGCGCCTATGCGACCGGCTCGGGCAGTCACCCCCTCTACGACGGCTCGCGCCTGGCCGAGCACGAGAACGTGGTGGTGGTGACGCTGAACCATAGGCTGAACGTCTTCGGCTACGCCTATCTGGCGCGGCTGGCGCCAGGGTTCGAGGATTCGGGCAATGTCGGCCAACTGGACCTCATTCTCGCGCTGCGTTGGATCAGGGACAATATAGCGGCCTTCGGCGGCGATCCCGACCGGGTGATGCTGTTCGGCCAGTCCGGCGGCGGGGCCAAGATCGCCACGCTGATGGCCACCCCGGCGGCCCAGGGCCTGTTCCACCGCGTTGCGACAATGAGTGGTCAGCAGGTCACCGCGTCGGGCCCCATCAACGCCACGACCCGCGCCACGGCTTGGTTGAAGGCGCTGGGCCTGACGCCGGACCGCGCGGCGGAAGCGGCGGCGATGCCGATCGAGCGACTGCTGGAGGCCCAGACCGCCGAAGACCCAATCCTGGGCTTCGGCGGCCTCTATTTCGGCCCGGTCCTCGATTTCCGCACCCTGCCCCGCCATCCCTTCTATCCCGACGCGGCGCCTCAAGGCCGTTCGGTCCCCATGATCATCGGCAATACGCGCGAAGAGACCCTGGGCTTCATGGGCGATGACCCCAAGAACATCGGCCTGACCTGGGAGACCCTGGCTGCGCGGTTGACGCCGGGCGTCATGCGGATCGACATCACGCCCGAGGCCGTGATCGCAGCCTATCGCGCCATGCACCCTGACTGGTCGCCGGACCAGGTGCTGATCGCCGCGACGACGGCTGGCCGCTCATGGCGAGGGGCGGTGATCGAGGCGGAAGAACGGGCTCGCGCCGGCGCCCCCGCCTGGGTCTACCAACTCGACTATCCGGGCACGATGCCGTCAGGCCGCAAGGGCGCCTTCCATACGGCCGACATACCCTTGGTGTTCGACAATGTCGCACTGCCCGAGTCTCGCATGAACGGCCCCGGCGCCCAGGCCGTGTCGGACGCGATGCGCAAGGCCTTCGTCGCCCTGGCGCGAGACGGCGATCCGAACCATTCCGGCCTGCCGCGCTGGGATCGATACGCGTTGCCCCGCCGCCAGACGATGCTGTTCGACGTCACCTCGCAAATGGCCGACGACCCGCGCGGCGGCGAGCGCCAGTTCTTCTCGGCCATCCCCTATATCCAGCCCGGAACCTGAGCGTCGTCCCCTAGGGTTCGAGCTTGATGTTCCAGTACAGGAAGCTGAAATCGCCTTAGAACCCCGTGGTCACCCTATGGTCGCCATAGGCGGCGGAAGTCGCGAGCGATTTCCAGCCTATCTGGGAGCTAACCAGAGTTGGCGAGAAGAGTCGTCTCAGAAGGAGGGCGCGCCGCCAGGTGCGCTCATCACGACCGCGCCCCGCCTTCTCCCTGTCCTGCCCCCCGCCGACCTACAGCGGCGGCCGTCCCTGGTGCGGGACCGTCGTGTCGAGGACACCCGGCCGGGTGATCGAGAACTGCGAAATGTCCATCGAAGTCGCGCCGTCGATGACAAGCTGGCTCAGCGCCAGGCCGATCAGCGGCGTCAGCTTGAAGGCCCAGCCCGCCGTGAACACCGCCACGTTCTGATACCCGGGCACGGTCGGCGGCAGGAAGTCTAGGACGTACATATTGTCGGGGACATTGGTCTGCAGGCAGGTGCCGCAGAAGTTCGGCCGATCATCGACGCCGACGCAGTGATTGGCCACGAAATCGGCGGTGATGGCCAGGTCGTTAGCGGCAGGAATAATCTGGCGCTGCGACGGGTCGGTGATGATGTTGACCGCGTTGTCGACCGCGATGCGTGTCAGGTTCGGCGGCCCCCAGGGCACGGTCGGAAAACCGTAGAAGAGGTTCGACTGACTGGGGTCGCCACCCGTCGGATCCAGGAACTGGAACCACATGCTGGGGAAGAGCGTCCCACCCGGTCCAGGGTCGGCCGCGTAATATTCGTAGACCATCTCCCAGATGCTCAGGTTCAGCTCCACCCCGACGCTTTGCAGCACCTGGTTGGTGTAGGCGCCCGCGGCGACGATGCATTTGGCGGCCGTATAGGGCGCGTCATCGCCCTCGACCCAGACCGTGACCCCGTCCTCCGCAACCTCAAGATTGGTCACCGGCGCATGGGACCGCATCGTCGCCCCGTAGGACAGGCCCAGGCGGTGAAGGGCACGCAGGACCAGAGGGACATTGATGCAGCCGTTGTCGGGGGCGAAGATGCCCTCGAAGGTCGAGGGCAGATTGGTCAGTGGATATTCGGCCATGATCTCGGCAGCCGTGAGCGTCCGGTAGGGCATGCCGAGCCGTTGGAGATTGGCGATCGGGGCCATCAGACTGCCCTCCGGCCCACTCTGATAGTTCGGATCGCCGAAGTTCAGCAGCCCGGTCATGAGGATCAGTTGCTCGCCGGCGTCCTGCTCCAGATCCCGCCACATGCCGATCGAGGCATAGGCGAGGTCGGCCATGAAGTCCTGCGTGTACATGGTGCGGAACATGCGCACGAGGTCGTTCGAGCTACCGGACTGGTTGAAGAAGTTGAACCGTTCCAGCACCAGCACGGATTGGCCCGCCTTGGCCGCCTGATAGGCGGCGGAGAGGCCAATCGGCCCTCCACCGATCACGATGATGTCGAATTGTCGGACGTCGGTCATGCAATCCCCCGATCGCCCTCACGTCGAAGGCGCTGACTTTGCAATTGTAAGTTGCGTGTGCATATCCTGCACTGTCAAGCGGCGCCGATGGAGCGCGCCCGGACGGGGAAACGGGAACATGGCGAACTATGTCATCGTCGGCGCCGGCGCATCAGGCCTCTACACGGCCTACCGGCTTCTGACCGGGGGAACGCTCCAGGCCGGCGACACTGTCCGACTCTACGAATGGAGCGAGCGGCCCGGCGGCCGAATCTACACCTACACCTTCCCGGACGACGTTGGAGGCGGCGGGCTTTACGCCGAGTTCGGCGGCATGCGGTTCGCCACGGACTCCAATTTCCCCAACGCCATCGTCGAGGGCCATGTCCTGGTCCAGAACATGATCGTCGAAATGGGACTGCAGAACCTCGTCGTGCCCTTCGTCGAGAGCCCCGACCGGATGTATTATCTGCGGGGCCAGACCACCTATGAATCCCTGATCACCTCGCCAGGCTCGGTGCCCTATAATTTCAACGGCGAGTTCCTGAACTTTCTGAAGACCGTTCCCCAGCCCTACACGGCCGACAACGTCCTGGGCCAGATCGCTTCGGTCTTCGCCCCCGGCCTCAAGCAGGACAACGCCGCCCGGCCCGCCTGGTGCGCCTACTATGCATCCGGCGCCGTCGGCGGCGGCGTCGCCACACCAAGTTTCCCGGCCGGCACTCTTGTCCAGAACATGGGCTACTGGAACCTGCTCTACGACCAACTCGGCGACGAAGGCTACGACTATTGCGCCGACGGCAACGGCTACACCTCGAACGTCATCAACTGGAACGCCGCCGACGCGATGCAGGCCAACAACGATTATGGCTCATCGACCGTCTACTGCCGCCTGAACGGCGGCTATAGCCTATTGTTCCAGGCCCTGGCCGAGGCTGTCGAACAGGCTGCGGCCAAATACCCCGGCTCCGGCGTCTTCTATAATCAGCAACTGTTGAACCTCGCCTACAGCGACACGGCCGAGCAGACGATCTGCTACTTCGCGATGGATTGCGAAGCGCCGGTCGTCGCCGACTATCTCTTCCTCGCTATGCCGCGCCGCGCGCTCGAGGAGGTCGCCTCGCGCTGCGAGACCACCTACATCCTCAATCAGCCCGAGGTGAAATATTACCTCGAGTCCTCCATCGACCAGCCGGCGATCAAGGCCGTGCTGCTGTTCGACCAGGCCTGGTGGGCGCCGAGCGCGGGCCTATGCGCGAATTCTCCGCGGCTCTCGCCGATTCCGGGCGCCCCGGACACCCAGTCGGTCGGCGGCCCGACGATCACCGACCTGCCCCTGCGCATGGTCTATTATTTCGGCAACAACGTCCCGAACGGGCCGGGCACGACCGGCGGCCCCTACGTCCTGCTGGCCAGCTACGACGATATGAACTTCTCCAACTTCTGGCGCGAGCTGCAGACGAGCACCGACTATGTCGAGGCGCCGTCGATGATCAACCAGCCCATCTTCGGCCCGACTTCCGTTCCCGTGGACGGTCCGCTCGCCGGCATCCTGATGAAACAGCTCGCCGAGGCGCATGGCGCCGAGATCGCCAATTTGCCGGCGCCGACGGCCGTCTACTTCCAGGACTGGGGCCAGAACCCGTTCGGCGGCGGTTACCACGGCTGGTCGGCCCACTACGATATCTGTTCGGCTATGAACGCGGTCCGGGCGCCGTCGCAGGCCATCACCGGGGGCGGCCCGCCCCTCTTCATCGTCGGATCCTGCTATTCCTTCGACCAGGCTTGGGTGGAAGGCGCCTTCTGTGTCGCCGAGTCCGTCCTGCAGGACTATTTCGACCTCGCGCCCTTCGCTGGCGTGTCCGACTACTGCCTGATCTGCAAACCGAGCACGGACGAGGCCCCATAAGGGCGGACAGCAGGGAGATTTCCATCGCGACAGGGCTCAAACGCGCCAGCGTTGGACATTAGCTCTCCGCCGGAAGGCGACATTCGGACGGGCTTCATCAGGGCGCCCCGCCTTCCGCAAGGTCAGGGCTATAGGCAGCATCCGACGACCTGACCGCGTCTCCAACAAACTCTGAAAAACGCGTCACGCGAGCGTCTATCTCACTGGACAAGACAGGACTTTTGCATATCACTGTTCGTTATTTGGGGTTGAGCGATGCACCGACCGTTTTCTGTGGTTGCTGGCTTCATGAGTCTCGTCACGGCCGGGTCAGCCAGCGCGCAAGACTGCGGCTTCGCCCTGGCCTTTCAGCGGCCTGACGAGCGCGGTTCAAAGACCCTCAATGTTTACGAGGCCGGCCAAGCGGGCGCTATTGATGGATCCCGGCCACTCCTCTTCGTCTCCAGCCTCAAGGTCAACACCGACGGCACCGCCATTTCATACCACCCGCAGGATCCCCGCGCCCGGACCCTGGCGATCAACAACATCCTCAACGCCATGCGGCGAGGAAGAACCATCTCCGAGTTCGAGACCGCCGCAGCCTCCGACTGGCGCCCTCTCGACCGGACTTGGGCGATCCTCAGCGACAGTGTGATCGAACGCGATCGCGCCACCGGCGGGCCTTGCCTCACCGCGCAAGGCTATCTCGTCTCCATGACTTCGGACGTCGCCGTCAACGGCGGCTTCAACAGGGTGGGCGACTGCGACCCGACCAAATGGATCGATCCCCTGACCGTCTCCAGCCTTGTCTTGCCGCTAGGAAACACCGAGTTCGAGCGTCGTGGGGCCTCCAACCGCACGCCCGTCGTCGCCATGACCCTCGGGAACGGCGGTCGCTTCGCCTACGGCATTGTCGGGGACAAGGGACCAGCGAACGAGCTTGGAGAAGCCTCCGTCGCCATGAACCGCCGGCTGAACGGGCTGCCCGACACTGACCGCCCTGCCAACTACAGCGACGCCGTCGCCCGGTTCCAGGCGCCCTCGTCGGCCATCCTTCTCTTTCCAGGCATGCAGAATCGGGCCCCCCGCCCTCTGAGCGACGCCCGCGTTACGACGCATGCCCAAGCCCTGTTCGAAAGATGGGGCGGGCGCAGCAGACTCGAGGCCTGCCTCGCCGAAATTCCAGAGGCCCGATAGACCATATGAACGCAACCACGCGTTGACAAAAACATATTCCCGAGCGACCGTTTGCCAGGGGATCAGGGGAAGACCAACCATGAGCCATCTGTTTTTTGTGCACGGCACGGGCGTGCGTCAAAGCGGCTACGAACAGACCCTGAAGGACATCCGAAACGGGCTGGCAAAGGCTGGTCGACCGGACGTCGTCGTCTCCGGCGTTTCCTGGGGCGAAGCTGAAGGGGTCAGGGTCACATCTCAGCTCATCGACAAAATGCTGCCACCTGACGGCGCAGCCAAGGGGATTACGCCCACCTCGCCCGAAGAAGAGGCCGCGCTCTGGGCCCAGCTTCTGGAAGACCCGCTTTTCGAACTCAGGATCGTGGCGCTGCGCGGGCGTCCACCAACCGCAGCTCTGCCGGGCCAAGCGTTGCCGAGCGAAGCCTTCAAGGCCAAGCTGCGAGCACTGTCCCTGCCGGCGCCTGCCGGCGGCGTTGATCCGGGCGCCGTGCGCAAGGCTGCCTTGTGGCTGGCCGAAGGCGAAGGTGCGCCCACCGTCACCGAGGCGGCGACGGCAGCCGGGGCGGTCAACGACCCTGTACTTGTTGAGGCGACGGCGCGTGCGATCGTCGCCCTCGTTCTGCTGGACGCGCGCGGCGAGCCAGGCGAGGGTCCGGACGCCCTCTTCATCTCAGCGGAGCGGGACGCCGTCGTTGAACAGGTCGAGAAGGGGCTGAGCGAAGGCGTGATGGGCCTCGACGACTGGCTGAAGAACAAGGTCAAGGGATGGGTGCTCAGCAGGGCGACCAGCGCCGGCAAGAACCGTCGTGACGGTCTCATGACTGCGGTCAGCCCGGGCGTCGGCGACATCCTCCTCACCCAAAGGCGTGGAGATCGCGTGCTGGACCTCCTGCGCTCGGAGATCGGCAAACTGCAGGGCCCCGTCGCCGTGATCGGCCACAGCCTGGGCGGCGAGCATCTCGTAAACCTGATCACCTCTCCAGACCGGCCGGCCAACATCACCAAGCTGATCACCGCAGGTTCGCAGATTTCCTTCTTCACCGCCTGCGATTCCATGGAGACCATCCGCCTGGGCTCGCCGCTTCCCGCGGACTTTCCAGCTTGGCTCAACTTCTACGACCGCAACGACTTCCTGGGGTACTGCGCGGAGCGCTTCTTCACCGGCGGCAAGGGCGTGACTGACGTGGAGATCACGTCAGGCGTCCCCTTCCCGGACTCGCACGGTGCTTACTGGCGCCAATCCGCGCTCTATACTCGCCTCGCCGCCTTCTTGTAGGTCGCCGATGACCGCGGCCGCCATCGTCGTCGGCATCGACGCCTACCCCCACCTCCCCAAACTCGATGGGAGCGTCAAGGACGCGCTCGAGGTGGTGGACTGGCTCCTCGAGATCGGCGTCGCGCCCGACCGGATCCGGCTACATTTGGCGCCAAGCAAGCCGCCGACGCTGCCGGCGGGTATCACGGCGCTCACGGCGGACCGAGACGCCATCTGGTCCTCAATGCGAGCCGTGCAGCAGGATCAAGGCGGCGACACCCTCTACGTCTTCCTCTCTGGGCACGGCTACTATCTCGCCAGGTCCGGCCCCATCTTCCTTTCCGCCGACTGGTCCGCCGATGCGAGCAGCAAGAATCTGGACATCCACAGCTACGCGGACTTCCTCCAGGGGCTGCGGTTCAAAAATGTCCTGCTCGTCGTCGATGCCTGCCAGAACCTAGACGTCGATTCGATCTACGTCAGCGCGATCCGCCCCAGTCCCCCCGACGACGCTGCGGTCAAACCGGACCCGAAGAACGGCCTCCTCCTGTGCTGCGCCACCGAGCAGGAGCAGTACGCGCCCGTCATCGACGGTCGCGGACTTCTGACGCGCACGCTTTTGGGCGCTCTTCGTCAGGCGACGATACGGGTGCCTGAGGCCGCCGGTGACGCCTTCGTTTTCGACTGGCTCACCGGCGAGGCCGCGATCGACCTCTATCCTCTGTTCAAATGGTTGGTCGCGCCCGATGTGGTCCGACAAGCCCAAGACAAAGGCCACGTCCAGCGCCCCACGATGAAGGTCCTAGGCCGGCTCGAGCGGGAATGGCGATTCACGGCCTGTGCCGTCCCCGTCGAAACCGTGCCTTTACGGGTAAGCGCCGATCCCCTGGAGGGACTCTCCACGATCAAGATCACCCTGACGCCGCCCGCTCGCGCCCTCGAACTTCCGCTGACGACCACGCCCCCCATGCCGTTTGAGGGGTTTGCGCCCGCCCATCGCCGCATCGCGGCCGTATGCACGCCGCTAGACGACTGGGAAGCCGCCCCCCCGTTCCTCTTCGTGCCCAAGACGGCCGCAGACGTCGGCTTCGCCTTTACGCTCCTGAAACTGCCGCCGGCGCCGGATCGCGATGGCTTCAACCTCAAGGCCATCTCGGCGGGCGGCGACCTGATGGCCGCGTTTGGACCCGATGACTACGACGCCGCGGGCGCCCTCGGCGCCGTTCTTGATGAAGACGGCAGTGGAAGCCCTCGCATGGTGCCCCATGAGACGGGTCCTGACATCTTCGAGAATGGCGCTTCCCCCGCCGCCACTGAGGTCATGGCCACGCGCGTCGCCACGGTCCTCAAACGGCGCGCGAGCGTGCGGATGCCGGACGTCGAGATCGTCACCGCACTTCCGGGACAGTCCTGGTTCGAGGTGTGGCCCAATGTTCGCTTCGTCTTCCCCCCGGCCGGCGACAAGGCTGCAGTCGGACTGCTTCGCACCACGCCGATGATAAGGGTTGAAGCGATCGGGAAGTCTGAACGCGGCGCTCCGCCCATTCTCGAGATCAATGCGATCGAGGTCGAGACCCAATCGTGGCGCCGCCTAGCGCCAGGTCCCTATCGTCTGGTGACGGAAGCTCCATGGGGCGCTGGGACTGTTGCATTCGAAGTGGTCGGCGACGAACGCCAGACTGTCGAGATTCCTATACCGCTCGGGCGACCGCCGTTGCGAAACCACGCCCAGGACGCCGACATCGTGCTTGTGCCCCCTCCGGACGCCGAAGCGCCAGCGGCAGCCCAGGTGGTCGACCGGGCCATGACCTACCTCCCCCCTAGCCTGCCGCTGCTGATGACCCGTGAAAACGGAAAGGTCTTCGCCGAACCCTTCTCCAGCTTGCCGTGGCCGGAATGGGACATGCTGATCGGCGCCGGGCGACTGGCCGCCGTCGATATCCGCGCTGCGATGGACCGCATCGAAACGTCGCTGGAGGACGGGTCCATCGCCCTCTTCCGCCTCGCCCTGGCTTACGCCGCTTGGGCGCAGGACGACCGAGGCTCGCTGCGTCGACTCATCACCGATCTCGATGGCCCCTATGCGGTATCCATGGACGCCCAACTGCTCCGGTTGGCCTTGCAAAACAGCTCTGGGACGGAGCTGTTGACGGGCCAGCCCTACTTCCGGTGGGCCTACAGACTGGCGCAACTCCATGCGCCTGGCCAATGGACGCTTCACCCGCCGGAGCCCCATTCGACATGGGCCGTGTGGGAGCTAGAGGCTTTCTCCCCGACGCCGGAACGCCTTGAGGCGGCCTCCACGTTCGAGGCCGCCGCGACAGGCTTCACCACCGCCCTGGAGGCAGAGGCCTGACGATGGCGACGAACCCAAGGACGAGCAAAGCCTGAAAAGACGGCCGACACGCGGCTTCTCGACACGGAAGCCGCAGGCCTTACCGAGACGGTGGACGCGCTTAAGCCGCACCTCCTCTCGCTCTGATCACGCCAGCGCGGCCAATGCTCTGCGGCAAAGCCGCTCAGCCGTAAGCCGCCAGGTCACGATACGGCTCGCCCCGTTCTCCAGCCTCGGCACAGGTCAACACCCTCGTCTCGCTGGAGGCGCCGATGGCGACCTTGATGTCCCTGATGCGGACGCCGTCTACGATGATCTGAGGCCTGCCCGTCGGCATAGCCGACAGGCTGTTGATCCAGTTGTCGGTCTGGACCTCGATCAGTCCGGGCGCCTTGTCGGCGTCGCCGCCCGCCGCAGCCTGCATTGCATCCAGAGTGTCGTTCAGTTCGTCGGGCCTCATGGACGCGACCTATAGACCGAGTCTGACGTCTGTCAGCGCATTCAAGATTAGGTTGGCGACGATCCGCGCAGTCCTCCCATTGCCGTCCCAGAACGGATGGCAGTTGGTCAGAGCAACAAGCGCAATCATCCCCCTGAAAACGGGCGGAGCCGAATCCTCGGCAAGGTGACGATGGAGCGCCGTCAACCGTGTGGGAAAGGTTCCAGGACGGGGAAAGACGACCCGCACGCCTTCAGCATCTGGGGAGGTGAAGACCGGGCCGTCGCGAAATGCCTGGTCTTTCCCGGTAACCTCCGAGGCGATGGATCGAAGAGTCTCTGCGAAAGCGGCGGTATTCGAGGATTGGAGCGACGATTCCCACTTGTCGCGATGAAGCTCAGCTTGACCGAATGCGGGCGAGATCGAGAGCTGGGCGGCTTGACGACATGCGCCTCGTTTCAAGCTGGCTCGGCGGTGCGCCCCAACAGGACTTGGATGCGGCCCATGGCTTCAATGTCGCGCCTTTGGAAATCGTTCGCGGAGCCGCGCCCGGCACGGCGCCGGTCGAGATCTGGGACGATGCTGTTCCTAAGGAACTGCAGATTCGCCTATCGGGACTGATGGACCTGAATATTTGGCGCTACGGATGGAAGGCTAGCCCGGACCAAACAGCCTATGGTTTCTGGCATTCCCATTTTGGAGGCGACGACAACGATGACGGCGTCAAGGACTGCGAGCACGATCTGATCGGACGACCGCTCGTCACGCCCATCTTGGAGCTTTGGCGCATGCTGCAAGCCGGCCCGCTAAAGGGGCACCTCCCGACACGGGTTTATGCGAACGGTCACACCTTTGGGGGAGATGGTCATCTGCACAGGGACCACACTGGGCCGGGGCAGTTCACGACCATATATTATGCCCACCCGGAATGGCGTCCCAACTGGGCTGGGGAGACGGTGTTTTTCAACGAGGACCAAGATCAGATTCTTGCGTCGGTCTACCCCAAGCCGGGCCGCCTGGCCCACTTCCCCGGCAGACTCCTCCACGCGGCGCGATCGCCAGGTCGGGAATGTTCGGTGCTGCGTTCGGTCATCGTGTTTAAATCAAGAATCGAAACAGATCAGGGTGCCTAGTCATACCTACGGAGCCCCTCCCTCCCATGCCGACAAAGACGGGGCGGCGGCCGATATCCATTCCTTCGGCGACGGCTCGCCGCCGCCTTCCTCGGCTAGGCGGGTAAGGCGGCAGGGCTTTGTCGGACCAAGCGCCGATGCTCTGCGCCATTTACTAGTTCAAGCCTATCAACGTATTCGCAACTCAGGTTTCTCACCATTCCCTGATGGCGAAAGGCGCGCCACCCCTCTGAGCGCTTTCCCGTTCCATTTGCGCCTGCGCGATCTTGACGCGGACTGGGGGTACACGCCACAGCGCGCCGACCTCGCCCGCAATGTGCACCGCTTGATCGGTCGAGTAGCCGACACAGGCGTGGCCCCATACGCATTGCTCATTGGAGGAAGCTTCGCAGACCGAACGGTCGATGCTCCTCGTGATGTTGATTTGGTCATGTTTTACACGGGTGTCGCCGAGGATGCTCGCCTCACCGAACTTCAGATCACAGCAAAAAAAACGCACCTTATCGATTGCAGGCTGATTCCTGTCGACGGCGATCCTCTTATTGTAATCCGCGCCTCTGTATTTTTCGGCCTGCTCTATTCGAAGCGTGAAGGAAGCATGGTCATTACGCGCCCACCACTTTACGTCGATCTTGTCCGTAAAACACCCATCGACTTTTGACCTTCAAAAAAGCCGCTCCATCGAGGCGGCGGCAGAGCTGCGCCGCCGCCTCGATGGCGGGATACAGTGATCGTCCGCGTAAGCCGTTCAGGAATTCACGTTCCTCTGAGTTCTCCGCCAGGGCGACCAGAACCCTTGGGTAGCGACCTCGCATCGTGGGTCCCATGCCTTGCGAGGTCGTCCGACGATTTACTCAAACAGTGCGGTCCAACCAACAGCAACCAAAACGAAAAGCCACGGCGCGCCGCACGCCGCCATGGACACGCGCTTTAGTCCAAGAGCCGCAGACGTCCACGCGCCCATCGGCAAAATGAGCGCTGCCCACCGCACCACCGACAGCAGAGACATGCCCACTCTTTCATCGGCCAGACCGCTGCTCAAATGGTCGAAGGCTGCAGCAAGGCTGGATACCCACCAAAAAAAACCGCAGGCGGCAGTGGTCGACACGAGAGCTGCGAAATGCAGTCCGCTGATGCCGCTCAGGTTTCTGAACGCCGTTCGGAGCACAGGACAATCCTCTCCACGCAAAGTCGGGATTTTGAAACGTCTTAGTCGGGCTTATTCCATCGCCGACCGATTGTAATTCGACCTGCCCAAATTGTCGCCTTCTCGCGTCCCCCTGATATCCCAGCAGATCACTGGAGACCGTACCTGAAAGACGGACAGAATGGACCGATCACGGATCACGAAAGAACAGATCTTCGGGCCCCCTCTAGGGTTCGAGCTCGATGTCCCAGTACAAGTAGTCGAGCCAGCTCTGGTGCAGATAGTGCGGCGGGAAACGTCGGCCGGCGTCTTGGAGTTGCCAGGCGTTGGGTCGGTAGGGCTCGCGACGGATCGGCATCATGGCTTGCCGGGGGGTGCGGCCGCCCTTGGTCAGGTTGCAGGGGCCGCAGGCGGCGACGATGTTCTCCCAGGTCGTGCGGCCGCCGTGCGAGCGGGGAATGACATGGTCGAAGGTCAGTTCGGTCGATTCCCCGCAGTACTGACAGGCGAAGCCGTCGCGCAGGAAGACGTTGAAACGGGTGAAGGCGGGGCTGCGATCCTGATCGACATAGTTCTTCAGCGCGATGACGCTGGGCAGTTGCATCTCCATCGACGGAGAGCGGACCACCTTGTCATACAGCGACACCACGTCCACCCGGTCCTGATAGACCGCCTTGACCGCCTCCTCCCACGGCCAGAGCGACAGCGGATAGTAGGACAGCGGCCGGAAGTCCGCGTTCAAGACGAGGGCGGGAAAGCCCGACGGCGGTCGGTGGAGGACCTGCATCAGGTCCTCCCGTTCGCGGCGGGGGGTATGGAAGCTACAGGATTGAAGACGCGTCTCCTTCCCTAAGTCCGAGGCGTCCAGCCTACGCCCGATTCGAAGACGCCGCCATGACGAAGAGACGACGAAAAGGGCTCAATGTCGCTCCGGGAAACCCGGCAGGGTCCAGCCCCAGCGCAGGGCGCCGGCCCGCAGCATGAAGCCGGCGAGGGCGGCGACGATGGCCGCCGGCCAGATCGGCGCCTCGGGGATCCGCAGCACGATATAGAGGGTCGCCGCCAGTATAGCCGCGGTGACATTGATCTCGCGCCGCAGCAGGATCGAGGGCTGACCCGCCAGGGTGTCGCGCACCACCCCGCCGAAACAGGCGGTCAGGGTGCCCATGACGATGCAGATCAGAGGGTGGGCGCCGGCCGCCTCGGCCTTGGCCGCCCCCATAACGCCATAGGCGCCCAGCCCTATCGCATCGAGCCACAGCAGGGCGCGGAATCGCCAGTCGCGCTGACCAATCAGCCAGATGGCCACGGCCGCCAGCAGGCAGATCGCCATATAGCGCCAGTCCTGCACCCAGAAGACCGGCAGGCCCAGCAGCAGATCGCGCAGGGTGCCGCCTCCCACTCCGGTGATGGCGGCGAAGAAGGCGAAGGTGATGACGTCGTGCTTCTCGCGCGCGGCGGCCAGGGCGCCGGTGGCGGCGAAGACCGCCACCCCGGCGAAGTCCAGGGCGGCCAGCACGGTGCGGGGATCGCGCAGCGGCTCGGTCAGGGCGGGATCGAGCGGGGTCACGCGGCGGGGTCCTCCAACACGATCTCGCCGCGTCTCACGCCGCCATACCATCCCCACAGCAGGTGTGCGGCCACCCCGCGGTGCGGCCGCCAGATCTCGGCGCGGACATAGGCCTGTTTCTCGTTCGGCCGCTGATCGGCGCGGTCGGCCCAGCGTATCGCCTCCTGCAAGGCCACATCGCCGCCGGGAAAGACGTTCAGCCGGCCCTCGCAAAACATCAGATAGGTCTCGGCCGTCCATTTGCCGACGCCCTTGATAGCGGTCAAGGCGGCGATCGCATCCTCGTCGGACAGGCTCTGCATATGGTCCAGATCGACGCGGCCCTCGACCTGGGCCAGGGCGATCTCGCGACCGTACTTAGCCTTCTGTCCCGACAGCCCAAAGGCGCGCAAGGCGTCAATGTCGTGAGCCAGCACCGCGTCCGGCGTCACCGCCCCGCCCAGCCCCTGGACAGTGCGCGCCCAGATCGAGGCGGCGGCGGCGACCGAGACCTGCTGTTCCACGATCATGCGGAACAGGCCTTCATAGCCCCCGGGACGCAACCGCCATTCGAACGCCGGCGTCTGGGCGTGGGCGCGGGCCAGAGCGGGGTCGGCGTCAGCCAGGGCTGCACGGGCGGCGGCGATGTCCTGGGCTGTGGGCGCGACGGGCATTTGTCCTGCTTAGGGCGCAGGGACGATCTCGGAAAGAGCGGGGCGCCGTTCGGGTCCGGAAACCGCTAGGATCGCCCAGATGTTCTCCACCCGTTTCGCCCCCTCCCCCACCGGCCGTCTGCACAAGGGCCACGCCTTTTCGGCCCTGACCGCCTGGTCTGCGGCGAAGGCGGCGGGCGGGCGGTTCGTGCTGCGGATAGAGGACATCGACCCCACCCGCTGCCGTCCCGAGTTCGAAACCGGCATTCTCGAGGACCTGGCTTGGCTGGGCCTGGACTGGGAGACGCCGGTGCGGCGGCAATCGGCCCATCTCGCGGACTATGCGGCCGTCATCGACGACCTCCGGGAGCGCGGGCTTCTGTATCGCTGCTTCCGTACACGGACGGAGGTGCTCGCGGGGATCGGGAATGCGCCGCACGGCGCCATGGAGGCGGCCCGTCCCGGCCCTCATCCGGCGGACGAGGAAGCCCGTCTTCTGGACATCGGTCGTCCATTCGCCTGGCGACTGTCGCTGGATCGGGCGCGTGACGCCCTGGGCGAAAGAGCCTGGACCGGGCTTCGCTTCATCGAACAGGGCGCGGGCCCCAACGGCGAGAGCGGCGTCGTGCCCGTCCGTCCGGATGCGGCGGGGGACGTGGTGCTGGCGCGGAAGGATACGGGCGTCGCCTATCATCTGGCCGTGACCCACGACGACGCCTTGCAGGGGATCGACCATGTGATCCGCGGCGAAGACCTGTTCGAGGCGACCCATGTGCAAAGCCTGCTTCAGGCGCTGATGGGTTGGCCTGCGCCCGTCTATCGCCACCACCGCCTGCTGACCGGGCCCAACGGACGGCGCTACGCCAAGCGGGACCGTTCGGTGACCCTGGCGGAACTGAGGGCGGGCGGGCTGACGGCCGAGGCCCTGCGCGCCGAACTGGGCTTCAGTCCCGACGGCTGAACAGGCGCGAGGCCCCATAGCCGGTCAGCGCCGCCAACACGACGCACAGCAGGCCGTACAGCCAGGGGCGACGATGAGCGAACTCATAGATGTCGCGCTCCAGCCCGACCTTCTCGACCGTCAGGGTCATGTTGGACACTGATCTGGGCTCCCCGTCCTGGAACAGCCAGACCTCGGCATAGTATTTCCCGGTCGGGGCGACGGTGGGCAGTTTGACCTCAGCCCGGAACAGGCCGCGATCCACGAACTCGACCCCGTCGGGGTCGGTGTCATAGAGGGCCGCCGCCTCCTTCAGCCGGATCACGGCGCGGCGCCAGTCCAGATAGTCGTCGCCCAGACGGCTGACGACGACGTCGCGCACCCCGTAGCGGGTCACGGTCCCGGCCTCTTCCGGCGCGTCGATGCGTAGATGGTCCACCCCGACGCCCAACCGGCGCAACTGGCCGAAGTCGGCGATGTCCGACAGGGGGCGCGTCGAGGCCGTCATGTAGAAGCCGGGCGCGCCTTCGAACAGGACCGGACGGCTGTTCAGCCAGACGCCCATGTTGCGGGTCTTCTTGACCAAGCGGACCGGGGCGTCGGGGCCGCGCACCACCACGACCACATCGGCCGGCTGATCCGTCGGGTTGAAGACCGCGCCGTACAGGACGATCGAGGCGCCCGTGAAGCTGGAATCGACCCGCACCTGGGCGTCGGTCAGGGCGGCGGCGACGCGCAGTTCGCCGGTCGTGGCCTCGGACCGGTCCGGAGCGGGCGCCTCTATCGCGGGCGGAGGTGGGGGAAGCGCCAGCATCAGTCCGAGATCCCCGGCGCGAGCAGGAAGATGTCGCTTGGCCGGACGAACAGATCGAGCCCCATCTGGATGCCGACCAGCAGGACGATCAGCCCCAGAGCGGCGCGCAACTCCTCCGCCCGGAATCGGCCGGCGAACCGCGCGCCGATCTGGGCGCCGACCACCCCGCCCAGCAGCAGGATGGTGGACAGAAGGATATCGACCGTCTGGTTGCGGCCGGCCTGAAGAATGGTGGTGATGGCCGTGGTGATGATGATCTGGAACAGGCTGGTGCCCACCACCGCCCCGGCTCGCATCCGCAGCACATAGAGCATGGCCGGCACCAGGATGAAGCCGCCGCCGACCCCCATGATGGCCGACAGGACGCCGGCGAAGACGCCCAGGCCGAACGGTGGTAGGGCGCTGATATAGAGGCCGGACTTGGGGAACTTCATCCGCAGCGGCAGGCCGTACAGCCACAGGGGCCGACGGCGATCCTTGCGCGGCGCCGGCTCGCCGCGCCGACGGCGCAGGATTTCGGTCAGGCTCTCGTGCAGCATCAGGGAGCCGATGACGCCGAGGAAGATCAGATAGGACAGGGCCACGACCAGATCGGCCTGGCCCAGAAGCCGCAGGTAGCGGAACAGTTCGACGCCGGCGACCGCGCCCACGGCGCCGCCTGCAGCCATGACTCCGCCCATCCGGAAATCGACCGCCCCCTGGCCCGCGTAACGGATGACGCCCGAGGTCGAGGAGGCCACGACGTGGCTGGCCTGGCTGGCGACGGCGACGGTGGGAGGAATGCCCAGAAACACCAGGATCGGCGCCATCAGGAAGCCGCCGCCGATGCCGAACAGGCCCGAGACGAACCCGACCACCGCCCCCAGAATCACCAGGGTCGGCCAGTTCACCGAAACCTCGGCGATCGGCAGATAGATGTCCAAAGGACGCGCCTTCGGCTGGAGCGGAACGGGAGACGCCGAAAGGCGACAGCTGATCTTTAGCGACGCGGGCGGCGCGCCGCCACCCGTACGCGCAAAGGTTTAAGATCTAACCCTTTGCCAAACCCTGGGCCTAACCCTGAGCCTGGGTCTGAGCCTGTTGGCGCACGAAGGCGTCGGCGGCGGTGCGGGCGGCGCGTTGAGCGGTGGCGGAGGCGGCCGGGCGAAGGCGGGTGACAGCCGCCTGGGCTTCGCTATCGCCGTTGCGCGCGGCGATCATGTACCACTTCAAGGCCTCGGTGGGGTTCTTGGCGACTCCGTCGGCGCCGGTCTCATAGATGCGGGCCACATTGTACTGGCTGTCGGTCAGGCCGCGCTCGGCCGCCCGGAGCAGCCAGATCAGCCCCTCGGCCTGATTGGCCACGCCGCCGTCGCCTTCGTAGAGTTGCATCCCATAGAGGTGCATGCCCCCGGGGTCGCCGGCCTCGGCCGCGCGACGGCCCCATTGGCGGCTTTCGGCGGGATTGGCGGAGACGCCGTTGGCGCCGGTCAGATAGAGCTGGCCCAGATAGGTCTGGGCGGGGCCGTAGCCCAGGTTGGCGGCGCGCTTCAGTTCTTCGACGCCTTCCATATCGCCGCCTTCGATCCGGCCCACAGCGCGCTCGAACTCAGCGGCGCCGGCGTCGGAGGTCGGGACGGCGTCGGTCGGCGTGATCGCCATGGCGATCGGCGTGTCCGAAGTGGAGGTCAAGGCTGGCGCGGCGGCCGTGCCCGTCAGTCCGGGCAGTTCAAGGTCGGACAGCCCCGAACCATCGGCGATGGTCAGGAAGGCGTAGCCGCCGCCGGTCAGGGCTACGGCCGTCACCGAGGCCAGGAAGGCCTTCTTGACCGTCGATCCGTCCCGGGCGGCCTGTTTGTCCAACCGCTCCTGCAGCTTGGACTTGCCGCCGCGCTTGGGCGCCAGGCCGAAGCCCTGGCGGGGCGGGGCCTCGGCCGGCAGGGCGGGCGTGGTCATGGCCGCGCGGGCGGCGTCGATCGTGCTGCGGGTCGAGGCGGCGCGACCGGCGGCGGCGGCGGCGCCCATGCTGGCCCGGATCCGGCGCGGATCGACGAACTCGGTGTCGCCGCGGAAGTCGTCGTCGCCGTCCGATATCGCAGGAGCAGCGACAGGGGCAGCGACGGTCTTGGCGACCGGCGCTTCAGGCGGAGCGGCGAACCCGCCCGCCGTGGCGTCCAGGGCGTCGTCGACATCGGCGCCGCCGAAGCCGGCGAAGGGCTGGATGACGGGCTCGGGCTCTGGGTCGGCCGCGGCCGCAAACGTCGGCGGCTCGGGCAGCGCCTCCGGCTCCGGCCGGACGGGCTCGGCCATAACGGCGGCCGAGGGCGCCGCCGGGAAGGGCGTGGCTATGGCCGCTTCGGGCGAGACGGGATCGATGGACCAGTCGTCGTCCGCGTCGAAGGAGTCCTCGGGGAAGACCGTCGAACGCCAGTCGGCCTCGACCGGGGCGGAGACCGAGGCCGCGACGGCGCGTTCGGCGACGGCGCGCCGCGCCGGTTCTGATGGTTCGCTGTCGGGAATGTCCAGCGAGGCGTCGTCGCGGGATACGGTCTGGCGTCGCGCATCCATGGTGTCGCGCGCCTCGGCCACCAGACGGGCCGTGCGTTCCTCACTGAGGCGCATCCGCTCGGCCAGTTCGCCGGAGGCGCGGTCATAGCGCTGCTCGATCTTCTCCGAGCTTTCCGACAGGCGGCGCGCGATGTCCTCCAGCGCCTGCTGCGAGCGGCGCTCGGATTGGGAGATGCGGTCGCTGAGCTGGTCCGAGATACGGGTGATCTCGCCGCCCAGCTTCTCGAGCGCCAGGGCGTGGCGGTCGTCGCTGGCGGTCAGTCGCTGGTCGACGCGGTCGACGTGGCGGGCGAACTCGTGGTCCACGCGGGCGGCGTGACGCGACAGGTCGGCGTCGACCTTGCGGCCGACCGCCTCGGTGACCCTGCGGGTGATGGCCTCGGCGCGGCCGACGGCCTCGCGCTCGACCGTCTGAACCCGGGCGTTCAGGTTCTGGGCGATCTTCAGGACCTCGCGGCCCATGGCCTCCAGCCCCTGGGCGCCCTTGATCTCGGACGCGTTCAACTGGTCGCCGACGGTGCGGACCGCCTGTTCGATCCGGTCGATGCGGGCGCCGGTCTCGGCGGCGTCGAGACGTTGCATCATCTCGGCGCGGTTGTTCTCGATCTGGCGCGAGAGGGTCTCGGCCAGTTTCTCGAAGCGGGCGGAGTCGCGCACGCCCTCAGGCTCGACGCGGCCCTCGGCGGCGCGGAGGCGCTGGTCCAGTTCGGCGAATGAACGCTCGAGCGTCTTCAGCGCCTCGGTGGTGCGGCTCTGGGCCTGGTCGAGGCGGGCGCCGACCTGGGCCAGCAGATCCGAGCCGACGCCGGGTCCGGCGGCCTTTTCGACCGCCTCCATCCGCTGACGCAGTTCGGAGACGCCGGAGCGCTGGCGCTCCTCGATGTCGTACAGGCGGCCGGCCAGAGCGCCGATCGTCTGCTCGACCTTGCCGAAGCTCTCCAGGACCTGAGGACCGGTGTCGCGCTCGAAGGTGCGCAGGCGGCGATGGCCTTCGCGCAGTTCTTCGGAGATCTCGTCGATCCGGCGGGCCTGGCCCTTGGTCTGTGCGTCCTGACCGTCGAGGCGGCGCACCAGGCCAGACACGGCCTGATCCACGCCCTGGATCGCCACGGTCGAGCGGCGCTCGGCGGCCTCAAGCCGGGCGGCGATGGCGTCGATGGAGGCGCTGATCCGCTGCCAGCTTTCGTCGCCGGCGTCATAGGCGTCGTCGAGACGGCGGCTGCGGCCGCGGCGTTCGAAGGTTTCGGAGGCGGCCGGACGACGCGGCAGGGTGGCGTAACCCTCTTCCTCGTCTTCCATGATCATGGAGTTGAGCCATTCGCCCAGGGTCATGCCCGAGCGGCGCGCAAGATCCTTGGCGACCTCGCGGGCCTTCGGATCAATACCCTTCACGCTCCAAGGCGCCGCTGCGCTCACTGATTCGGCTCCCGACCCATGGGAAGGAGGCTATAACGCCAATATCGAGGGTGTAAACGCATGGTTAACCGCTAGATGTTGCGGCGACTCCTCAGCCTGTGGACATCTCTGCATCAAGCGCGGCCGGTTCGCCTTGCATCCCCGCCGCGCCTGGGCCACCTGCGAGCCCATGAGCCTGACCACCACCCTGATCCTGCTTGGCGCCGCCCTGGCCGTCATGGTCTTCGCCGGCTGGCGCGGCGCGCGGCCGCCCGACCCGTTCAAGGGACCGCGCATGGTGCCGTGGCGGTTCATCATGCTGGGCGCCGCCGCCCTCGCCATGCTGCTGCTGATCCATATGGCCACCCTGTTCGGGGCGGAACGGCCGCCCTGGGTGTCCGCCCCCTAAGGGCGAGGAACGCCGCCGCCCCGTCCGACACGAAACGAGAAGACGGCCCCTAAAACAGGGTGACATGTGCCAGGCGCCATTTGCGCAAGCCGATGTTTCCAGGCGACTTTTTTCACGTCGCAGGTGGCACAGCGCCATCGGAGCGCGGGTTCGGATGAAGTGGAACTCGGAAAAAATAGTCCAGGGGGCGATGGCGATTTCAAAGACCAGGTCAGGATCATAACCCGGCTTCCAGCTACGCCGTGTTGATCGCGGTTCTTATTTTCAAGCTTCTGAAAAAACAGAACTTAGTTTTCGGAATTAGGATGGCTGGCGGCGGCTCGCTCTCCTATCAGGGCCGCCTGCTCCCGACCGGCCGCCCTGTACAGGCGGTTCAGGAACCCGAGCGAGCCCGAGCGGTTGATCCTGCGAACCCCAGACAGGAGACGCACCATGGCCGACAAACTGACCCCCGCCGAGGCGGAAAAGGAATTCTGGAACAGCCTGAAAGAGTCCAACACCGGCATGCTGGGCCTGGACCAGGTCGGATACCACCACCAGCCGATGACCGGTTTCGGCGAGCCCGAGACCGGGACCATCTGGTTCTTCAGCCGCAATGACACCGACTTCGCCCGCGACGTGGCGGTCGGCGGTCAGCAGGGCATGTTCTGCTATCAGGCCAAAGACCAGAAGGTTCAGGCCTGTATCCACGGCGACCTGTCGATCGACCAGGACCGCGCGCGGATCGACAAATACTGGAACCCCGTCGTCGCCGCCTGGTACCCGGACGGCAAGGACGACCCCCACCTGACCCTGATCCGTTTCGACGCCGAGGACGG
The DNA here is from genome assembly GCA_046314055.1 of Brevundimonas sp. Lineage (GTDB taxonomy): Bacteria > Pseudomonadota > Alphaproteobacteria > Caulobacterales > Caulobacteraceae > Brevundimonas. Next base: position 25,852 of record JBKBXN010000011.1, read on the forward strand.
CCGGGTCTGGGTCTCGGACAAGGGCGCGCTGGGCTTCGGCTATCAGGTGATGAAGGCCAATCTGACCAAGACGCAACCGGACGTCGGCGGCGTGTCGGATGTGAACCTGCAATAGGATCGCCAGCCGCCCCGCAACCTAGGCCGCGGGAAGCTTGATCAGCGACGCGCGTCAGACTGATGTCTGGCGCGCGTTCCTACATCTGCCCCCGACCACAATTCCGCCCCTGTGGTTGCTTCAGTTACAATCCAGGACGTTGAGGGGCATCCAATGCTGAGCTTGCTGACCGCCGCCGCCATTGCGGCCTGTTCTCCACCTGAAGGAACGTCCGCCCTGCTGGAACGGCCTGAGCGGGTGATCATGATCGGCGAACTTCACGGCACGGCCGAAGCCCCGCAGGCGATCGGCGAGATGGCCTGCGCCGCCAGCGAACAGGGGCCGGTCGTCGTGGCCCTGGAATTGGAAGACACGCTTCAACCGACGTTAGACGCCTTCATCGCCGCGCCGGACGAGGCCAGCGCCCTTGCGACGCTGGAGGGATCAACGCTGCTTACCCGCGCGGTGCAGGACGGGCGAACCAGCCAGGCCTTGCTGGATCTGCTGATGCGGGTGCGCGCGTTGAAAATGTCCGGCCGCGATATCGGCCTGCACCTGTTCCAACCCAGCAGCCTGACCCGTGGCGAAGGCCTGGATCAGGCCTGGTACGAGTTGAACATGGGCTATCTGCTCAGCCAGGCGCGACAAGGCCGTCCCGACGCCCGCGTCATCGGCCTGGCCGGCAATATCCACGCGCGCAAGACCGCCTTCGAGGACTATCCTGACCTGGGCGTCCCGGCTGCCGGACATCTGCCGGCGCGCGAAACCCTGAGCCTGAAGATCGCACAACAGGGCGGGTTCGCCTGGAACTGCTCGCAGGACGCCTGCGGGGTCAGTCCGTCGATGGCCAGTTACGACGCCGAGGCGCGCGGCGTCATCCTGGGCTCGCTCGACGACGGCGGCTACGACGGGGTTCTGGCCCTGGGTCCGTGGACAGCGTCGCCGCCCATGGACGCCAGCAGCGGTCGTTGATCAGGCGACCGTCTCGCGACTGATGGCCGCGGGCGTCCAGCTGTTCAGCGCCTGTTGGAACAGTCGGGCGGCCAGGGCGTCGCTCATCGGGGCGGCGTCGATGCGGGCCGCCTCGGCGGTTCTCAGACCTTCGATCTCGCGGCTGAGGAAGCGCACGGTTCCAGCCGGTCCGGAGGCGCGCTCGGCCAGGTCGGCCGCGATCTGTTCCGGAGACGCCAGGGGTTCATCGCCCGCGGGCGTCGTCTGGGCCGGGTCGGCGCCGACGCTCTCCATCAACTTTCGGATCTCGGCCTGGCGCTCGGGGGGTAGGCTGAAGACCTGGGTCGGCTGAAGCGTCAGCATTCGGCCAACGGCGAAATCGTCGATGGACAGCGGCTGATCGCGATCCGAACCGAACCGGGCCATGACGACGCGGTCGCCCATATGGCCGGCGTCATAGACCGCCGCGCGGCGCAGATCGCTCGCCGCCTCGCGTTCCGACTTCGACACCAAACCGTCGCCGTCCGTGTCCGTTTCGGCGAACCAGTCGGCAAGATATTCCTGATCGGAAATGGATTCCGACCCGGACTGGGCCTGGATCAGGGCGTTCAGGGTGTCGGCGCCGAATGTCTCGGCGGGGGTCATTTCGGCGCGGGTGACACGACCGTCCGTGTCGGCGTCGAAGGTTTCGAAAGCTTTGGAAACCTTAGCGTTTCCAGCATCGATGGCGCTGATTTCGTCGAGGGTCAGGGCGTCGTCGCCGTCGATGTTCAGGCGGTCAAACAGCTTCTGATAGAGCTGCTGCGTGAGGGTGGAACCCGCAGCGGAAATCGTGGTCATGGCCTCAGCCTCCCCGGGCGCGCGATAAGCGTGACCGTAAGGAAGCAAGAGCCAGACCGCGCGACGCGCGGTCTGGCGATCATCAGATCGGCGTCAGCCCGCGAAACACCAGGCCAGGACCGCCTTCTGGGCGTGGATGCGGTTTTCGGCCTCGTCCCAGACCAGGGAGCGGGGGCCGTCGATGACGGCGTCGGTGACTTCCTCGCCCCGGTGGGCGGGCAGGCAGTGCAGGAAGACCGCGTCCGGATCGGCGAGGTCCATCAGGGCCTCGTCCACGGCATAGGCCTCAAACGCCGCCAGACGCGCCTCATAGTCCTGGTCGCCCATCGACACCCAGGTGTCGGTGACGACGACATCAGCGCCCTTGACCGCCTCACGCGGGTCGCTGGTCAAGGTGACGGCGTTTCCGCCCTTGGCCAGGTCGCGCAGGTCGGGGTGATACTCCGCCGGGCAGGCGACGTTCAGGTGGAAGCCGAACTTGGGCGCCGCGTGCATGAAGCTGTGGCAGACGTTGTTGCCGTCGCCGATCCAGGCGATGGTCTTGCCCGAGACCGGGCCGGAATGTTCCTCGATCGTCTGCAGGTCGGCCAGGATCTGGCACGGGTGCGACCGGTCGGTCAGGCCGTTGATCACCGGCACAGTCGAGACGCGGGCGAAGCGTTCGACGTCCTCATGGTCGTTGGCGCGGATCATGACGGCGTCGACCATGCGCGACAGGACGCGGGCCGTGTCCTCGACCGGTTCGCCCCGGCCCAGTTGCATGTCGGAAGCGGTGGCGATGATCGAGGCGCCGCCCAGCTGGCGGATCGCGGCGTCGAAGCTGAACCGGGTGCGGGTCGAGTTCTTCTCGAAGATCATGGCCAGGACGCGATCCTGGCCCGGCGCGTCGGCGTCGGGACGGCCCTGGGGCCAGCCCTTGCGGGCGGCCTTTCGGGCGTGGGCGTCGTCGAGGATGGACCGCAGATCGGCGGCGTCCAGCAGGTGGATGTCGAGGAAGTGCCGGGCCATTGCCTAACTCCGCTCATCCCCGCGAAAGCGGGGACCTAGTGCTTTGGGCGATGGGGGCCCGATGTCTGTCACGTCCGCCGGTCCCGGGCCTTTCGCGTAAAGGCCTGGGTCCCCGCTTTCGCGGGGCTGAGCGGTTTTAAGGATCAGGCCGCCCACTTCTCGCGGGCGACTTCGCAGGCGGCTTCGAACCGGACGATCAGTTCGCGAGCCTCTTCCAGGGTCAGATTCAGCGGCGGCAGCAGGCGCACGCAGTTGTCGCCGCCGCCGGCGATCAGCAGCTGTTGCGTGTCGCGCGCCAGGGCCATGAACTCGCGATTGTTCGGAACCAGCTTGACCCCGATCAACATCCCCTTGCCGCGCACGTCGACGATGACGTCCGGGAAGCGGGACTGAAGCCCCACCAGCTGCTGCTTCAGATAGCCGGCGATCTCGTTGACGTTGGCCAGCAGCTCGGGCGTGTTGATCAGCGACAGGGCTCTCAGACCCACGGCCATGGCCAGGGGGTTGCCGCCGAAGGTCGAGCCGTGGACGCCGACCGTCATGCCCGACGCCGCCCGGGCC
>JBKBXN010000012.1:0-28837 GCA_046314055.1 Brevundimonas sp.
ATCCTCGTCACTCCAACCCGGCAGGACGGCGGGACTGAGAGCATCGGAGGGCGGGGGCAGAGGAGCGGCCGGTCCCGGCGACGGAACATAGGGCTGCGGCCCTGTTCCCGGAGCGGTCGTCGCCGTGGGCGTCATGGGACCGGTGGAACAGGCGGCGGCGGCCAAGGCGGACGCCAGAAGCGACGCCGCCCGGACCCGCCGCAGAACGGCCGACATCAGGCGTTGGCCGGCTCGACGCGGGCCAGGACCCAGTTGGGGTCAGCGGCCCCGAGGGTGCGTTCGAAAGTCCAGTGTTCGGCGGTGCGGCGTTCCTCGACCAGAGGCTCGCCCGTGACGGAATCGGCGGTGTCGCCCGAGGCCTTGGTCACGCGGCTGCGCAGTTCGGCCAGGAAGCGGACCTTGGCCACGGCCTTGTCGCCCTGGACGGTGGCGCCTTCCAGGTCCGCGCGGGGCGGGAAGAGGAATTCGACCGTCTCGGTCTCGCCGCGCGTCTCGCGCGCCGCGATGCCGGCGTCGAAGGAGGCCATGACATTAGGGGTCAGAAGGGGCGTCAGAGCGGCCCGGTCGCCGGCGGCGTAGCCGCGGACGATGGTCTCATAGGCCTGACGTGCGCCCTCGACGAAACGATTGGGGTCAAAAGCCGGATCGCGCGCCTTCAGCCCGGCGACCGAGGCCAGGGTCGCGGCGTCCAGGGCCGGGGACTTGGAGGCCTCGGGCGAGGCGGTCGGCGACGGCGGGAGGGCCTTGGCGTCCTCCTGCGGCTGACGGCCGACCCTCTTGCCCAGCACATTATAGAGCTGGAACAGGACGATCGCCGCGATGACGGCGAAGATCACGATCTGGAACTGGACCGGAAAGGCGGGCAAGGCGGACTTCCTGACTGTCGGCGCGCAAGCGAGAAGGCGCCACGGAGACGATTAGGGTCTCATATAGGCGGACGCAAGGCGATGCGCGCCCCCCGTCGAGCGAGCGACGTTGCGGCCAAGCGTCTCGGCGTGGTAGTCGCGGCGCCTTATTCCCGGCCCAATCGGCCCTTTCTCGTAATCGAAGACGCCCATGACCGACGCCGCTCCGCCCGCCGACACCAACGCCCCCAACGGCGCCCAGCCGCAGCAAGGCCAGCCCGCCGGTCCCGGCTTCCGCATCCTGGCGCAATATGTCCGCGACTTCTCGTTCGAGAATCCGCGCGCGCCGGAATCCCTGCGCATCGATGGCAAGCCGGCCATCGACCTGGGCGTCGAGATGGCGGCCCAGGGCCGTCCGGACGGCCTGTTCGAACTGGATCTGAAGCTGTCGATCAAGGCCAGCCACGAAAACCAGCCGGTCTTCCACGTTGAGCTGGTCTATGGCGGCCTGTTCCAGCTGGCCAATGTCCAGGAGCAGGACATCGAGCCGCTGCTGCTGATCGAATGCCCGCGCTATCTGTTCCCGTTCGCTCGCGAGATCATCTCGCGCGCCACGGCGGACGGCGGCTTCTATCCGCCCTTCATGCTGGACCCGATCGACTTCGCCGCCATCTATATCGCCCGCCAGCAGCAGATCGCCCAGCAGCCGGTCGAGACGGGCCAGGCATAAGAACGAACGAAAATCTCCCTCCCCCTGCGGGGGAGGGAAAATAAGCCTAGGCCGCTTCTTCCTCGACCTTGATCCCATAGGCGTCCCACAGGGACCGATCCTTGAGGACCTCCGCCAGGAAGGCGAGATGGGCGGCCTGCTCGTCCGGCGTCGAGCGCGGCGCCAGCGGGCGAGGGCGGGCGCCATAGGCGGCGGCCTGGATGACGCCGGACGCATCCCGTCCCGCGACCGGGGCTGACGACAGGTCCAGCACCCGTTCCTTGCCGCCGCGAAGCTCCAGATAGACCTCGGCCAGCAGACGGGCGTCGATCAGGGCGCCGTGCAGGGTGCGTTCGACCAGCGACACCTTGAACCGCTTGCACAGGGCGTCCAGCGAGTTGGGCATGCCGGGAAACCGGCTCTGGGCCAGTTTAAGCGTGTCTATCCAGCGCGCCTCGCCGGTGATCGGCCGGCCGCACAGCTTGTATTCGAAATCGATGAAGTTGCGGTCGAAGGCGGCGTTGTGCGCGATCATCTGCGCGTCGCCGATGAACTCGATCAGATCGTCAGCGATCTCGTGGAATTTGGGGGCGTCCTTCACCTTGTCGTCGGTGATGCCGTGGACCCGGATCGCGTCGGGCGGGATCAGGCGCTCCGGATTGACGAAGCGGTGAAAGGTGCGGCCGGTCGGCAGCAGATCCTGAATCTCGATACAGCCGACCTCGATCAGCCGGTCGCCCGTCTTGGGGTCGAAGCCGGTGGTTTCGGTGTCCAGAACGATCTCGCGCGCCATTGGCCCTTAATGGAGTCGTTCGTCGCTTTGCGAAAGACCGGCTTTGCCGTGACGCGGAGATATCCACGCCGGATCCAGCACGGTCTCGACTATCGCCGCCACATCGGCGCGCGCCGCTTCGAGCCCTCGGCCGGTATCGATGACGAAATCGGCCCGGGCGCGTTTTTCGGCGTCGGGCAGTTGGCGGGCCAGAATGGCCTCGAACCGGTCGCGGGTCATGCCCGGGCGGGCCAGGACGCGTTCCGCCTGGATCGCCGGGTCGGCCGTGACCACGACCACAGCGTCCACATGGGCGTCGCCGCCGGTCTCGAACAACAGGGGGATATCGAGGACCGCTAGCTTCACGCCAGCCGCCCGCGCCGCCTCCAGATCGCCCGCCCGGCCCTGGGCCACCAGGGGATGGACGATGGATTCCAATCGGCGAAAGGCGGTCTCGTCCCGGCCCAGGGCCTCGGCCAGGCGGGTGCGGTCCACGGCGCCGTCCACGACCACGCCGGGGAAGGCGGCGCCGACCGGTTCGACCGCCGCGCCGCCCGACGCGTAGAGCTTATGCACCGCATCGTCGGCGTTCCAGACCACCGCGCCCAGGTCGCCGAACATGGCGGTCGTGGTCGACTTGCCCATGCCGATGGAGCCCGTCAGGCCCAGCAGGATCATGCCGCTTCGCCCAGATGCGCCGTCAGCAGGGCGCGCAGGTCCAAAGGCGGAGGCGGGCGGCGGAACAGGGCCTGAAACGAGGGCGCCGCCTGACCGATCAGCATGGCCAGACCGTCCACCGTCGGCAGGCCATGCGCCCGCGCCGCCGTCAGGAAGGGGGTGGCCAGAGGCTTGTAGGTCATGTCCATCATCACCGTGCCCAGGGCGACGGAGTCGAAATCCAGATCCGGCTGGACGCTGAGGGCGTTGATCACCAAGACCGCGCCGTCCAGGGCCTCGGACGCGGACATGACCCGGACCGAGGGTCCCAGGTCGGCGGCCAGGGCCAGGGCCCGGTCGGGCGATCGGTTGACGATCCGGACTTCAGCCCCCGCCTCGACCAGGGCGCCGGAGCCGGCCCGCGCCGCGCCGCCCGCGCCCAGCATGACGACCGGCCGGTCCTGCAGGTTCAGATCCGGCGCCTGTTCCTTCAACCCCAGCATCAGTCCGAGACCGTCGGAACTGTCGGCAAGGACCCAACCGGCGTCGAAGGTCAGGATATTGGCCGAAGCCGTCAGGCTGGCCGCCGCCGTCGTCGCATCGGCCAGGGCGAAGGCCTGTTCCTTGAACGGGGCGGTGACGTTCAGGCCGGTGATCAGTCCCGCGCGACCCGCCGCCACCAGGGCCTCGAACCCCGCGGCGTCGGCGGGGGCGAAGGGGACATAGGCGCCGTCGATGTCCCCGGCGGCCAGCCAGGCGTTGTGGATGACGGGGCTGAGCGAATGGGCCACCGGATTGCCGGCGATCCCGGCGACCAGGGCCGCGCCCGTGATGCGATGACGGCTCATGCGGGCAGGACCCCGGCGCGGCGCAGTTCGGCCAGAACCGGCCACAGCGGCAGGCCCAGGACGGTGAAATAGTCGCCGTCGATCGCCGCAAACAGCTGCGACCCCATGCCTTCGAGCCGATAGGAACCGACGCAGGCCAGCAGGGCCTCGCCCTCGGCGGCCAGATAGGCGTCGAGGAAGACGTCGGAAAAGTCGCGCATCCGCATCTCGACCGTGTCCACGCCGGACCAGACGATCTGGCCCTTCACCGCCAGGGCGGCGCCGGAATGGAGGTGATGGGTGCGGCCGCGCATGGATTTCAGCCGCTCCCGAGCGGCCCCGAGCGATTTGGCCTTGGAAATCAGCCCGCCGTCGAAGGCCAGGGTCTGGTCCGAGCCCAGCACCCAGGCGGTTTCGTCATCGCGCGACACAGCCAGGGCCTTGGCCTCGGCTAGGCGCACCGCGAGGGCCGCGGGGTCCAGGTCCGTCGAGACGGCCTTGATCGCGTCTTCGTCCACGCCGGCGACGCGGACCTCGAACGGGACGCCGGCGTTTTCCAGCATGGCGCGACGGGCGGCGCTCTTGGACGCCAGGACTAGAGTCTCAACCATCTACCAGGTCGTCCCGATCTTGTGGTTGCGGTGCTCGCTGAGCAGGTTGGTGATGGCGGCGGCGGTTTCCTCCACCGACCGGCGGGTGACGTCGATGGTGGGCCAGCCGCGCCGGGCGAAGGCGCGCTTGGCCTTGATCGTCTCGTCGCGGACGGCGTCCTGGTCGGTATAGTTGGAGGACTGGCTGGCGTTCAGATTGTCGATCCGGTTGCGCCGAATCTGGACCAGACGGTCGGGCGAGACGGTCAGGCCGATCACCAGGGGCTTGGTCAGCTTGGTCAGCCGCTCTCCATCCTCCTGGCCCGGCACCAGGGGCACGTTGGCGGCGCGGATGCCCCGGTGGGCCAGATAGATGCAGGTCGGGGTCTTGGACGTCCGGCTGACGCCGCACAGGACGACGTCAGCGCCTTCCAGCTGTTCCAGAGACCCTTGCCCGTCGTCATAGGCCATGGCGAAGTCGAGCGCGGCGATCCGGTTGAAATAATCGTGGTCCAGGGCGTGCTGGGCCCCGACGCGGGTCGACAGGGCCGCGCCCAGATAGCGTGACATGGCGCCGACCAGGGGATCCAGGGCTCCGATCTGGGGCATGTCCAGCCGGCGGCAGCCCTCTTCAAGCTGTTCGCGCAGATCGCGGTCCACCAGGGTGTGCAGAACGACGCCCGGCGCGGCCGCCACCTCCTGCAACACCCGCTCCATCTGTTTCTCGGACCGGACGAGGGCGTAGATGTGTTCGATCGGAATGACCCCGTCGAACCGGGCCGTCACCGCCTTGGCCATGGCGTTCAAGGTCTCACCGGTCGAGTCCGACACCAGGTGGACATGGAAATAGGTGGCTAGACGCGCAGGACCGGGACGAGCGGGGCTCATGCGATGGATCGACTCCCTGTTGACAGACTCGGGGCGCCTTGGGGACGGCGGGGGACCGTCGGGGCGCCGTTCTCCTTAGCGCCTGATCGATCCGGCCGCGAGCGGGGATGAGGGTGGATGACGCTGACGGTTCGATCCCGGTTCATCCCAAGGCGGAAAACCGGTTTCGGCTTGGCTGTGGAAAATCCTAATGAAAGGTTAACGTCGGTTTACCTCGTTCACAGCCGCAGACGGCCGCAAAGCCTTTGTCGTTAAGGTTTCGTTAGGGATTATCCACCGGCTGGATAGTCGTGTTCCGCATCCCCGATGAGGCCGGAGCGCTCGTGGATATCCGTTTTTGTTCCGCCGTCGCCGCCGCATTCATCCCCGCCGTTCCACCGTCCTACCTGCCACTTCGAATCTTTTAATTCTTAATCTGATTAGGGATTGAGAGCGGGGGGCTGTGACCTTAATCGTCCCGCATGACCGATCCGATCCAGAACGCCGTTCAGACTCCCGTGATGATCCGGGCTCTCCGAGGAGAGACGCTGGATCGTCCGCCGGTCTGGTTCATGCGCCAGGCGGGACGGTACCTGCCGGAGTATCGTCGGCTCCGGGCCGAGGCGCCGGACTTCATCGCCTTTTGCCTGAACCCCGAGATGGCGGCCGAGGCGACGCTTCAGCCGATGCGTCGGTTCGGCTTCGATGCGGCCATCGTGTTTGCGGACATCCTGCTGATCCCCCGCGCCCTGGGTCAGGACGTCTGGTTCGAGACGGGCGAGGGGCCCCGACTCGGTGAAATGCCGATCCCCGGCCGGATGGCGGAACTGGCGCCGAATGCGGGCGAGCATCTGTCGGCCGTGGGCGAGACCTTGTCGATCGTGCGCAAGGCCCTGGAGCCGGAACGCGCCCTGATCGGTTTCGCCGGCGCGCCCTGGACGGTGGCCACCTATATGCTGGACGGCGAACACCGCACCATCGGCAAGGGCGAGCGCGCCCAGGCCCGAACCTACGCCTATGCCGACCCCCGTCGTGTGGACGAGACGCTGGAGGTTCTCGTCGAGGCCACGGCCCGGTATCTGAAGATGCAGGCCGACGCCGGCGCCCAGGTTTTGAAGATCTTCGAGAGCTGGGCCGAGGGCCTGCCGGACGACCTGTTCGAAAGATTGGTCCTGAAGCCCCACCAGGCGCTGGTGAGGCGCACCCGGGAGCTTGGCGTCACCGTGCCCCTGATCGGCTTCCCACGAGGCTCTGCGGCGCTTGCAGAGCGATATGCGCAGGAGGTGGAGGTGGACGCTGTCGCCCTGGACACCGCCTGCCCGCTCGAGGTCGGCAAACGGGTGCAGCAGATCAAGCCGATCCAGGGCGCGCTGGACCCTCTGCTGCTGCGCGCCGGGGGCGAGTTGCTGGACCGCCGCGTGGATCAGCTGATGGAGGCCTGGGGCCAGGGGCCATGGGTGTTCAACCTCGGTCATGGCATATTGCCGGACGTGCCCATCGACCATGTCGAACGGGTTCTGAAAAGGATCGGCGCCCAATGACCGAAACCCCGCAAGGCCGCCGGATCGCGGTGGTGCTGTTCAATCTGGGCGGGCCCGACGATCAGGCCTCGGTGAAGCCGTTCCTGTTCAACCTGTTCAATGATCCGGCCATCATCGGTCTGCCGGGATTTGCGCGGACCCCCCTAGCCAGGCTGATCTCCAGCCGGCGCGAGACCAGCGCCCAGGCCAACTACGCCCTGATGGGCGGTGGATCGCCTCTGTTGCCCGGCACGCGCCGGCAGGCCGAGGCCCTGGAGGCGGTGCTGAATGCGCGGCTGGCCGGGGACGAGGTTCGGGTCTTCATCGCCATGCGCTACTGGCGTCCGCTGACCGAGGAGACGGCCGTGGAAGTGGCGGCCTTCGGCCCCGACGAAGTGGTGCTGCTGCCCCTCTATCCGCAGTTCTCGACCACCACGACCCAGTCCTCTCTGAAGATCTGGAACGAGACCTATGCCGGGTCCGGCGTCAGTCGGGCCGTCTGCTGCTATCCCCGCGCCGACGGCTGGGTCGAGGCCCAGGCGCAGGCCATAGGGACAAAACTGGACGAGGCGGGGGAGGGGCCGGTTCGGGTCCTGTTTTCGGCCCACGGCATCCCCGAGAAACTGGTCAGCGGCAAGGGCGACCCCTATCAGGAACAGGTCGAGACGACCGTGGCTGCGGTGGTCGCCGCCATCGAACGCGACCGGGGCCCTATCGACCACGCCCTCTGCTACCAGAGCCGGGTCGGGCCGATGAAGTGGTTGGGTCCATCCACGCCTGAGGCCATCGAGCAGGCGGGCCGCGACGGGGTCGGGGTGGTCATCACCCCCATCGCCTTCGTCTCCGAACATATCGAGACCCTGGTCGAGCTGGATATCGAATACGGCGAACTGGCCCACGAAAAAGGGGTAAGTCCCTATTTGCGCGCGGCGGCTGTTGGGACGGTGCCCTTGTTCATCGCGGCTTTGGCCGATGCGACGGTCGGGGCCTTGGGGCGGACCGGCGTCGCGCCCTTTGGGCCGGGCTGTAAGGCGGACTGGAAGGCCTGCCCCTATCGTCAACGCAAGGATGCGGCATGAACCCCTATGACCTCGCGCGCGGCCTGCATATTCTGGCGGTGATCGCCTGGATGGCGGGGTTGCTGTTCCTGCCGCGCCTCTATGCCTATGACGCCGAGCAGAACGCCAAGCCCGAGCCTCTGCGCGGCGAGATGCAGACCCTGCTGAGACTGTGGCAGACGCGGCTGCTGCGGATCATCGTCAATCCGGCCATGATCCTGGCTTGGGGATTCGGCCTGTGGCTGATCCATATTGACGTCTCGGCGCGGGGCGCCGCCTTTTTGGCCGAGCCGTGGATGGTCGCCAAACTGATCGGCGTCTTCCTGCTCAGCGGCTGGCACGGCTTCCTGGCGGCGCAGCGGAAGAAGATCGCGGCGGGGACGTCGAAATATTCCGGCAAGTTCTGGCGGATGACGAACGAGGTTCCGTTCGTCCTGGCCATCGTCATGGTGCTGTCGGTGACGACGGAGTGGAGGTTCGGGTAAGCGGCTCCGCTTGACCTGAACCGCCGGCTGTGGTTCCGCTGGCGATGAACCGTTCGGTCCTTCCGGCGGTCCCTCTCTTTCCGCGACGCCCGCCGGTTCGACCAGCGGGAGCCCGTCGTGCTCCCCTTCGGCCTCACGGCCAGACATTTCCAGAGACCTGACGCCGTGCGGTTCCGTGCGCGCGTCCGCGAGCCTGCATTATGACCGACATCACCGACAACGATATCCCCGAGACCGAGAACACCGAGGCTGAGGCCTCGACCCATCACGGCGCCGAGCATGAAGCCGGTGAGGCGGCGGGTGCGGATTCGGGCGTGGACACCACGGCGGACGAGGACGACGACGGCGAGTCCGTGGTGCCGAATGGCCGGATCACTCTGGCCGAGTTGAACGAGAAGACGCCGGCCGACCTGGTCGCCTTTGCCGAACAGCTGGAGGTCGAGAACGCCTCGAACCTGCGCAAGCAGGATCTGCTGTTCGCCATCCTGAAGGCCCTGGCCGACGAAGAAGTCGAGATCATCGCCGACGGCGTGCTGGAAATCCTGCCCGACGGGTTCGGCTTCCTGCGCAGCTCGGATGCCAACTATCTGCCGGGACCGGACGACGTCTATGTGTCGCCGTCGCAGATCCGCCGCTTCGGCCTGCGCTCAGGCGACACCGTCCACGGCGCCGTGCGGGCGCCGCGTGAAGGCGAGCGCTATTTCGCCCTACTGAAGGTCGACACGATCAATCTCGAAGACCCCGAGATGGTCAAGACCAAGGTCCTGTTCGACAACCTGACGCCCCTCTATCCCGAAGAGCGGCTGCACATGGAAATCCAGGATCCGACGTTGAAGGATCGTTCGGGTCGCGTCATCGACATCGTCGCCCCCCTTGGTAAGGGGCAGCGCTGCCTGATCGTGGCGCCGCCGCGGGTCGGTAAGACGGTGATGCTGCAGAACATCGCCAAGTCGATCGAGAAGAACCACCCGGAAGTCATCCTGATTGTCCTGCTGATCGACGAACGGCCGGAAGAAGTCACCGACATGCAACGCACGGTGAAGGGCGAGGTCGTGGCCTCGACCTTCGACGAACCGGCCACGCGCCACGTCGCCGTCGCCGAGATGGTGATCGAAAAGGCCAAGCGCCTGGTCGAGCACAAGAAGGATGTGGTGATCCTGCTGGACTCCATCACCCGCCTGGGCCGCGCCTATAACGCCACCGTGCCGTCGTCGGGCAAGGTGCTGACCGGCGGTGTGGACGCCAACGCCCTGCAACGGCCGAAGCGCTTCTTCGGCGCCGCGCGGAATGTGGAGCAGGGCGGGTCGTTGACCATCATCGCCACGGCCCTGATCGACACCGGCAGCCGGATGGACGAGGTGATCTTCGAAGAGTTCAAGGGCACCGGCAACTCGGAAATCGTGCTGGACCGCAAGGTCGCCGACAAGCGCATCTTCCCCGCCATCGACGTGCTGAAGTCCGGCACCCGCAAGGAAGACCTGATCACGCCGAAGGACCAGCTGGCCAAGACCTATGTCCTGCGCCGCATCCTGAACCCCATGGGTCCGCAGGACGCGATCGAATTCCTGCTCGACAAGCTGCGCCAGTCGAAGAACAACTCGGACTTCTTCCAGTCGATGAACACCTGATCGGGTTTCCGCAGGCGGTCGAGGGGAAGCGGTTTCACGTGAAACGGAGGGCTAGGCCATGAAGGTTCAGGTTGAGATCGATTGCACCCCGGCCGAGGCGCGCGCCTTTCTGGGCCTTCCCGACGTCACGCCTTTGAACGAGGCGATGGTGGCCGAGATGCAGAAGCGGATGGAGGCCAATGTCGCCGCCATGCAACCCGACGAACTGCTGAAGACCTGGACCAGTTTCGGGATGCAGGCGCAGGACCAATTCCGCCGGCTGATGGAAGCGGCGGTGAAGTGAATAGCGTCTCCTCCCCACGCAGTGGGGAGGGGGACCGCGAAGCGGTGGAGGGGGTCTTGAAATCCCAGAGGCGCCGGTCGTGCGGAAAGAGCCCCACCGTCACGGCGCCGAAGAGGCGCCGCGCCACCTCCCCGCAGCGCGGGGAGGAGACAATGAGATCATGACAGACACCATTTTCGCTCTCGCCACTCCGCCCGGTCGGGGCGCCATCGCGGTGCTGCGGCTGTCGGGGCCGGCGGTGGAAACGACCCTGAACGCGATGGGCGCGACCCGGCTCAAGCCGCGTATGGCGTCGGTGCGAAACCTGACCCACGAGGGCGTCGATATCGACCAGGCCCTGGTGCTGCGGTTTGTTGCGCCCAACTCCTATACCGGCGAGGACGCGGCTGAACTGCACCTGCACGGGGGGCGGGCCGTGGTCGAGACGGCCAGCCGGGCCTTGATCGCCCTGGGTCTGCGACCGGCCGAGCCGGGCGAGTTCACTCGGCGGGCGTTTCAGAACGGGCGGATGGACCTGGCCCAGGCCGAGGCGGTGGCAGATTTGATCGACGCCGAGACGACGGCTCAGGCGCGGCAGGCCCTGGGTCAGTTGGATGGGCAGCTCAGCGCCACCTATGCCGGCTTCCGTCGCGACCTGTTGCACGCCCTGGCCTTGGTCGAGGCGGAGATCGATTTTCCGGACGAGGATGTGCCGGACCATTTGGCGCTGACCGCCGGACCGGTGTTGGAGCGGCTGGCCGAGGATCTGCGGCGGGCCGTGGCGGCGGGTCGTAGGGGCGAACGGGTGCGCGACGGCTATCGGATCGTCCTGATCGGAGAGACCAACGCGGGCAAGTCCTCTCTGTTCAACGCCTTGATTGAGCGGGAGGCGGCCATCGTCACTCCGATCGCCGGAACGACACGGGATGTGTTGGATGCCGACCTGGTCATCGGCGGCTATGCCGTGACCCTGTCGGATACGGCGGGACTGCGCGACAGCGACGATCCGGTCGAGGCTGAAGGCGTCCGTCGCGCACGGCGGCGGGCGGAAGAGGCCGAGTTGCGGCTCTGGGTCCGCGCGCCGGGGGATCCCGACGGCGTGGCGGCGGACTATGTTCGACCCGACGATCTGATCGTGGCCAATAAGGCGGACGAGCGCACAGAGACTTTTGAAGGGCGGGGGTTGGAGTGGATCGGCGTCAGCAGTCGTACGGGCGAGGGCTTGGCGGCGTTGCACGATTGGATCGCGCGGCGTCTTGCGGTCGATCTGTCAGGCGCGGACTTTCCGGCCATCACCCGCGAGCGGCATCGATTACGGCTGACGGAGGCGCTGGACGCGGTCGATGCGGCGCGCGGCGCCTTGAGCATTGCGCCCGAAATGGCGGGTGATGATCTTCGTCGGGCGGCCGGGGCCTTGGGGCGGGTCACGGGCGAAATCGGGGTGGAGGACGTGTTGGGAGAGGTCTTTTCCACCTTCTGCATCGGAAAGTAATACCGGTGTTTCACGTGAAACACCCTAAGTATGACTACGTTCGTCGAGCCAGGGTCTAGACGCCGGGACTGGCGAAAACCGCCCGGTTGGCCTATGTGGCTCGGATGACCACCCCAATGGATAAATCCTTCGACGTCGTCGTGATCGGCGGCGGCCACGCCGGCTGTGAGGCGGCGGCTGCGTCGGCGCGGGCGGGCGCGCGCACCCTGTTGCTGACCCAGAAGCTCGAGACTATCGGCGAGATGTCGTGCAACCCCGCCATCGGGGGGCTGGGTAAGGGCCATCTGGTGCGGGAGATTGACGCTCTGGACGGGATTATGGGCCGTCTGGCCGACGTGTCCGGCATCCAGTTCCGGCTGTTGAACCGGTCCAAGGGGGCGGCGGTCCGTGGGCCGCGCAGCCAGATTGATCGTCGTCTGTACCGCGAGGCCATGCAGGCCGAGCTGGCCGCCACGTGGAACCTGAGCCTGATGGCGGGAACGGCGGAGCGGCTGATCCTGGACGGCGACCGAGTGGTCGGCGTGATGACCGGGGCGGGGGAGACGGTGCGGGCCGGGGCTGTGGTCCTGACCACAGGCACCTTCCTGAACGGCGTCATCCATCGTGGCGATGAGCGGATTCCGGCCGGGCGTCATGGCGAGGATCCCTCGACCGGCCTGGCGGCCGATCTGCACGCCGCCGACCTAATGATGGGGCGATTGAAGACCGGGACGCCGGCGCGGCTGGACGGACGCACCATCGCCTGGGACCGGCTGGAGATGCAGGAGGCGGACGAGACGCCGACGGCCTTCTCCTTCATGACCGACCGAATCCACGTGAAACAGATTGCGTGCGGCGTCACCCATACGACAGAGGAAACCCACCGCATCATCGCCGAGAACCTGGGCGAGAGCGCCGTCTATGGCGGCAAGCTGTCGGGGCGGGGGCCGCGCTATTGTCCGTCCATCGAGGACAAGGTAGTGCGGTTTGCGGACAAGACCAGCCACCAGATCTTTCTGGAGCCCGAGGGGCTGGACGATCCGACCGTCTATCCGAACGGAATCTCGACCTCGGTGTCGGAGGCGACCCAGCTGGCCTTCCTACGGACCATCCCCGGCTTGGAGGCGGTCGAGGTGTTTCGCTACGGTTATGCGATCGAATACGACTATGTCGATCCACGTGAACTGAGCGCGGCCCTGGAAGTGAAGAAGCGGCCCGGCCTGTATCTGGCCGGACAGATCAACGGCACGACGGGCTATGAGGAGGCGGCGGCCCAGGGCCTGATGGCGGGATTGAATGCGGCGCGGGCGGCGGCCGGGCAGGGACCGGTGATCCTCGGTCGAGAGCAGGCCTATATCGGAGTGATGATCGATGACCTGGTGACCCGCGGCGTGACCGAGCCCTACCGGATGTTCACCAGCCGGGCCGAATATCGGCTCACTCTGCGTGCTGACAATGCCGATCAGAGGCTGACCCCGCTTGGTATGGCCGTCGGCATCGTCGGCGAGGCGCGCGGGCAGCGGTTTTCGGCCAAGGCGGAGAAACTGTCCGTAGCCGGTATTGTTTCACGTGAAACCCTCTTTACGCCCAAAGAGGCCAATGGATTGGGGATTTCGGTCAACGCCGATGGACGGCGGCGATCAATGCGGGAGCTTCTCGCCTTCCCTGATGTGACGCTTGATCATTTCATCAGTGTGCGGCCGGACATCGCTGAATGGGACGCGGACGTGCGCGAGCAGGTCGAGATCGACGCCAGCTACGCCAACTATCTGGACCGCCAGTCGGTCGATGCCGAGGCCTTGCGTCGGGAGGAGAATCTGCTCCTGCCGAGCGACCTTGACTACGGCGCGATAGGCAGTCTGTCGAACGAGGTGCGGGAAAAACTGGTCCGGGTTCAACCGCGGACGTTGGGCCAGGCGGGGCGGATCGAGGGGATGACGCCGGGGGCGCTGACGGCCTTGCTCGCCCACGTGAAAAAGGCGCCTAAAGCCTCGGTCGCCGCCTGATGTTGGACATCGAACGGGCCGCGTTTCAGGGCAGGACGGGCGCCTCTCCGGAGCAGATGGCGGACCTGGAAGGCTTTAGACTTCGATTGGAAGAGGCCAATGCGGTTATGAATTTGGTCGGGCCCGACAGCCTGCCGGACTTCTGGAACCGTCACGCCTGGGACAGCGCTCAGCTGTTGACCCATGCGCCCGACGCCCTGACCTGGGCCGACCTGGGGGCGGGCGCCGGTTTTCCCGGCGTGGTTCTGGCGCTGCTGGCGAAAGGGCGGGAAGGGGCGCACGTCTGGCTGATCGACAGCTTGGGCAAGCGGTGTCGATTCCTAGAGGAGATGGTCGATCTGTTTGATCTCCCGGCGACGGTGATCAATGGGCGGGCCGAGGAACAGAGCGTCACGTGTGACATTGTGACGGCCCGGGCCGTCGCGCCGATGGAGCGGCTGCTGGGTTATGCACAGCCCTACTTCCAAAGGGGTGCACAAGGTCTGTTCCTGAAGGGGGAGAAGGCGGAATCCGAGTTGATTGAAGCGCGGAAATCCTGGCATTTCGAAGCTGAACTGGCCCCGTCGCAAAGCGACCCGCGCGGCCGTATCGTGACAGTCCGGAGTGTTCGACGTGCCCGCCCCCAGCACTAACAAACTGCCTGCCCGCGTTCTCGCCGTGTCCAACCAGAAGGGGGGGGTCGGCAAGACGACGACGGCCATCAACCTGGGCACCGCCCTGGCCGCCATCGGCAAGCGGGTTTTGATCGTCGACATGGACCCGCAAGGCAACGCCTCCACCGGTTTGGGCGTTCCACGTGAAACACGTCGGGTGACCATCTACGACGTAGTCGTCGATCAGCGCTCCGTCGATGACGCGGCGGTGCAGACCACGGTGCCGGGGCTGTGGATCGTGCCGGCGGACGCCGACATGTCCGGCGTGGAAATCGAACTCAGCCAGGCGGATCGCCGCTCTTACCGCTTGAGGGATGCGTTGCGCGCGCATGACCACGGCCCTACCGCGTATGACTATGTCCTGATCGACTGTCCGCCGTCTCTGAACCTGCTGACCCTGAACGCCATGGCGGCGGCGGATGCGGTTCTGGTGCCGCTTCAGTGCGAGTTCTTCGCTCTGGAAGGCCTGAGCCAGTTGATGCGCACGATCGACATGGTGAAGCAGAGCCTTAATCCGGCGCTGGAAATCCAGGGCCTGGTCCTGACCATGTTCGATCGCCGCAGCGCCCTGTCGGGCCAGGTGGCCAATGATGTCCGCGCCCACTTCGGCGACAAGGTCTATGACAGCGTCATACCGCGCAATGTGCGGGTGGCCGAGGCGCCGTCCTTCGGCAAGCCGGCCCTGATCTATGATCTGAAATGCGCCGGCAGCCAGGCCTATCTGCGTCTGGCCAAGGAAGTGGTGAAGCGCGAGCGTCAGCGCCTCAAGCTGGCCGCCTGAGACGCGTAGAGCGCGCCTGAATTCTAGAAGAACGGAAAAGTATTTTGGCTGAACGACAAAGAGGTCTTGGACGCGGCTTGTCGGCCCTGATGGGCGAGAATGTCGAGGCGCCGACGGCGGCCGGCGCCGCCATGCCCTCGGGCGTCCAACTGGCGCCGATCGAGAGCCTGAAGCCGAACCCGGACCAGCCGCGCAAGATCTTCACTCAGGAACATCTGGAAGAACTGACGGCGTCGATCCGCGACAAGGGCGTGCTGCAGCCCATCCTGGTCCGGACCCAGCCCGGCGAAGACGGGGTCTGGCAGATCATCGCCGGCGAGCGCCGTTGGCGCGCCGCTCAGGCCGCGCGGCTGACCGAGGTGCCGATCGTCGTCCGCGAGATGGACGACGTCGAGGTGTTCGAAGTCGCCATCATCGAGAACGTCCAGCGCGCCGATCTGAATCCGCTGGAAGAGGCCGACGCCTATCGCGTGCTGATGGAGCGGTTCGGCCGCACCCAGGACCAGGTGGCGGGCATTGTCGGCAAGAGCCGAAGCCATATCGCCAACACCCTGCGTCTGCTTCAGCTGCCGGAAGAAGTGCTGTGGTATGTGCGGCACGGCAAGCTGACGGCCGGCCATGCGCGCGCCCTGGTGACCGCGCCCAACGCCGCCGCCCTGGCCGATCAGGCCTTCAACGAGGGTCTGAACGTGCGTCAGGTCGAGGCCCTGGCGCGTCGCGCGGCGGAAGGCCCCAAGCCGGTCAAGGCCGCGCCGGCGCCGGCAGGGGAGGGCGCCGCCGACGTCGCCGCCCTGCAGCAGGATCTGGCCGACGCCCTGGGCCTGAATGTTCAGTTGAACGACCGCAGCGGCAAGGGAGAGCTGACGATCCGCTATGGATCCCTGGAACAGCTCGATGACCTGTGCCGCCGGTTGATGCGCACCTGAGGCGGATGCGTCGGACTCTGCCGGACTCGGGCCGTCAGACATGCTAGGGTCAGGGCATGAATGATCAACCGACACCGACCGCCGCAGAAAAGCTGAAACAGGCGCTCGCCGCCAAGAAGGCCAAGGCCGGTCACGGGTTCAACGCCCAGGTCGGCGCCAAGGCCGAGGAAAAGACCGTCTCGGCGCGCAATGTCGCCATGGCCCAGCCGGCCTTCCGCAAGGCGTCCAAGCGGGGCTAGGCCCCGGACCAAATGCCTGTTGCGCCTTGGGGCGGTCGCCCCCCTGTGGCGCCAGGACGCATGGCGGGGCGGCCTCGGGGCGCCTAGCTTGGATAGGCGGAACGGGCCCCTCTGGCGTCGCCGCGAACGGCGAGCGTTCCCCTGCCTCGCCGGGTCGCGGTGAGGCGATGTCGCACCGTACGGATGCGCCGATGCGAACGGACCGCCCCCTCGGATCCCTCGCGTCGGCGCCCGTTTCTTGAACCTGTTCATGATCCGCGTGGAGACCTCATGCCCCTTCTCATGTGCCCCAACGACAATTCGTCGATGCAGACCCTGGATCGCGACGGGGTGCAGTTCGACATGTGCCCCACCTGCCGCGGCGTCTGGCTTGATCGTGGCGAGCTGGAAAAGCTGATGGAGTCGGCGGCCCAGGACGGACGGGCGTCTGCGCCCGCGCCCCAGGCGCAGCCCCAAGCCTATGCCCCGGCTCAAGCTCAGCCCCAGCCCCAGCCTTGGGGCGGCGGCGCACGGCCGTATGGGGATGATCGAGGCTATCGCGACGATCGCCGCCGAGACGACGACGATTATCGCTACAAGAAGAAGAAGCGCGACAGCATCTTCGACATCTTCGACTGAGGGTCAGATCTTCAGACCGGCGGCCTGCATCATGGCCTGAAGCGCCGCCTCGCCGGCTGTGGCGTCGCGGATTTCGGGCAGGCGCAGCATCTTGATGGCTTCGCTGCGCGCGCGGTCCGCCGCCGGTCCAAGCGGCGCGGTCTCGCCGGTGATCATCTTCATCAGGGCCGTCAGCTTCTGTACGGGCGTGGCCTGGGCCCGACCGATCTGGTTCAACAGGCCGGCGTCCGCCTCCAGCGTCCCGCCCAGGACGCCGATCGCGGTTGAGATTTCTCTCTCGTCGATATCGCCCAACTGCACGGCGCGGACCGACCGCTGAAGTCGAGCGAGGACGAGCAGTTTCTGCGAGACGCTGGGCCCGCCGACCGTCGTCTGGCGCATCTCGTTTTCCAGCCTCAGGGAGGTGACGCAGGCGCTGAGCCAGCGCGCCGCCGCCCGCTTGTTGGCACCGCCGGTGACGTTTTCGCACAGTCGCGTCAGATATTCGGCCTCCGACAGGACCGTCTTGCACCGGCTGACATAGGCGGCGACGAAGTCGGGGGTGACCAGGCTCTTTGAGCGGTCAACGAAGGCGTTCTGCACCTCCTCCAGCGTCAGCAGCCGTCCCGCCGCCGCCGTCAGGGCCATGGCGAGGGTCCGCAGGATGTCGATCTCTCCGACCGGGTCATTGGGCCTGAGGCGTCTCTGGCTCGCCAGTTCGCGCGTCACCATCCGGGCGAGCGACGTCGAAAGTTTGGGGAAATAGCCGTCCGCCAGACCCTGACCGAGGCGCGCCGCAGGTCCTTCCACCACGGGGGTCATCAGGGCCATGCGGGGATCCAGGCCGATCAGCCGTTCGACCTCGCGCGGGGCGACCATCCGAACCACGGCGGCCAGACTGGCTCCGTGATCCAGCGAGGGACCGAGGATTTCCGCCAGATTGGACCGGACCGCCAGCATCTCGGACGCGATCTGCTCGACCGCGCCCAGCACCAGGGCGCGGGGCTGGCCTTCCGGCGGGGCGGCCGCGACCATATCCATCAGACAGTCCAGCCGGTCGCGCGCACCCTTGCGATCGGCCAGGCCGTGGGCGATCACGCCGCCCATGACGAAGGTCCGATCCTGGGTCGCGATCAGGCGATGGGCCAGGTCGGCGATCGACTGGTTCCTCAGCGAAGGGAAGAGGCCTGCCCGGCCGGCCTTGATCAGGCGGGCGACCGACTCCTCGGCGAGACGCTGGTAGTGGCGCACGACGGCGTGCAGATCCTGTCCGCTGGCCTGGCTTTCCGGCACGGCGACTTTCTGGACGGCGTGCTGAAGCTCCACGCCCGAGGCGTCGAGACGCTCGGCCAGGTCCGGCCGGTGCAGCAGTTCGAACGCCGTCACGCCCTGCCGCTTCAGCCAGTCCTCCAGCACCCTGGCGATCAGCGCGCGCGCATGGGGCGTATAGAGCTCGGCCGGGGCGCTGCAGGCCGGGCGAGCGGCCTCAGTCGGCTTGGGCTTCTTCTTTTCCTCAGGCGCGCCGATCGTCAGGATGGTGAGGCTGTTGAACTCCATCGTGTCCGGGTCCAGCGTCTCCTTGGTGACGCGGGCGGCGGCGGCCAGACGGTTGGACAACTGGTCCTCGGCGGTCTCGAGCGCATGTTTGCGGTCCTCGGTCGCGATCAGCAGGGACCAGGACGCCGGAACCGTTCTGCGGATGTAGACTTCGTAGTGAATCGGACCGGCCATGCGTGGACCCTGGGGGCCAAGCCTTTAAAACGGAGTTTTCAGGGTGAATTTTCCTTGCGTCGACGGAAACCGATCCGTCTATCGTTGAAACCGGCGGCTTGGCGGCCCATCTGCCTTGGCCCTAATGTGACCGTGATCGAACGGTTACGCTTGCCGTGCGTTCTCGTTCGCGGGAACGGGAAGTTCAGGAGAAGACCACCTTGGCCAATATCACCCTGGTCGACGACGACGAGAACATTGTAGCGTCCGTCTCGCTGGCGCTGGAAAGCCATGGCCACAAGATCACGGCCTATCACGACGGGGCTTCGGGCCTGGCGGCGCTGGAAAGCACCCCGCCGGACCTGGCCATCCTCGACGTGAAGATGCCGCGCATGGACGGGATGGAGGTGCTGCGCCGCCTGCGCCAGACCTCGCAGATTCCTGTGATCATGCTGACCTCGAAGGATGAGGAGATCGACGAAATCCTCGGCTTCAACCTCGGCGCCGACGACTATATTCACAAGCCCTTCAGCCAGCGGCTGCTGATCGAGCGGGTCAAGGCCCTGCTGCGCCGCACCGGCGCCGACGGGATCGAACCTGAGCCCTCGGCCGAAGTCTCGGGCAAGGCGATCAAGCGCGGCAAGCTGAGCATGGATCCGGCCCGTCACGAATCGACCTGGGACGGCAAGCCGGTGAAGCTGACCGTCACCGAATTCCTGCTGCTGCAGGCCCTGGCCCAGCGCCCGGGTTTCGTGAAGAGCCGCGACAATCTGATGGACGCCGCCTACGACGATCAGGTCTATGTCGACGACCGCACCATCGACAGCCACGTCAAACGGATGCGCAAGAAGTTCCGCGCCGTGGACAATGAGTTCGACGCGATCGAGACCCTGTATGGCGTCGGCTACCGCTACCGCGAAAGCTGATCATCCCGGCGGGCGCGAGCCCGACGAGGAGCCTGTCCGCCAGCCGAGGCTTCGCTTCGGCGGATCGCGGCTGGGCGGGTTTATCCTGGCCCTCAACCTGCTCAGCCTGTTGATCCTGTTCGGCGGCGCCCTGGTGCTGAACGAATGGCGCCAGGGCCTGATTCAGGCGCGTCAGGAATCCTTGACGGTGCAGGCGGAACTGCTCGGCAATGTGCTGGGCGAACTGGGCATCAGTCGGGGGGTGCCGACGCCCGAGCTCGACGTCGGCCAGGCCGCCAACTGGTTGCGCGATAATTTCGTGCCCAACGGTCAGCGGGTGCGTCTGTACGACATCAACGGCCTGCCGGTCATCGACAGCTATGAGGTGACCGAGAATATTCCCGGCCAGGCCCTGCCGCCGGCGCATCCCGCCGGCTCCCCCCTGCCTGCCGACCAGGCCGAAAAGACCGACCAAGACGCAGAACACAAGCGACAGGTCGAGGCCGAGGTCGCCGCCGAGGTCGAACGCGCCCTTGCCGGCGAGCCCCAGACCACCGTACGCCGCAACGAGTCGGGCGACCGGGTCGTGTCCGTCTCCATTCCCATCCGCCATGTGCGCCAGGTGCTGGGCGTGCTGACGCTGGAAGCCGGCAATGTCGATGAAATCCTGGACGACCAGCGACGGGCCCTGGTGCCCTTCGCCCTGGTGGCTCTGGCCGTCAATCTGCTGGCGTCCCTGGTGCTGCACCTGTTCGTGGCGCGGCCGATCATGCGGCTCTCGGCGGCGGCGGATCAGGTCAAGCTGCAGCGGGCGCGGGCCATCTCCCTGCCCGACCTGGAAGAGCGCAAGGACGAGATCGGCGACCTGGCGCGGTCGCTGGAATCCATGACCGACACCCTGTCGACGCGGATGGACGCCATCGAGCGGTTCGCCGCCGACGTGTCGCACGAGATCAAGAACCCCCTGACCTCTATCCGCTCCGCGCTGGAAACCCTTCCCCTGGTCAAGACCGACGCCCAGAGGGAGAAGCTGACCAGTCTGTTGCAGCAAGACGTGCGGCGCCTGGACCGTTTGATTACCGACATTTCCAACGCCTCGCGCCTGGACGCGGAACTGTCGCGCGACCGCCCTCGGCCCATCGATCTGAACCGACTGCTGGCCGATATCGTCAGCGTCTACGAGACGACGGCGCGGCCAGGCGAAATCCCTGTGCGGTTCGAACGCCCTACGCAGACCCTGAAGGTGGCGGGCCGCGACGGTCCCTTGGGCCAGGTGTTCCGCAATCTGATCGACAACGCCCGATCCTTCAGTCCGGCCGACGGCGAGGTGCGGGTGGTGCTGGAAGAGGTCGAGGGCGATCTGCCGATCCGTGTCCGGGTGGAAGATCAGGGCCCCGGCATACCGCCTGAGAACCTCGAGACCGTATTCGAGCGCTTCTATACGTCGCGGCCGAAGGGTGCGGCCTTCGGGTCCAACTCGGGCCTGGGCCTGTCCATCGTCAAACAGATCGTGGAGGCGCATGGCGGTCTGGTCACGGCGTCCAACCGCACAGGCGAAGACGGCCTGGTGATCGGCGCCCGGTTCGAGATCGGCCTGCCTTCCGCCTTCGGGTTCGGGCGCCGGCCATGACGTCCGAACCGCCCATCCACGCCACTACGGTGGCCGTGCGCCAGGGCGGGGCCTGGAAGGGCGTGATGATCCTGGGGCCGTCCGGGGCCGGAAAGAGCGACCTGGCCCTGCGGTTGATCGGGCGGGGGTGGCGGCTGGTCAGTGACGACTATACCCAGGTCTGGGGCTCTGGCGGCGCGCTTTACGCCACGGCTCCGGCTGCGATCGCCGGGCGCATTGAGGCCCGGGGCGTGGGAATCGTGTCCGTCAGGACACGACTTACGGCCCGGATCGTCCTGGCCGTCGCCTGCCTGCCCGAAGCGGTGGAACGCCTGCCGGAGCCGCAGTCCCGGCGTTTCTCGGGGATCGACCTGCCCCTCCTGGCGCTGGATCCTCGCCCCGCCTCGGCGGTCGATATGGTCACAGTCGCGTTTCAGACGCTTTGAACCCGCGCATAACGGGTCTATGACACGCCCCTTGCGGTCCCAAACGGGCGCGTCCGGCCTCCCTGTCGGACACGGGGGAAGTCCGGGGATGGTTTGGGGTGGGATGCGAGTGAAGTTCTCATGATTGGCCTTGTTATCGTCACCCACGGGGGACTGGCCTCTGAATTTCTATCGGCGATGGAGCATGTGGTCGGGCCGCAACGCGGCGTCGCGGCCATCTGTATCGGACCGGAGGACGATATGGAGCGCCGTCGGCGCGACATCGTCGATGCGGCCGCCGCTGTCGACGACGGCGACGGCGTGATCCTGCTGACCGACATGTTCGGCGGGACGCCGTCCAACCTGGCCATATCGGTGATGGAACAGACCCGTGCCGAGGTCATCGCCGGCCTGAACCTGCCCATGCTGATCAAACTGGCCAGCGTGCGGGGTCGCGAGACGCTGGAATCCTGCGTCGCCCATGCGCAGGACGCGGGACGGAAATATATCTCGGTGGCGTCCTGGGTGCTCGCGGGCGAAAAATGACGGTTACGGCGACGCTGAACATCTGCAACACGCGCGGCCTGCACGCCCGCGCCTCGGCCAAGTTCGTCAAACTGGCCTCCAGCTTCGACAGCGAAATCCATGTCACGCGTGACGGGGTGACCGTGGACGCCCGTTCGATCATGGGCCTGCTGATGCTGGGCGCCGGCATCGGCTGCAGCATCGATGTCGCGGCCGAAGGCGCCGACGCCGAGGAAGCGATCGAGGCCCTGACGGACCTCGTCGCCCGCAAATTCGACGAGGATCAGTAGGCGTCTTCCGCACGCGCACAGCTCAGGTTGTGTTTTGCGCACCCAGGCGTATCGTTCTCGCGGGAGGAAGTCTCCCGGAGGATGCCGAAATGAAAGCTCGCAAGAGGTTGTTGGTTGCTGCGGTCTCTCTCATGGCTGCAGCCGCGGCCGGACCCGCGCTCGCCCTGCCCAGTCATTGGCGTGAATGGGAATATTATTCCGATGCGACATATTCAGAATATGTCGGCATGTGGGGCCAGACCTGCGCCGGCACAGTCTACAAGGAAGGGATTCAGACCCCTTATCGAATTCAGACGATGAACGACCCTTGTTGACCGGAGGCGAAGGCCCGGCAAGCGCGATGAAGGGGGGGAGGGTGAGGCGATCTAAAGCCCCAGAGCGCGGCGGATGTCGCGCCAGTCCACATATTTGAAATTCTGGGTGCCGACGTCGTTCACGTCGTCCTGGATCACCACCAGGCCCTCGGGGAAGGGGCCGACCACGCCGCTGGCGGCCGCCAGGCCGTCCGTGCCGGTGACCCCGTCCACGACGCCGTCCACGATCTTGAACCGGCCCTTGTACTCGGGCGCCGCGCCGTCGATGCGCCAGACGGGGAAGGTCGAGTCGCCCTGGCTGGAGCCGATCAGATAGCGTTTGTCGCCGTCCGTCAGGGTCGTCAGGCCTTCGGCGTCGGCGACCAATATGTCCTTGGCGATCGGCTGCACCAGGGTGCGCGCCGCGCCGCTCGCCGGATTGAGGCCGTAGCGCCACAGACCGACGTTTTCCTCGGCGATATAGAGGGCGTCGGTCGCCTCGTCGGCGGCGCAGCCTTCGGAAATGGTGCCGATCTCGGCGCGACGCACTTCGCGCGAGACCGGTTGTCCGGCCGCGTCAACGCTCAGCACGAACTGACGGAGCTCGCCCTCATGGCCGACCAGGACCGCATGGATTTCGGCGCCGCGCCGCGCGAAACAGAAGCCATAGGGTTCGATCACGTCGGTGGCGATGGCGCCCCAGGGCCGTACGCCGTTCTCACCGGTTCCCGCCGGATCGAATAGATAGAGCGAAATCCCGGTCTTGCCCGGCGTCCGATCGCTGGCGCCCAGGACGACTTGCGGCCGCCCCCCGACGCTCAGTCCCTCGGTTAGATCGACATTGTTCAGCAGGCCTTCCGGCATGAACTGCATGATCTGGCCGTCGAAGCCGTAGATATAGAGGCCGGACTTCTTGTCCGTTCCGGCGACGAAGCCCCGCGTGGTCTTGCCCATCACCGTCACCGGCGAGGCCGAGGCCCAGACGGCGGGATCATCGGCCGCGTCCTGGCCGGCCGTGCCGACCGAGGGGGTTTCCAGCACGGCCTGGACCGGCGCGCCCGGCCCGACGAAGCCTTCGCCCTCGCCCTGGAAATCGACCTCGGACGTGGCGCAGGCCGTCAGGGCCAGAAGACAGACGGTGGCGGTCAGGGCGCTGGCGCGCTTGATGGACGACTTCATTGGGGATCCTCCTCTCCAGGGACGGCCCCGGAGACCACAGGCGTCGTCCGTCGGTCAAGGACGATGACGCCGCAGGTTGGGCGATCTGGAGAACATTGATCCGCATACATCGCACTTGTCGCGGATGAGACTCAAAATCTCGCTCTAGACGTCGCCTTAGCGTCACAGACGCGTCGCCGCTCATGTCTAAGCGCCGCATTATTCGTCGAAGGCATAGCCCGACGTCAGGGGATCAAGATCATGAGACTGCAACTGCTCGCGGGCGCGTCGCTCGCGTCCCTCGCTTCGTTGGCCTTCGCCGGCGCGGTTCACGCCCAGGACTCCAACACGGCCCCGGCCACCGCGCTCGAGGAAATCATCGTTACCGGCGAGCCGGCGATGCGTAACCGCACCGACGACGTGGTGCCCACCCTGTCCTACGACCTCGACTATTTCCAGCGCTTCGAACCGCTGACCGCCGGCGACGCGCTGAAGCGCGTGCCGTCGGTGACCTTCCTGTCCGATGTGCTGGAATCGGACGGGGTGCGCATTCGCGGCCTTGATTCCGCCTACACCCAAATCCTGATCAACGGCGAACGGGTTCCCGGCGCCAATCTGGATCGCTCCTTCTTCGTCGACCGCATCCCCGCCGAACTGATCGAGCGGGTCGAAGTCGTCCGCTCGTCCTCGGCCAACCGCTCGGGCGATGCGGTCGCCGGCGCGATCAACATCGTCCTGCGCGACGCCCTGTCGCTGGACGGCGGTTATGTGCGTCTGGGCGCCCTGCACTGGGAAGACAGCGAATATGGCCAATGGGGCGGCACCTACGGCGCTGTCTGGGGCGGCCAGGTCGGTCCCGGCCGCCTGCTGGTCGGCGGCAACATCCAGGACCGTCGCAATCCCAAGCAGAAGTTCTCCGAGCGTTATTCGGAACCGGGCGGTGAGCTGACCGACACCGAGGCCCAGACCGACACCCGCGACGGCACCGACTATTCGGCCAACCTGTCGTACGAAGTGCCGGTCGCCGGCGGAAACCTGGAACTGAGCGGCATCTTCGTGCGCACTGACCGGGTCCAGGACGAAAACTCGATCGAATACGACGAGGGCGACATCGACGACGTCGCCAAGATCAACGCCAACCCGCTCGATATCCTGACGGACAACTGGTCGGTAAACAGCCGTTACGAGCGCGAGATGCTGGGCGGCGAGACGACCTTCAAGCTGGGCTACGCCACCATCGACGACGAGCAGTTCGAGCAGGAAGAGGAACTGGACGTCGGCGACGAGGTGATCGAGGGCGAACGCACCCGCACCAACGTCACGGACGAGGAAATCCAGGCCGCCATCGAGCACAAGATCGAACTGAGCGGCGGCATGGAGCTGGAATTCGGCGTCCAGTATTCGAAGAAGGACCGCGACACCTCGGTCTTCTCGGCCGATGCCGAGGTCGAGGATGAGCCGGTGTTCCGCGCCCTGCTTGACAGCGAATACGAGGACTACGAGGCCGTCGACGGCGGGGTCAACACGATCGAGGAAACCCGCGTCGATCCCTACATCATGCTGTCGGGCGAGAACGGTCCGGCCAAGTGGGAAGCCGGCCTGCGTTACGAGACGACCGACTTCTCGATCACCGACGAGACGGTGGACGCCGACGACCGCACCAACGACAAGGACTATGGCATCCTGTTGCCGTCCGCGAGCGTGCGCTTCAAGCTGTCGGAAACCGACCGGATCACCGCCTCGGTGGCCCGCACCGTGCGCCGCCCGAGCTTCGACTTCCTGTCGCCGGCCCTGCTGGGCGGCGAATACGGCGACAACGACTTCATCGGCAATCCCGAGCTGGAACCGGAAAAGGCCTGGGGCGCGGACCTGGGCTTCGAGCGTCGTCTGGGCCGTCGCGGCGTGGTCGGCGTCAACGCCTTCTATCGCGACATCACCGATCTGATCGAAATCACCAACACCGGTGAAGAAGCCGAGGACGAACCTGACGCCTTCCGCCTGACCGCCGAAAACGTCGGCGACGGCCAAGTCTGGGGTATCGAGTTCGACCTGTCGACGCCGCTGGACTTCATCGGCATGGAGCATACCGGCGTCTTCCTGAACTACTCCTGGCTGGACAGTTCGGTCGAAGACTTCATGGGCGACCGCCGCTTCAACTCGCAGTCGGACTATGTCTTCAATGTGGGCTTCACCCAGGACATCCCGACCTGGGGCGCGGCCTTCGGCGCCACCTATCGCAAACAGGGCGACGCCAAGAGCCGGATCGTCGGCGAAGAAGTCGTCACCAGCTACGGCGGCGACCTCGAAATCTTCGTCGAGAAGCAGGTCGCCGCGAACGTGGTGCTCCGCCTGACCGGCTCGAACTTGCTCGATTCGTCCAAGGACGAGGTGTTCGACAAGTTCAACACCATCGAAGATCAGATCGACCGCGACTACGACGAGTACGAACTGGAGACGGAATCGGCCGGTCCCTGGTTCCAAGTCGTCGCCCGGATGGCCTTCTAAGGCCTTTGAGACCAAGTTGATGAAAGGGCCGGACGGCGACGTCCGGCCCTTTTTTCGTGCGCGACGAACAAGTCGCGTCTCAGGCGCTTGACGGCGCCCATGCCGATGTCGTCAGGCTGTTCCTACTCCCCAATCGTCGGATCGCTGGTTCAGCCCTTGCACAGCCGGGCCCAGGACGGGCGGGCCGCGCCCCAAATTGAGACGGATCGATCGATGTTCCTCGAAGGCGAGGTCAACTGGACGCTGATCTTCGGCATTCTGGCCGTCGTCGGCTACGCCATAGCCGCCGTCGCCCTGTGGTTCGCCGTCACCCGTGGCGTGCGTCACGCCAGCGCCACCGATCAGCTCGACCTCGTCCAGAAGGTCGCCGAGTCCTCGGACAGGCGTCTGTTCGAGACGATGAACGCCGTGCCCGTGGCCATGGTCGAGACCGACAGCACCGGCAAATTCGTCTTCGCCAACCGCGCCGCCCACCAGCTGCTGGGCCGCCGCGACGCCGAACTTCTGGGTCTGCGCTTTCACTCCGCCACCTGGGGCATCACTTTTCCGGACGGCAAGCCGATCCCTGCCGACCTGCTGCCCAGCGCCCGCGCCCTGCGCGGCCAGACGGTGCGCGGATTTCAGCACCTGATGATGAATGCCGCGACCCGCAAGAAGATGCTGGTCTCGGTCACCGCCATGCCGATCGAGAATGATCGGGGTCAGATCACCGGCTCTATTGCGGCCATCGTCGAAACCGATGTCCTGACCACTCCGGCCATCGAGCCCGCGCCGCCGCCCCCGCCGCCGCCGGGCCGCGT
Organism: Brevundimonas sp.; assembly: GCA_046314055.1. GTDB lineage: Bacteria > Pseudomonadota > Alphaproteobacteria > Caulobacterales > Caulobacteraceae > Brevundimonas. The sequence goes on from JBKBXN010000012.1 coordinate 27,114, forward strand.
CAGCCTGGCCGACCGGGTGTTCGACGCCGCGTCCAGCGCCCTGGTCGTGGTCGATACCGAAGGCCGCATCCGCCAGGCCAACCGCACCGCCCTGGTCATGCTGGGTCGCGGCGAAGGCGTGACGGGATCCGACTTCGCCGACCTGTTCCTGCCGCTGGACCGACGCACCGAAGGCCGCCAGGCCCTGCGCGCCGCCCTGTCCATCGAGGACGAGAGCCCGGCGCCGATCGAGACGGTCGACGCCGACGGCGCGGGCATCCGCTGGACCCTGCTGACGCTGACCGACGAGACCGACCGGCCGGACGCCATCCTTCTGGCCGGCGCCCCCATGGTGGAGGCCTCGACCGCACAACCAGTTGTCGGCTTGGCAGAGGCCCAGGGCGACTTGGCGTTGGAAGTCGAGGACGCCCCGGACGACTCCGATCCCGTGGCCTCCGCGATTCAGGCGGCCCAGGCCGATTTCGCGCAGCGCGAACGCGAGATCCTGACGGCCCACAACCAGGCCCTGCTGGACACGATGGCGCAGGCGGAAGAGGCCAAACGCAGGGTCCGCGCCGAACTGGAGGCCGAGCGCCGCATGGCCAATGTCGGGCGTCTGGCCGGCGGCGTGACGCATGATTTCAACGCCCTGCTGGGGGTCATGACCTCGGCCCTCGACCTGATGCTGCGCCACGTCGACGAGCCCGAGCGCGTCCGTCGACTGGGCCAGGCCGCCCTGGCCGCCGGTCAGCGCGGCGAACGCCTGACCCGGCGTCTGAGCGCCTTCTCCCAGGACGAGGACCGGACCAATCTGCAGCGGCTGGACATCGGCGTCCTGCTGTCGGGGCTGGAGACCAAGCTGCGCATGCTGGCGGGATCGGCCATCGATCTGATGATCGAGACGCCGGCCCAGCCCGCCTTCGCCTTGATCGATCCCGCGGCTTTCGAGGGTGCGGTTCTGGCCCTGACCCGGAACGCGGTCGAAGCCTCGAACGGCGCGGGTTCGGTCGCGGTTCGTCTGGCGGTCCTTCCGGACGGCGGCCTGAAGCTGAGCGTGCGCGATTCCGGCCCGGGCATGGACGCCGACACCCTGAGGCGCGCGGCCGAGCCCTTCTTCACCACCCGCCCCGACGCTGCGGGCCTGGGCCTGTCGCAGGCCTTCGCCTTTGCGCGGCAGTCCGAAGGCGCCTTGGCCATCGACAGCACCCCGGGCGAAGGGGCGGAAGTCTCCGTCACCCTGCCGTCGGAGCGCGGCGCCGATGGAGAGCGTGTCGAAAACCGGCCTTCCACGGACGAAACGGCGGCAGAAACCGCGTCCTGAGCGCCGCCGCCCCCTGCAAAGGTCGATTCCAAGGCCCCATATGATGCGCGGCGGTTGACCCTTGCCGGGTCGGCGCTAGTGTCCGCCCGCCTGCCCCCACGCGCCAGAAGACCAGAGGATATCATGGCCGAAGCCACCGCTCCCTACGACGTCGTCATCATCGGCGGGGGCCCCGGCGGCTATAACGCCGCGATCCGCGCCGGCCAGCTGGGCCTGAAGGTCGCCTGTGTCGAGATGCGCGCCACCCTGGGCGGCACCTGCCTGAACGTCGGCTGCATGCCGTCCAAGGCCCTGCTCCACGCGTCGGAAATGTGGAACGCCGCCAACAGCGAATTCGCCAAGATCGGCATCGAGGTCCAGCCCAAGCTGAACCTGGACCAGATGCACAAGGCCAATGACGACAGCGTCACCGCCCTGACCAAGG
>JBKBXN010000013.1:0-27505 GCA_046314055.1 Brevundimonas sp.
TTCTGGCCTATGTCCGCGTCGCGCTTCAGCACGAGCCCCGCGAGCAACTCCGGGTGCTGTACCTAGACAAGAAGAACCAGCTGATCCTGGACGAAATACAGAACCGGGGCACGGTCGATCATGCGCCGGTCTATCCGCGCGAGGTGGTGCGGCGCGCGCTGGAGCTGTCGGCCAGCGCCCTGATCCTGGTCCACAACCATCCGTCGGGCGATCCGACACCCAGCCGCGCCGATATCGAGATCACCAAACAGGTTGTACAGGCCGGCCGAACCCTTAACGTCGAGGTTCACGACCATCTGGTCGTCGGCCGCGAAGGGGTGGCCAGCTTCAAGCAACTGGGCCTGATGTGAACGCTGCGATTTTGAAGACCGAGAGACTGGTGCTGGCGCCGGTAAACGTAACCGACTTCGACGACCTGCTGGCCCTCTGGTCGAACCCAGACTTCACCCGCCACATCATGGGCCGCGCCCTGTCGGAGGAAGAAGTCTGGTTCCGCCTGCTGCGCGACGTGGGCCACTGGGCGACGATGGGCTACGGCAACTGGGCCGTTCGATTGAAGGACGCAGGCCACTATGTGGGCAGCGTCGGCGTGTTCGATTATCGTCGGGACCTGGATCCGCCGTTCAACGCCCCGGAATTGGGTTGGGGCGTGGCCCCCGCCTTTCATGGCATGGGCTATGCTGCGGAAGCGCTGTCGGCTGTCCTGTCTTGGGTGGATGAGACGCTAGCGGTCCCACGCACGGTGTGCATGATCGCACCGGAAAACCTGCCCTCATTGAAGCTGGCGGCGCGGGTCGGCTTCCGTCCCTACGTCACCGCGACCTACAAAGACCATCCTGTCCAGTTGTTCGAGCGTACGACAACCGCCGGACAAGAAAAGGCGTAGTCCGGCATTAAGGTTTATCAGGCATTCTCGCCGGGAACGATCGAGAGCCCGCCCATGCCCATGTCCGTCGAAACGCTGCGCCAGCATCTGGTCGACGCCTTTCCCGACGCCGAGATCGCCATCGACGATCTGGCCGGAGACGGCGACCACTATCGCGCCCGCATCGTCTCAAGCGCGTTCGAAGGCATGCCGCGCGTACGCCAGCACCAGCTGGTTTATGCGGCGCTGAAAGGACAGATGGGGGGGGAACTGCACGCCCTAGCGCTGGAAACCGCCGCACCGCCCAGGGAGGGCTGAGACCATGCGCTATCGCCCCTTCGGCGTGTCCGGCGCCGCCATCTCCAACCTGACGCTGAGCTTCGGCCTGGATAGTCTGGCGCGCGGTCGCGAAGCCGCGCTGAACCTGCTGTATTCCGCCCTCGAAGCCGGAGTGAACTCCTACCGGCTGGAGACGGCCGACCCGGTCGTCGCCGAGGTGCTGGGCGAGGCCCTGACCCATGTCGATCGCAAGCTGGTCTGCGTCGGCCTTACCCTGGGGTTCGGAGCGGATCGCGAGGGGACACGCGACTTTTCGGCCGAGGGCATGACGGCCGCCATCGACCGAGCGCTGCACTTCTCCGGCCTGGGCTGGATCGACGTCGCTGTCCTGCATGAGCCGGGCGAGCACGAACTGCCGCAATCATCGCTGAACGCACTGAAGGCCCTTCGCGCCACCGGCCGCATCAAGCTGCTGGGCGTGGCGGGCGGCGGCGATGTGATGGACACCTATGTCTCGACCGGCGCCTTCGACGTCCTGCTGACGCCTTTCGACATCAATGCCGACTGGAAGCTTCGCAACCGTGTGCGGGCCGCCCGCGAACAGGACATGGCGGTCTTCGCCTATGACTATTTCACCGACCGGCGCGCCAAGCCGCGCGGCCCCCAGACTACCTTGAAGAAGGGTTTCTTCGGCCTGGGCGGCGCTCCGAAACGTCCGCCCCAATCGCGCCAGGCCGACGCCTTCGGCTTCCTTTACCGCACGCCCAACTGGCCGGCCGAGGCGATCTGTCTCAGCTATGTGCTGACCGATCCGACGATCTCGAGCGTGATCGTCCGGGCCAACGACACGGAACGGCTGGATATGCTGGCCGCCACGCCGGAACGCGACCTGCCGCCGGGGCTTGCCGCACAGATCGAGATGGGCCGGGTCACGGCCTCAGCCGCCGCCTGATCTTGCCTGATCGACACAACCACGCCTTGACCCGGCCGCCGGCTCTCCCTAGCTGACGACCTTCACGAAAGGCCTCTCCCGTGACCGACACCGTTTCCGCAGATCCCGTTCACGCCTTCATCGGCGGCACCGTCGCCCAGAATGACGTCGTACTTTTCATGAAGGGCACGCCGGACCAGCCGCGCTGCGGCTTCTCTTCCCTGGCGGTCCAGATCCTCGACCACGTCGGGGCGTCCTTCGTGGGTGTCGACGTGCTGCAGGACGAAGCCCTGCGCGAAGGCATCAAGGCCTTCACCGACTGGCCCACGATCCCTCAGCTGTATGTAAAGGGCGAGTTCGTCGGCGGATCGGACATCATTCGCGAGATGTTCCAGGCTGGCGAGCTTCAGGCCCTGATGGCCGAAAAGGGCGTGCCGCTCGGCGAAGCCTGATGGCTCGCCCGGTCCTGACGCCACGCGAAGACCGCGAGGTCTTTCTCGTTCCGCTCGAGGTTCGCCCCGAGCACATCGACGCCAACGGTCACGTCAACAACGTCGTCTATGTCGGCTGGCTTCAGGACGTAGGCACAGCCCACTGGACGGCCCGCTTCGACGAGGCGACCCGCGCCAGATGTTCCTGGGTCGCTCTGCGCCACGAGATCGACTACCTGCGCGCCATCGAGCCCGACGCGACGGGCGTCGTTGCTCGGACCTGGGTGGGCGACCCCCAGGGACCGCGTTTCAACCGCTATGTCCGGATCGAGGACGCCCAGGGCCGCGTCTGCGCCCAGGGCGTCTCCGAATGGTGTCTGGTCGACGCCGCGACCCTCAGGCCGCTGCGTATCCCGCCCGACATGGCGGCGGTGTTCAGCACTACTTCAGCGGATTGACTATCCGCGCCGGCGCGCCGAGCTCCAGGCCGAGATCGGCATAGGTCCACCGCAGCTCGACGCCGTCAGGAACTAGGGCCTTGCACAGATCCGGCTTGGTGCGACGCAGGGTGATCTCGGTGGGGGAATTCTCCGCCACAGAAACCTCGAAATCCGACGCCTGGGTGCAGCCGTTGGAATCGACCCGGGCGACCAGGGCGCCGTCGACAAAGCGAGCTTCGCGAATGGCCTCGGCCGGCGGTGCGTCATTGCGCGTGACGTTTACCGAGACGTTTTCGCCGGCGGTGTTGTCATAGATGACGCAGGCCGACAGCAACGGCGCGGCGAGGGCCGCCACCGCCAGTATTTTGAGGGCGCCGCGCATCACTGGTCCGAGGCCGGCGCCGTGATCACCCGCGTGGTGGGCTTTTCGGTCGAGACGATGATGCAGCCCGACAGCAGCGGGGCGGCGATGGCGATGGCGAGAGCGAGACGAAGCATTGGTGTGATCCCCTAATGAAGCTTGAGGCTTTTGTGACGCGTGGCGGGCGTACAGGCACGTGAATTTTCAGCAAGCCAGGTGAACAATCGGAAAGGTCAGTCCTTGAACAGGACCGCAACAGGCATAGCTACCGTCCCCCTCCCATCGGACGCTTCTCTATGAGCCAGCTCTTCTCGCCTCGCAGCATCGGCCCCCTGACGCTGAAGAACCGCATCGCCATCGCGCCGATGTGTCAGTACTCGGCCGTCGATGGCGTAGCGCAGCCCTGGCATATTCAACACCTCGGCCGCTTGGCCCTGTCCGGCGCGGGGCTGGTCATATTGGAGGCCACCGGGGTCGAGGCGGCGGGCCGCATTACTCCGGATGATCTTGGCCTTTGGAACGACGCGCAGGAAGCCGTCCTGGCCGACATTCTCAAGGGTCTGCGCACCTATTCCGAGACGCCGGTCGGGATCCAGCTGGGCCATGCCGGCCGCAAGGCTTCGACCTCGGCCCCCTGGAAGGGCGGCCGCGCCCTGACCGCCGAGGAGGGCGCCTGGCAGACCTTCGGCCCGTCCGCCCTGCCTTTCCGCGACGACTGGCATACGCCGACGGAGATGACCGAGGCCGATATGGACCGCGTCGTCGCCGCTTTCGAGGACGCCGCGCGCCGCGCGGATCGCGCGGGGTTCGATCTGGTCGAACTCCATGCCGCGCACGGCTATCTGCTGAGCGAATTCCTGTCGCCGCTGTCGAACCGTCGCACAGACGCCTACGGCGGTTCCGCAGAGGCGCGAGTGCGGTTCCCGCTGCGTGTCGCCCAGGCTCTGCGTGACGCCTGGCCCCGAACCAAGGCTCTGGGCGCCCGCTTCAACGGCTCGGACTGGGTCGAGGGCGGGGTGGCGCTGGACGAGGTCATCGCCTTTGGTCGCGCCTTGCACGAGATGGGCTACGACTATCTGCACCTGACGTCGGGCGGCAACGTCGCGCGCGCCAACATCCCGGGCTCAGAGCTGGGCTATCAGGTCCGCTTCGCCGAAGCCGTCAAAAGGGCCGTGCCCGAAGCGACGGTCATGGCGGTGGGCATGATCATCGATCCTCAACAGGCCGAGGACATCATCGTCTCGGGACAGGCGGACATCGTCGCCATCGCTCGCGCCGCCTTGGACGACCCCAACTGGGGCCACCACGCCGCCGTGGCGCTGGGTCATGACGAAGGCCTGCCGCCCCAGTACGAACGCGCCGGCAAGGGGCACTGGCCGGGCTACGGCCGCTAAGGCCAAGGACCGGTGCGGGCTGTCAGGTCTAGTCGTCAGGTCTGGGGCAGCTGATAGGGGTTATTGACGCTGACCGGCGAACCGGGCGCCAGCCCCAGTTCCTCGAACGACCATTTCAGTTCGACACCATCGACCAGAGGTTCCTTGCAGGTGTCCTCGTCGATGCGCCGCAGCGTGATGATCGCGTCGGCGCCCTTGATGCTGACGATGGGGATCAGGTCTTCCTTATGCGTGCAGCCGTTGGAGCTGACCCAAAAGACGGCCGCGTCCTTGGTGAAGGCGGCGGCGTGGATCGGCTCCAACGCCCCCGGCATTCCGACGGTCGATACACTGGGCGCGTCGGCGCCGCCCGCACAGGCCGATACAAGCGCGGCTGTCGTGACGATGGCGAGGTGTTTGAAGACGGCGCGCGTCATATTGCGGCCTTCCCTGCTGTGCCGAACCCTGAACGGTTCGAAAATGCGCCTGTTCGCTCAGAAAGGGAACAGGCCGAAAGACAAAGGGCCCCGAACGAATTCGAGGCCCTTTGGACTTCTGGTCCTTGACGACGAGCGCCCCGGGGCGTCGTCGAAAACGAACTGGCTTAGGACGCGTAGTATTCGACGACCAGGTTCGGTTCCATCTTCACGGCGTACGGCACGTCGGTCAGTTCCGGCACGCGGACGTAGCGGACCGAGAACGAACGATCCGACAGTTCCAGATAGTCCGGCACGTCACGTTCCGACGACTGCTGGGCTTCGAGCACCAGAGCCATGTTGCGCGACTTTTCCTTCACGGTGACGACGTCTTCCGGCTTCACGCGGTAGGAAGAGATGTCGACCTTCTTGCCGTTGACCAGGACGTGGCCGTGGCTGACGAACTGGCGAGCCGCCCAGACGGTCGGGACGAACTTGGCGCGGTAGACGATGGCGTCCAGACGCGATTCCAGCAGGCCGATCAGGTTTTCCGAGGTGTTGCCCTTACGGCGCGCAGCTTCGTCATAGGTCTTGGCGAACTGCTTCTCGGTGATGTTGCCGTAGTAGCCCTTCAGCTTCTGCTTGGCCTTCAGTTGCAGACCGAAGTCCGAAACCTTCGACTTGCGACGCTGACCGTGCTGGCCGGGACCGTAAGAACGCTTGTTGACCGGCGACTTGGCGCGGCCCCACAGGTTCTCACCCATGGCCCGGTCGATCTTGTATTTGGCGCTGTGGCGCTTGGACATTCTATTCTCTTTTCGACGATACGGCCCGGCATCCCCTCGATTGGGAATGCGATCTCAACGGCGGTCCACGCATCTTCCGTCATCAATCCCCGCGTCCGGCGAACCGGAAACGTGGAAGGCGGCGCTTATCGCCACACAGGCCCCCGGAGTCAAGCCGTGCGGGCCGTTAAGCACGATGGTCAGGAACTCGCGCACGGTTGCAGGCTTTCTCCTCGTCGGTGGAGCCTGTCGTGATCCCATCATGGAGGATGAAATGACGCAATCCGTCATCAAGGCAGCCGGCCTGTCGACCGACGGGTTTGAAGCGTTGAAGCGCAGACTGATCGACCTGGTCGAGCCCTTGTCCGATAGCCAACTGCTGGATCTCGCCGACGGGATTCACGAATTGCTGCGCCAGCGGCGGACCCTGCGCCAGCATCACGCCGAACGCATGCTCGAAAGATCGCGGCTTTCGAGCTAGGTCTCACCGCCAGGGAGCGATCAGGTCGCGGGCTGCGCCTCGGTGATGAAGACCGCCCGGCCTTCGCGGGTCTGGATCTTCCCCAGCCCCGGGAAGGGGAAATGATAGGCGTAGATATGGGCTCCCGACGCCCTCAGCGCCGTGATTTCATCCAGACGCGCCTTCTTGCCCGCCGCCGCATCGTCGTCATAGCCGACGGTCCAGTCCGGATGCTCGACCGACAGGACCCAGTGGTGCATCAGGTCGCCCGTATACAGCAGCTGGTTCTGGCCGTCGGCGATCAGATAGGCGACGTGACCCGGCGTATGACCGGCCGTGTCCTGGGCCTCCACGCCCGGCGCGACCTCGTCGCCCGGACGGAAGGCCTGGACCTTGGGCGTGATCACGCGAACCAGGTCCGCCATCTCGGGATTGGCGCGGATCGACGTCCATTCGGCCTCCGACATCCGTATCGCGGCGTTGGGGAAGGCCAAGGCGCCGTCGGCGACCAGACCGCCCACATGGTCAGGGTGGCCATGCGAGATCATCACGTCAGTGATGCTGGCGGGATCGACGCCGGCCGTCTGCAGGCTCTGCATCAGCTGGCCCTTGCCGGCCCCCAGTCCGGTGTCGAACAGCATGGTCCGGGCGCCGTTCCGCACCAGCAGCGGATGGATCTCCAGCATGATGGGATCGGCTGGTTGTCCTGCGGCGGTCAGGGGGGCGGCGACGGCCTGGGGCGTCAGGCCCACGCCGAAGACCTTGTTATCGTTCGGCACGGGGTTCTCGCCGTCGAACAGGGCGATGGCGTCCAGGGCGCCGATCTTGAACCGATAGACCGGCTTTTCCGCTGGAGCAGCGACCGTCGAGGTCGGGTTCGGCGAGGCAGGCTCGCCCGACTTTTGATCATTCGCCGCCGGGGAGCAGGCCGCCAGGGCCAGGGCCGTCACGGCCGCCGTCGCCATAAGAATCCGCATTGCTTCACTCCTGTGTGCAAGCAGAATCGAAAACGCCCGCCGGAGGTTCCGGCGGGCGTCGTCTTATTGCTTTCGCCTGGCGTTAGACGGCGGCGGCGTACAGCTCGTTGACCTTGTTCCAGTTCACCACCGACCAGAAGGACTTCAGGTAGTCGGCGCGCCGGTTCTGGTATTTCAGATAATAGGCGTGTTCCCAGACGTCGGCGCCCAGGACGACCTCGCCGCGCTCTTCCACGACATCCATCAGCGGATTGTCCTGGTTCGGCGTGGAGGTGATCTTCAGCTTGCCGCTCTGGACGATCAGCCAGGCCCAACCCGAGCCGAACTGGGCGGCGCCGGCGGCGTTGAAGTCTTCCTTGAACTTGTCCATGCCGCCCAGGTCGCTGTCGATAGCGGCGGCGAGTTCGGCCGAAGGCTGGCCAGCTTGATCGACGGGAGCCAGCAGTTCCCAGAACAGGCTGTGGTTCCAGTGACCGCCGCCGTTGTTGCGCACGGCCTTGGGCGCGGTGGAGATGCTGGTGAAGATTTCCTCCAACGACTTGCCTTGCAGGTCCGCGTCCGCATCGACCGCCTTGTTCAGGTTATCGACATAGGTCTGGTGGTGCTTGTCGTGGTGGAAGGTCATCGTCTCCTTGTCGATGGCCGGCTCCAGCGCGTCATAGGCGTAGGGCAGCGGGGGCAGGGTGAAGGCCATGTCTGTCTCCTGAAGACGGTTTGATCTAACCCTCATTTAGGGGCTGTCGCGTCTGACCCAAGCGAATTTATAGCGTTTTGTTCAGCTTGGCCATTTGCAATCCCTGACACGGCACGCGATTGTTCACCCCACAATCGGAGACCTTCATGATCCATCAGAAGATTTTCGCCGTGCTGACGCTGGCCGCTTCTACAGGCGGTTGCTCCGGTTTCCACGCGCTTGACCAAGCGGCGTCGGATCTGGCCAGCCAACAACCGACCTGCGTTCAAGACCCTGCGATCGGCATAGACAGCTATGGCGGTAGGACCTGCAGGATCAGTCACACTGTCTGGTCCTCAACAACGACGACGGTCGAAGAGCCAGGCGAGAAGCCCGTCACCACCCGCACCATCACGACGCCGTCGGGAACCACGACCGAGGTCGTGCCGACGCCCTGAAGCGATCAGCTCAAGCCGGCAAGTTCGCCTTTAGGCATTCGCGCACGGCGCGCTTGACGTCACCCGGCGCATTGGGCTCGTCCACTCCCTCTGCAGCGAAGACGGCGCGCACAGCGGCGTCCAGGCCGTTCGGCAGAGCTGCAATCACGCGCTTCTGCCCCTTTTCGTGCAGGCAATAGCCCACCTCGCGGCACAGGGCGGAAAACATCGGCTCGTATGGATCAGAAGCGCTCATCGCGCCCCTCTAGCATCAGGGGATGAGACGCGACAGCCAGTGCATAAGGTTCAATGCGAACTGCTGGTCGTCATGACCATCGGTGTTCAGGCCGAAGCGAGAGGGTTCGCGGCTCGGCTGATCGGAAAAGCGCACGATCTGGGCCGTCAGCATGCCGGCCTCACCCAGCACTACGACCCTGCCCTGACCGAACGGAAACGCGAGCCCCTGGGCCGGCAGGGCGAGCCGCGCGAGCTCCGCAGTCACGACACCCACATCCTCGCCCGCGCGCAGACGCTGCCGAATGATCTGAAGGGTCGCCAGATCCGGCGCTTCGAACGCGTCGTCGCTCATCGCCAGCAAAACTGTCGATCCTTCCGGCCCCTTTAACGACTGGCCGGTGAAGGTCTTGACGACCTGCACGCCCTCTCCGCCTTCACGACCGGCGATGATCGGGTGGTCCCCCAACGCTTGTCGTGGAAAGATCAGATTCGAGGTGACGTCGTGGCGAGACGATTGAAAGGCGTAGCCCTTGCCCATCGTGACGCCGAACCGCGCGCCCAGCGCCTCGGCCGCCGTCCCATGCGGCGCATGATCTACCGCCAGCAGTAGCGAACCGCCACGTTCGACCCACCCCGCCAGGGCTTCGATCTCGGCCTCGTCAAAGGCGGAGACGCGAGAGCCGTTCTCGGGACTGGCGGCGTTGGCGATCACCAGAACCGTGACGTCATCCAGGGCGCCAGCGGCGTCCAGTCGCCCCCGTCCGGCGTCTACCCGATAACCGTCGGCCCGCATGAGAGCGGCAAACCCGGCATAGCGGCCATCGATGGTCTGAAGGCTCCCATGCCCTTCGTCGATGCGGATCAGCGGCCCATCGGCTGTATAGGCCGGCGCAACGATCTGCGGACGCCAGTCGAGATCGCCAACCTGCTCCTGGGCTGCGGTCGAAGAGGCGTTTAGGGCCACAAGCAACCCCAACATCAGGACCGAGCCGACCCGCACCATCGCGTCAGGCCTTCAACCGTTCGGCGTGAAAGGCGATGTGGTCGGCGATAAAGCTGGTCATGAAGAAGTAGGAGTGGTCGTAGCCGGGCTGCAGCCGGATAGTGACCTTCTGGCCTGCTGCGTCGGCGGCGGCCTGGAGCAGTTCGGGCTTGAGCTGGTCGGTCAGGAAGCTGTCGGCGTCGCCCTGGTCGATCAGGATGTCGTCATAGACGTTCTTGGCCGCGCCGGCCTCGATCAGCCTGGCGGCGTCGTAAGAATCCCAAGCGGCGCGGTCGTGACCCAGGTAGGCGGTGAAGGCCTTTTCGCCCCAGGGGCAGCGGGTTGGCGAGCAGATGGGGGCGAAGGCCGAGACCGAACGGAACAGGGTCGGATGGTTCAGCGCCACGGTCAGGGCGCCGTGTCCGCCCATCGAATGGCCCGAGATCGACCGGACGCCGGTAGTCGGGAACTCCGCATCGATCAGGGGGATCAGTTCGTCCGAGACATAGGACTCCATGCGAAAGTGCGGCGCCCAGGGCGCCTGGGTCGCATCGACATAGAAGCCAGCGCCCTGGCCCAGGTCATAGGCCGGATCGTCCGCCACCCCCCTTCCCTCAAGATCGGGCCCACGCGGAGAGGTGTCGGGCGCGACGATGATGACGCCATGCTCGGCGGCGGCGCGGTAGGCGCCGGCCTTGGTGGTGAAGTTGTCCTCGGTGCAGGTCAGGCCCGACAGCCAGATCAGCACCGGGAACGGCCCCTCCCCGCCCGGAACGAAGACCGACAGGGTCATCGGCGTACCCGTGGTCGCGCTGTCGTGCTTCAGATAGCGCAGGGTTCCGCCATGGACGATGTGGGTCTTTACGGTCTGCATCAGTCGACCACCCGATGGACGGCGCAGATCTTGTTGCCCGAGGGATCGCGCAGATAGGCAAGGTACAGTTTGCCGAACGCGCCCTGGCGCAGGCCGGGCGGATCTTCGATCGTGGTCCCGCCGGCCTCGACGCCTGCGGCGTGGAAGGCGTCGACCGCCGCCGTATCCTTGGCCGCAAAACCGATGGTGCCGCCGTTGGCGTGGCAGGCCGGCTCGCCGTCGATCGGCTTGCCCACGGCGAAGGCGCCGTGGGCGGTGCGCCACCAGTAGCGGCCCTTTGGATCAGGGCCCTGAGCCGGATCCAGTCCCAAGGCGCCGAGGGCGGCGTCATAGAACCGGCGTGACGCCTCGATGTCGTTGGCGCCGACGGTGATGTGGGTAAACATGGTTCCCTCCCTCTGTTTCCCCATCCATAAAGGGGAGCGCTTTGTCTTACACTAACCGACCGTCACGCCGATCTCGGGCCGATTACGATAATCCGCCAGGCGGCTCTCGAGATCGCCGACATGCAGCTCGAGCCGATGACCATCCGGATCGAGGAAGTACAGTGACGCGCCTTCGCTGCGATTGTCCTTCCAGATCGCCGCAGCCGTCCGTACTCGCGCCGACAGCGCCTCAAATGCGGCTGCGTCCACACTGAAGGCGGCGTGAGTGTAGTCCGGATGCGGCTCCCGTCGCGCAGCCTCATCAAGAGACAGGCATAGCCACAGACTTCCCGCTTCCAGGTAGGCGCCCGTCGCCCAGACCGCCCTCAGCTCGAAACCCAGCAGGTCGCGATAGAAGACGACGGAACGGTCCAGATCGCTGACGGAGAACGTCAGATGGTTCAGCCCCGTGACCCACGCCGCCGTCATCCCGACACTCCTAGAACACCACCACGCTACGAATGCTCTCGCCCGCGTGCATCAGGTCGAAGGCCTTGTTGATGTCCTCCAGCGGGAAGGTGTGGGTGATCATCGGGTCGATCTCGATCTTGCCGTCCATGTACCAGTCGACGATGCGCGGCGTGTCGGTGCGGCCCCGCGCGCCGCCGAAGGCGCTTCCCCGCCACACCCGCCCCGTGACCAGTTGGAACGGGCGAGTAGCGATCTCCTTGCCGGATTCGGCCACGCCGATGACAATGCTCTCGCCCCAGCCGCGATGGCAGGCTTCCAGCGCCTGGCGCATGACGACCGTGTTGCCGGTGCAGTCGAAGGTATAGTCGGCGCCGCCGCCGGTCAGTTCGACCAGATGGGCGACGACGTCCGAGACGTCCTTCGGATTGACGAAATGGGTCATGCCGAAGCGTCGGCCCCATTCTTCCTTGTCGGGGTTGATGTCCACGCCGACGATCATGTCGGCGACGACCATCTTAAGCCCCTGGATGACGTTCAGGCCGATGCCGCCCAGGCCGAAGACCACGGCGTTGGCCCCCGGCTCGACCTTGGCGGTGTTGACCACGGCGCCGACGCCGGTCGTCACGCCGCAGCCGACGTAGCAGGCCTTGTCGAACGGGGCGTCCTTGCGGATCTTGGCGACCGCGATCTCGGGCAGGACGGTGTAGTTGGAGAAGGTCGAGCAGCCCATATAGTGGGCGATGGCCTGCCCCTTGTAGCTGAAGCGGCTGGTGCCGTCAGGCATCAGACCCTTGCCCTGGGTGGCGCGGATCGAGGTGCAGAGGTTGGTCTTGCGCGACAGGCACGACTTACACTGGCGGCACTCGGGCGTGTACAGCGGGATGACGTGGTCGCCGACGGCGACCGAGGTCACGCCCGGCCCGACCTCGACCACCACGCCCGCGCCCTCATGGCCCAGGATCGACGGGAAGATCCCCTCGGAGTCCAGACCGTCCAGCGTATAGGCGTCGGTGTGGCAGATGCCGGTGGCCTTGATCTCGATCAGGACCTCGCCGGCGCGCGGCCCCTCCAGATCGACCTCGACGATCTCGAGCGGGCGTTTGGCTTCGAAGGCGACGGCGGCGCGGGTCTTCATGACGGGGGCTCCTGAACGATTCGATCCTCTTCTAGGGCAGGCGCAGGATGGTATGAAGCCGCTATGTCACACAGAAACCTCGTCGTCTTGACCGGCGCCGGCATATCGGCCGAGAGCGGCGTGCCCACGTTCCGCGCGGACGACGGTCTGTGGTGCGGGCATCGGGTGGAGGATGTGGCGACGCCGGAGGGCTATGCGGCGAACCCGGCCCTGGTGCAGGACTTCTACAATCAGCGGCGGCGGCAGTTGGCGCAGGTGCGGCCCAATGCGGCGCATGTCGCCCTGGCCGAGTTGGCGGGGCGGTGGGAGGGGGATTTCCTGCTGGTGACGCAGAACGTGGATGATCTGCACGACCGGGCGCACGCCGATACCCCGCCGGCGGAGGGGTTCGAACTGATCCATATGCACGGCGAACTGCTCAAAGGTCGCTGCACCTGGTCGGGCGTGGTGATGGACTGGACCGGCGAGATGACGGCGGACGAGCCTTCGCCGCATCATCCGCTGGGACGGATGCGGCCGCACATCGTCTGGTTCGGGGAGACGCCGCTGGCCATGGATCGGATCGAGGCGGCGCTGGAGGCTTGCGACCTGTTCGTCTCCATCGGCACCTCGGGCGCGGTCTATCCGGCGGCGGGATTCGTCCAGTCGGCGCGATACGCGGGGGCGCGGACGGTGGAGATCAATCTGGAGCCGACGCAAGGCGCGCGCCTGTTCGACCAGGGCGTCTATGGCCCCGCGACCCAGGCCGTGCCCGCCTTCTTCGACGGCTTTTAGACACTAAAACGGCGGCCGCTGCGAAGCGGCCGCCGGTCTCTGGCCGTCGCGCCGGTTAGGCGAGGACGACGATAGTCACGCGACGGTTCTGCGAACGGCCTTCCGGCGTGTCGTTCGAGGCCACCGGCTGCTCCTGACCATAGGAGATGGTCGCCATCCGGTTCAGGGCGACGCCCTGACGGTTCAGGAAGCGACGCACGGCCTCGGCGCGTTGCTCGCCCAGCTGGTCGTTATGCTCGGGGGTGCCGGTCGCGTCCGTATAACCCTGGATTTCCAGATAGACGTTCTTGTTCTCGCCCTGCAGACGCTGGGCGAACTGGGCCAGGCGTTGCTCGGCTTCGGGCGACAGGGCCGCCGCGTCGGTGGGGAATTTCACGGAGTCGTCCGACAGGACGACCTGATAGAGGAACTTGCCTTCCGCCAGCTTGTGCGCGTCGTTGGCGCGTTGGAGGGCCTGGCCCGCCGTGCCTTCAACGCCGGTCACACGCGTATCCACCACCTCGACCTGATCACGCACGAAACGATGGCTGGCGCAGCCGCTGGCCGCGAAGCCGAGGGCGATAAGGGCGCCGCCTAGGACCGCCGTCCTGAGTTTCGATCTGCTCAAGTTCATGTCTCCTTCTTGCTGGGGGCGCCACGCCCAGTTCCATGCGCCAGATGAAACTGCGGTAGGAGGGAAGGCGGAGTAATGACGAGCTTTGGGCGGTAAAATGTCAGCTTAGCCGTTATATGAGCCCCTGTTTCGCACAAATATTGCGGCAGATCGGAACCAGAGCGCGAGCCAGGACGTTGGCCCGCCAGCAGGCTGCGCCGTATGGCGGACACCCCAATCTATTTATGATCTTGAGCAGCGGCCGGTTGTATTCGGGCTCATGCCACGTTCCTGACGCGACCAGATGTTTTCAACAGGTGGTCGTGATTTTTTACAGGGGTTCGTCGCGGATGACCATGCGAACGGCGTCTCACACCACATCACGGATAGGCGATTGAGCGCCGCAGCGACGCGGCGACGGGCGCTGGCGATCGCGCCGGTGCTGGTCGGACACGCGGCCCTGGTGCTGATGATGACCGCCGTCCAGCCTGAGACGCCGACCTTGCCGACGCCGGAACCGGCGATCCTGGTCGAACTCGCCGCGCCCCCTCCGCCGCCTCCGCCAGCGCGTGTCCCCGCACCCGCCCCTTCGCCCACGCCGGACGCCCCGGCCGCAGCGGAAGAGAGCCCCGCTCCGGCCAAGCCTGCCCCGCGACGCGCGCCGCCCGCCGTCGCGGCGGCGCGGCCACGCCTGGTGGTGGACCGGCTTCCGCCCGACGTGGAGCCCCTGCCCGCCGCCCCCGCGCCGCCGGGACCGCCCCTGCCCTTGCTGGGCGCGGCCCAGCTGGCGGGCGCAATGACGGTCGGCGCGGGACCAGGCGGCGGCGGAGGAAACGGGGTTGGCGGAAGCGGCGGCACCGGAGGAACGGGATCAGGCCCCGGTTCGGGCGGCGGCTCCTGCGACATGGTGCGCTGGGTTCAGGACGCGGTGCGCGACGACGCCGCCGTGCGCCGCGCCGTCATCTCCGCCAGCCACGAGATGAACGCCTCGGGCCGGGCCATGCTGGTCTGGGACGGCGACTGGCTGCAAAGCCGCAACCAGTCGGGCAAGGGCCTGGCCGGCGTGCGCCAGGCCATCGCCCTGGAAGTCGCCTTCGCTCCGGCCGAGTGCAAGAACCAGCGAATGACCGGCCTCGCCGTCCTGAAGCTGGAGGACGGCGCCGACGGCGCGCGCATCGCCCTGGGCAAGGGCAGCTGGCGCTGGTCGGATCTGCTGGGAGCGGGATGACGAAAGGAAAGGGGGCGAGTCAGGCCCTCGGCCCGAACAGGATGATCCCCGCCCCGATCAAGCACACCGCGCCGCCGATCAGGTCCCAGCGATCCGGCGTCGTCTTCTCGACCACCGCCATCCAGACCAGGGAGGCGCAGATATAGACCCCGCCATAGGCGGCGAAGGCCCGGCCGGCCGCGTCGCTGGGGACCAGGGTCAGCAGTCCGGCGAAGGCGATCAGGCTGACCACGCCCGGCGCCAGCCAAAGCGGCGAACGATCCAGCTTCAGCCAGGCCCAGAAGGCGAAACAGCCGGCGATCTCCGCCAGCGCCGCCAACGGATAGATCAGCAGCGGCTTCATGCGTTCGCGCTCATATGGCGAGCAACGCAATCCACGACGGCCTGCTTCAGGCCAGATCGCGCATCCGAAGCGAAATCCAACCCCTCGCCATCGAACACAGACCGGGCGAAGGCTTCGGGAGACGAAGGAGGACTGTCGACAAGCACGTCATAGGCCTCACCGTGCAAACAGAAGCCTAGCTCGACGCACAGTTCGCGAAGCAGGGCCTCGACAGCCTCCGACGTCATCACTCCGGCTTCTCAATCTTCGCCGCCCGCTCGGCCGCCAGCTTGGCCAGGACGCGACCCCGGCCCTTGGCCAGGGCGTGGATGGCGCCGCGCATGGTGGCGACCTCCTGTTCGGAGAAGGCGGCCCGGCCTAGCATGACGCGCAGGTTCTGGCTCATCGAACGCTTCTTCTCGGGCGGATAGAAGAAGCCGCCGAGCTCCAGCTCCGCCTCCAGATGTTCGTACATGCCCACCAGCAGATCGTTCGACGCCGGCGGCTCACTGTCGCGGAAGCGGGGCGGCGGGGCGTCCAGGATCAGGGTGCGCCACTCATAGGCGTTGATCGCCACCGCCTGCGCCAGGTTCAGCGAATGGTGTTTCGGGTCGATGGGAATGGTGACGATGCCGGCGCACAGGGCGATGTCGGTCGTCTCCAGCCCCGCCCGCTCGCCGCCGAACAACAGGCCGGTCTTCAGGCCCGAGGCGGTGTCGTCATATAGGATGCGGCCGGCCTCGCGCGGGGTGCGGACCGGCTGGCGCGTCTCGCGCGGGCGGGCGGTGGTGGCGAAGACGGTGTTCAGGTCGGCGACGGCCTCGGCGACGCTGTCGAACACCCGCACCCCCTCCAGCACCCAGTCGGCGCCCGAGGCCATGGCCCAGGCCCGTTCCTGGGGCCAGCCGTCGCGGGGCGTGACCAGCCGCAGGTCGGTCAGGCCGAAATTGGCCATCACCCGCGCCACAGCGCCGATGTTCTCGGCCATCTGAGACTTGTCGAGGATAACGGCGGGGGGCGTTAGATCGGCGGCGGCGAAATCGGGAGAAGCGGACATGGCCGCCTCCCTACCCGTCCAGACCGTAGCGGGCCAGAGCTGCGCGCAGATCGTCCAGGTGCGGCGCATAGTTCTTCCACCGCCCTGATGCACGAGCGTACAGAGGCTCGCGCACCTGCCAGACGCTGGCGGTGCGGACCGGCCCCTGGCGCTGATGGAAGTCCATCACCGACGGCTCCCACGCCAGGTCGCAGGCCGCCGCCAGATCGCGCACGGCCGGCTCGCCCCGCGCCACGAGGTCGTCGTAATCGACCTCGTGCACGTCGTCCGGCCAGACCGACTTCCAATGCGCCGCCAGCCGCCGTTCCTGGGCCGTCCAATGAGCCGCGTGCTCCAGGTCCAGCGCATAGGCCATGTCATAGGACAGGTGCAGGAAGAAGACCGACAGGGCGTTGTCGATCGGATTGCGCACGGTGTGGATAATCCGGGCCTTGGGGAACAGGGTCTTGGCCAGGCCGATGTAGAGGATGTTGTCCGGCCGCTTGTCCGTGACGACGCCGACGCCGGGCACGCGCTCACGCACGGCGTTCAGATAGACGTCGCGGATCTTGCGCCGGCTGGCGTCGTCGAACACGCCCAGGGCTTCGGGGAAGGGATTGAAGACATTGGCGGCCAGGGTCGGCAGCAAGTCCAGCTCTCCGCCGGCGCGCACGCCGCTGTGTCCGCCCAGGATGCGCTCGACCAGGGTCGAACCCGAACGGAACATGCCGCAGATGAAGATCGGCGCCGCTGCGGGATCGTCGTCGTCCAGCGCCGCCACCGGGGCCGGGGTCGCCGCGATCAGCCGATCAACATAGGCTTCGGCTAAGGCGGGATCATAGACACCGCCCTTGGCCCGGGCCAGGGCGGCGCTGGCCTGGTTGGCGGCCACATAGGCGTCGAAGGCGGCGTCATAATCGCCCGCCGCGTCGAGCATCCGCCCCAGGGCGAACCCCAGATCCGCCTGTTCCAGCCCCTCGGCCGCGGTGGCGAGGGCGGACCTCAACCGACCGATCATGGGATCGTCGGGCGTGGCGGCGGTCTGCACCCCCGCTAGACGCGCCAGGGCCGTTCCATGACCCGGTTCGACGGCGAGGACGGACTCATAGGCCTGTCGCGCCTCGTCGCGTCGCCCGGCGTCCTCGTGAAGATTGCCCAGGTTGAGCCAGGCGGGCGCATAGGCGGGCGCCAGGGCGAGGGCGGTCTTCAGCTCCGTTTCGGCCGCATCGGGACGGTTCAGATCCTCGGCGAAGATGACGGCGCGGTTCAGGTGGATTTCCTGCGGATCGCGCGCGCCCTGGGCCAGGGCCTGATCATAAGCGGCCAGGGCGTCGTCGAGACGACGCATGCGCCGCAGAAGCCGCCCCAGATCGTACCAGACGTCGCCCAGCTCCGGCCGCTCGGCCACGACGGATTGATAGAGGGTCACGGCCTCTGGGATGCGCCCCAGGCGTTCGAGGGTCGCGCCTTGCGCGAGGCGGACTTGGTGTGCGTCGGACATCAGTCTTCACCGACCATGGCGATCCAGGGATCAACGGTTCCAGCCTCGACCTCGGCCACCTTGACGGCAGGCCAGCCGATGGAGGCGCTGCCCGAGGCGGTCCAGGCGGCGCTAATGAAATCGCGCAGCTCGGCCGCGCCCGCCGCCAGACGTTCGTTGACGAAGGCGGCGCCGCGCGGGTCGCTGTCGCGGAAGCCGCCGGCCTTCTCCAGTTGGTAGAAGGGGATGACCGTTCCCACGGTCGTGGTCAGATAGGAGACGGTGCGGGCCTTGACGTCGAAACCGTCCAGATTGGCGGCCGGCATGGCCGCCTCGACCGCGTCCAGGCGAGCGACGCGGTTGGTGAAAGCGCCTTCGAACAGGGCGTGGGTCTGGCGCGAGTTGGTGAAGCCTTCGGGGTTCGGGAAGTCGCCCCAGCCGTTGTAGTGGATCGTCGTGTGATGGGGCTGGGATCCGTCGCCGACGTAGTGGCCCATCACCCCGATGTCGCGCAGGATCAAGGCCTCGCGGCGGATGCGGTCGGCGCGATACCAGGCTTGACGCTCCATGTTCGTCTCACGCTTCTCGGCGGCGTTCAGCACGCGCCAATAGGCGAAGTCCCGCCCCAGATTCTGCCAGGCGTCGATCATGGCGTAAGGCAGATAGCCGGCGTCATCGACGTCCAGCCCGGCCTTGGTCAGGGCGGCGTCGTATTCGGACTTCAGGCGCGGCAGTTCGGCCAGGCTCATGCCGCGTTGGTCGAAGACACGGCCGTTGTCGTCCAGGTCGACGAAGTGGGCGGTGTCGCGTTCGCGGTCGTGCGGCTGGCCGGCGCCCTTCCAGCGGTCGGGCTCTCGGGCCAGTTCCCCGACATCGGCGATGGCGCCGGGCGTCTTCAGGAAGCCGGGCAGTGTGTCAGGCAGGGCCCGCATCGCCGCCACGCCAATGAGCCTGTGCCCCGTATTGCCCCAGGCGTCCACATGGACAGCGGGCGCAACGACGGCGACGAGGGCCAGGGCGGCGATGACGAGACGTTTCATGACGGACAAACCTCGGTGAGATCACGCCCGTCTAACGTATCCTTGATCGGCTCTCCAGCCCGCCAGGGTGGCGATCGCACCACAAAAGCCTAGATTAAGCGGGCTCCCCGCTCCTTTCATTCCTATAGGCGCCACAGCCGTCGGGGAGCGATGACGTGATTGCGTCGTCGCCGTCCTTGCACGGCGTAAGTGGACGCCAGATCGGAAAGGACCACGCATCATGCGCGCGCCCCGCCTCGCCCTTTTTGCCTCCGCCGCCGCCCTGTTGACCGCCGCCGGCGCACACGCTCAAACCCCTTATGCGCCCTCGGGCCAGACCGCGCCGACCGCAGCGCCGGCCACCAGCGCCGCAGACTTCACCGACGAAGAACTACGCAAATACGACGTGGCCATCACACGCGTGCGCGCGGTCAGCGACACCCTGAACGGCGCCCAGCCCACGCCGGAGCAGCAGGCCGAAATGGCGGCCGCGGTTCAGGATTCGGGCCTCGAGGTCCTGCGCTTCAACGCCATCTCCACCGCCGCAGCGGAAAGCCCGGTGATCAACGCCCGCATAAACGCCATCAAGGCGCCGAAGCCCGTTCCTGGATCGGTCGCCGCCAGCGTCAGCGAAACTGAACTACGCCAGTTCGTCCAGGCCATGACCCAGATTCGCGCCGTCACCGCCAATGTCCAGAACGGTCAGGCCACCCCGGAACAGAGCGCCCAGTTGACGGCGGCCGTCGAGGGTTCTGGCCTGGCCGTTGATCGCTTCAACGCCGTCGCCACCGCCGTGTCTCAGGACCCCGGCCTGCGGGCCCGGGCCGAGTTGATCGGTGCGCAACAACAGGAGGCCGGCGCCCAATAGGGCGTCAGGTCTCGGCGGGTTCGCGCTGCGTACCCGGCGCAGCCGGACCCGCCTCGTCCTCGTTCAACAGCCGGCCCTCGCGGCGCGGCTTCACATAGGGGGCGGGCTGCGGCGTCGGCATATTGCCGCGCATCAGTTGGCGGCCGGCCTTGATGCCGCCGGTCAGTTGCAGGTCCAGACGCGCCTCGTCGCGGCGCCGGACATCGGCCACGCTTTCGGCGGCTTCGATTTCGTCCATGCCCAGCTCGATCAGGGCGCGCTCGCCGAACTTCAGCGCCGACTCGAAGGTCTCGCGGATCTGATAATCGACCCCGGCCTGGATCAGGCGCATCGAATGACCCCGGTCGAAGGCGCGAGCCATGATCTTGGTGGTCGGGAACTCGGACTTGACCAGTTCGACGATGCGGTCGGCGACCTCGGGCTTGTCCACGCAGACCAGGACGATCTCGGCCTCGTCCGCGCCCGAGGCGCGCAGCGTGTGCAACTGGGCGCCGTCGCCGTAATAGACCTTGAACCCGAACTGGGAGGCGGCCTGGATCATCTCGACGTCGTTCTCGATGATCGAGACGTCCACGTCCCGCGCCAGCAGGGGCTGGGACACGACCTGGGCGAACCGGCCGAAGCCGATGATCAGGACTTGGCCGCGCAGATCCTTGGCGAAATCCACCCCCTCGGCGTCCTCGGCGGAGACGACCGGCTTGGGCAGCAGGCGCTGGGTCAGCAGGCTGGTCAGGGGCGTCAGGGCCATGGACAGGATGACGATGGCCGACAGCATGGCCCCGACCTGGGCGTCGAACAGACCGGCCGTCACCGCCGCGCCGTACAGGACGAAGGCGAACTCGCCGCCCTGAGCGAACAGGGCCGCCCGTTCCACCGCCTCATGATGAGAGGCCTTGAACAGCCGGGCCACGCCATAGATGCCCAGCGCCTTGACCGCCATGAAGGCGATCACCCCGCCGACGACGAGGCGCCAGTCGGCGACCACGACCGACAGGTCCAGCGACATGCCGACGCTGAGGAAGAACAGACCCAACAGGATGGCGCGGAAGGGCTCCACATCGGCTTCCAGCTGGTGACGGAAAGTCGATTCAGACAGCAGCACCCCGGCCAGGAAGGCGCCCATGGCCATCGACAGCCCGCCCAGGGACATGGCCCAGGCGGCGCCGACCACGACCAGCAGAGCCGCCGCCGTCATCACCTCGCGCCCGCCGTAACGGGCCAGCAGACGGAAGATCGGATTGACCAGATATTTGCCGGCCAGCAGCACGCCGCCAACCGCCGCAACCGCGAAGCCGATGGTCTGCCATAGGGGCGGCGCCTGTTCGTTCGCCACGCCCAGCACCGAGGCCAGAATGGCGACGATGGCCAGAAGCGGCACGATGGCCAGGTCTTCCAGCAGCAGGATGGAGACGGACCGCTGTCCGGGTGCGCCCGCGATCTCGCCCCGTTCTTCCAGCATCTGCATGATGACGGCGGTGGACGACAGGACGAAGCCCATGGCCCCAACGAAGGCGACCGGAGCGGAGAAGCCGGCCAGCATGGCGGTGAGGGTCAGGATAAAGCCGCAGAACAACACCTGGGCCGCGCCCAGGCCGAAGATCTCCTTTCGGAGCCCCCACAGGCGTTTGGGCCGCATCTCCAGCCCGATGATGAACAGGAAGATGACCACGCCAAACTCGGCGACATGGAGGATCGTCTCTGGCTCTTGAAAAAGCTTCAGGCCGAACGGCCCTATGGCCAGGCCCGCCGCCAGATAACCGAGCACTGAGCCCAGCCCGACCCGCTTGAACACGGGCACGGCGATGACGCCCGCCGCCAGCAAGGCCGCAGCCGCCCCCAGATCCAGTCCCGTCGCCGCCTCGGCCATCACGCCCCCTCTACACTGAACTCCATTGTGGGGGCGAAGCGCGCGGATTGCGAGCCTGACGCTTGGCCATTCGTCGCTCAGCTCCAGCGGAACCCTGGCTGTGGCGGCGGGTTGTGACGGCGAAGCTGCACACAGGAGACCGCCATGAAGATCCGCGACGTCATGACCAGGGATGTCCACCTCGCCCGCCCCGGCGACACGATCCAGGAGGTTGCGGCGCGGATGGCGAAGGGCGACTTCGGCTTCGTGCCCGTGGCGGACGGCGACCAACTGATCGGCGCCATCACCGATCGCGACATCGTCGTGCGCGCCTTGGCGGCCGGAGCGGCCCCGACGGCCCCCGTGGTCGAATATATCACCCGCGATCCGCAGACGGTTCTGGACACGGATGACCTGAAGTCCGTTCTCGACCTGATGGGATCGCGCCAAATCCGACGCGCGCCCGTTGTGGACAAACATGGCAGGATCGTCGGGGTCATCTCGCTGGGCGACCTGTCTACGCGGGTCAAGGAGAAGTACGCCGGCGAGACGCTGGAGAGCATTTCGCGTTAACCCAACCCTCACACCGGGCGCTAACGCCCGTCGTGCATCCTCGCCGAAATCGATGGAGGGTGGGATGGCGCGCGCGCAGTTCCAGAAGGGTCAAAAAGTCTGGGTCGAATGCGTCGGCGCCTGGGCCACCATCGAAAAGGTCCAGCCCGTCTGGGCCAAGGGTTTCGACGAGCCGGTGCGCGTCACTTATGACGTGGGTCTAGGACGTGAATTCGCCGCCACCGAATTGATGATGGCGGCGGAAGACGCCGCCGGCGCCGAAGTGGGCGAATGGCGCCTGCTGCGAGCGCGCAACAAGTGGCAGGCCGAGGAAGACTGCCTGCATCATCCTCAGCCGGGAACCTACCCCGTGGTCGTCACCGACACCGCCGATTGGGGCGGGTGGCGGGTGCCGGGGGCCGAATATGACCGGGACCCTGAGAAGATCGAATTCCAGGCCCGGCTGATCGCCGCCGCCCCGCGCCTGATGCAACTGGCCGAGAGCCTGATCGATCTGGTGGCTGAGGCGCCCGACGACGCTCCGCCCGCCGTTCTGGCCTTGGCGCGACAGGCCCGCGACACCCTGCGGCCGGTCACCGAAATACTTGAATCGCCGCCGGCGCGGATTCCATCCCCGGCGGCGGCGGCCTGAGGTTCAGAAAGCATTAACCAAGCCTCGACAGGAATCCGCGACGCAGCCTAGATTCCCCCTGAAGCTGATTTGGTCGGGAGAGCGCCTTGCGGGGCATGGAGCGGAGGCAGGAAGGACGGGGTCGACGCACCACCGACCGCGCCTCCGGCGCTCCGGCCTGGATGCGGATCGGCGCCCTGGTTCTAGCCTTGGGCGCCACCGGTTACGGCCTGCTGCTGTCACGCGAGGCCGACCGCCCCGTCCGTGAGGCGCTGCGCCTCAGCGAAGAGAACCTGACCCTCAAGGCGCGGCTGACGGCCAGCCAGACCGCCGACCTGATGCGCGCTGCGCGCGACGGTCTGGACGCTGGCGAAGCCGCCCTGAGTGAGGACGCCGAACCCATCGCCGTCGTGGAGGCCGCCCGTCAGGCGGCGCCGGACATAGGCTTCACCGTCATCGGCGCCGACGGCGCCGTCCTGGCCAGCCAGGGCGAGGGCGAAGTCGCCATGCCTGGATCCGACCTCTGGGAACGACGGCTGGAAGCGCGGATCACGCCGCCTCTTGAGAAGGACGCCGGCATACGGATCGTTTCCGCCGCCGGAATCGTCATGGCTTCCTCGAACGCAGGCGAGCAAGGCAAACCCGCCCAGGCCGTGCTGGGCGTCGCGGCGGGCGACCTGGCTTCGCTGGATCAGCCGCGCGAGATCAAGTCCGGCGGGGGCGAGCGCACAGTCGTGGCCGTACCGGTCGCGCCCGGCGGTCCCTATGTGGTGGCGGCGGGCGCGCCGCCGGCGCACGGGCTGGCCGCGCTGATCGACGACTCCTGGGTTCTGGGCGCGCCCATCGTTCTGGGGCTAGGCGTTGTGGGCCTGTTCCTTTGGCAGGGCGTTCGCCGGGCCCGCGCCAGCCGCGAATGGGCCTCGTCCGAGCGCCGCTTCCGTGTGGCCGTCGAGGCCGCCCGTTGCGGCGTCTGGGAATGGGACCTGGAGGCCGAGGAAGTCACCCTGTCCGACTATATGGCGACCCTGTTGGGCTTCGAGCGCGGCGGCGTGACGTCCAGCGATGCGGTGATGGCCCGCATCCATCCGCGTTTCCGCGACGAAGTGCGGCACGCCCTGCGCCAGGCCTCGGCCTATGGCGCCTTCGAGGTGACCTTCCCCGTTCCCGGCGAGGGCGGGCGCACCCGCTGGATTGATGCGCGGGGCCAGGCGCGCGGCGAACGCGGCGAGACCGGTTTTTCGGTCATTCTGGGGGTGGCGCTGGACATTACCGAAGCGCGCCGCGCCAAGGCGGCCGCCCAGTCGGCCGAAAGCCGCCTGCGAGACGGGGTGGAGAGCATTTCCGACGCCTTCGTCCTGTTCGACCGCCACGGCCGACTGATCCTGTCGAACCAGGCCTTCGAAGACGCCTTCGGGTTCGAGCGGGGCGTCGTGCGGCGCGGCGCAGCGAAGGATGAGCTGAATCGGATCGCCGCCCTGGCCATTAAGGCCGAACACGCCCCGGCGCACGGCCGCGCGGGGCTGCGCGAGGTCGAGCTGCACGACGGGCGCTGGCTGCAGCTGTCCGAACGTTTCACCTCCGAGGGCGGGTCGGTCGTCACCGCCGCCGACATCACCGCCATTAAGCGCGAAGAGGCCGAGCGCCGCCGCGCTGTCGAAGATCTGAGCCGGACCGTCGCCCAGCTGGAATCCAGCCAGCAGATGCTGTCGCAACTGGCGCGGAAGTACGAGGTCGCCATGACCCGGGCCGAAGCCGCCAACCAGGCCAAGTCCGAATTCCTGGCGAATATGAGCCACGAACTGCGCACTCCGCTGAACGCCATCAACGGCTTCTCGGAGATCATGGCCGCCGAACTGTTCGGCCCCATAGGCGATAAATACAAAGGCTACGCGGGCGACATCCTGAAGTCGGGCCAGCACCTGCTCAGCCTGATCAACGACATCCTGGACATGGCCAAGATCGAGGCCGGCAAGATGACCCTGCACTACGAGCCCGTGTCGCTGCACGAGGTGTGCGACGACGCGGTCCGCCTGATGCGCGGCAAGGCGGAGGACGCAGGCCTGACCCTGACGGTCGAGGCCGGCGCCCTGCCCGATATCGAGGCCGACCAGCGGGGCGTGAAACAGATCCTGCTGAACCTGATTTCCAATGCCGTGAAGTTCACGCCCGAGGGCGGCGCTGTCACCCTGTCGCTGACGCCGTTCAGGGGACCGGCCGGCGAGGATCGCATTCGGGTCGCCTGCGCCGACACCGGCATCGGGATTGCGCCTGAGGATCTGGTGCGTCTGGCCCGCCCGTTCGAACAGGTCGAGGGCCAGCATTCGAAGACGACGCAGGGCACCGGCCTGGGCCTGGCCCTGACCAAGTCGCTGATCGAGCTGCACGGCGGCCAGCTGGCGATGCAGAGCGAGCCCGGCGTCGGCACCGTGGTGAGTTTCGACCTGCCGACCCGCCGGCCGACGTCGTCGGTCACGCCAATGAAGGCCGCCTTCGCCGCTTGAGGCGGCGTCCCTTTCAGGCCGTGCGAATTATCCCAGCCGCGGCGGCCACCGGCCAGGGAGTCAGCCGCCCGCCCGCGCAAGGGCCGCCCTTGCACTCGCCGGTCAAGGGTTCGAACACCGCGCCATGCCAGCCGCACAGGATAAGCGACCCATCCGGCGTCAGATAACGATCAAGTTCCATGGCGATGGGGAAGCCGGCGTGCGGGCAGCGATCGACCCAGCCGGCGATCACTCCGTTCTTTCGCACGACGAACCCGTGGAAGAAGGCGTCGCCGATCTGGAGAACGAACCCGCGCGAACCGGGATCGGCGATGTCGGCCTCGGCGCATAGAGCCACCCCCGGGGGAGTTTTCCAGACCCGCTTGCGCTCGGTCGCTTCGTCGGACACCGAGGTCAGACCCGCTCGGCCTTCAGCGGGCGCGACAGCAGGCCGTCGATCAGGCCGTCCACAGTGATTTCGCCCGCCAGCAGGGCGGCGATGCCCTCGGCGATGGGAGTCTCCACGCCCAGACGGGCGGCCAGGGCGCGCACGGCCGGCGCGCTCTCATACCCCTCGGCCACCGAGCGCTTGCCCGCCAAGGCCTGTTCCACCGTCTGGCCTTGGCCCAGGGCTAGGCCCAGGCTCATGTTGCGCGACTGGGGGCTGGAACAGGTCAGGACCAGGTCGCCCAGACCGCACAGGCCCGCCACCGTCTCGGCCTGTCCACCCATGGCGACGGCGAGGCGGGTCATTTCCGCAAAGCCGCGCGTGATCAATGCTGCGTGGGCGCTGCGGCCCAGCTGACGTCCCTCGGACACACCGCAGGCGATGGCCAGCACATTCTTCAGCGCACCGCCGGCCTCGGCCCCGACCAGGTCTGTGGCCAGATAGGGCCTGAAGCCCGGCGCCGACAGGGTGTTCAGCAGGGCCTGGCCCAGCACCGGGTCGGCGCAAGCCAAAGTGACGGCTGTCGGCAAGCCGCGCGCCACTTCGCCGGCGAAACTGGGGCCGGACAGAACCGCCGCCGGGGCGTCCGGCAGGGTCTCGGCCAGCACCTCGGTCATCAGTTTCATCGTGCCCCGCTCCACGCCCTTGGAGCACAGCACGACCGGCACGCCGGCGCGGTGATGGGGCGCAAAGGCGGTCAGGGTGCCGCGCATATGCTGGGCCGGCGGCACCGCCAGGATCAAGTCGCAGTCGCGCAGATCGGCCAGGTCGGCGGTGAATTTGAGGTCCTCGGCCAGGGTGACGCCCGGCAAATAAAGGTCATTGGCCCGCGTGGTCGCCAAGGTTTCGACCAACTGGGGCTCGCGCGCCTGAAGCGTGGTGTCCAGTCCGGCGCGGACGCAGACCTGGGCCAGGGCCGTGCCCCAGGCGCCGGCGCCGATGACCCCTGCGGTGCGGAATTCCATGCGCCCTCCCGAGGCGGTCTCGTTGGTCATGATTTCGCGCCCTTGCGGCCCGGCTTGTGCGAAGGATCGGCCAGGGCGCGGGCTTCGTCCAGCGGCCATCGCGGCCGGGCGACCACGTCGATGTCGCTGGTCAACCCGAGGGCCAGCCGCTCGGCGCCGGCCAGGGCGATCATCGCCGCATTGTCGGTGCAATAGGCCATCGGCGGCGCCAGGAAGTCGAAGCCGTGTTTCGCCGCCGTCGCCTGCAGGGTGGCGCGGATCGTCTTGTTGGCCGCGACCCCGCCCGCCACCACGAACAGCCGGTGGTCGTGGGTCTCGGCATAGGCGGCCAGGGCCCGCTCGGAACGATCCGACAGTTGGCGGGCGATGGCGGTCTGGACCGCGTCGGCCAGATCAGCCTTGTCCTGCTCGGTCTCGCAGGTCTGGGCGATGCGGAAGGCGGCCGTCTTCAGACCCGAGAAGGAGAAGTCGCAGTCCTTGCGGCCCAGCAGGGCGCGCGGAAGATCGATCTTCGATCCGTCGCCTTGCTGGGCCAGCCGCTCCAGCGCCGGGCCGCCGGGATAGCCCAGGCCCAGGGCCTTGGCGATCTTGTCGAACGCCTCGCCGGCCGCGTCGTCGATGGTCGCGCCGATCCGGCTCATGTCGCCGACGCCGCGCACTTCAAGCAGTTGGCAGTGACCGCCGGACACCAACAGCAGCAGGAAGGGATAGGCGACTTCCTCGCACAATCGGGCCGAGACCGCATGCCCCTCCAGATGATTGACCGCCACCA
>JBKBXN010000014.1:0-26648 GCA_046314055.1 Brevundimonas sp.
GGCGGCGGCAAGACGCCGGAACCCAGCGCCGACGAACTGAAAGCCATCCAGGACCGGCTCGCCGGCCTGGGCGGCGGACAACTTCCGGGGGGGCTTCCGGGCTTGCCCGGCCTTCCCAAGAAATAAGCCTTCCCTCCCAAGAAATAACGACTTCCTAGAAAGAGACTGACAATGCTGAAGATTCGTCTGGCCCGCGGCGGCGCCAAGAAGCGCCCCTACTACCACATCGTCATCGCTGACTCGCACTCGCCCCGCGACGGCAAGTTCATCGAGAAGGTCGGCAGCTACAACCCGATGCTGCCCAAGGACGGCGCCACCCCGCGCGTCGCCCTGAAGGTCGAGCGTATCGCTGAATGGCTCGGCAAGGGCGCCCAGCCGACCGACCGCGTCGCTCGCTTCCTGTCGCAGGACGAGACCCTGGGCGCCAAGGTGAAGTGGACCCAGTCCAACAACCCGAACAAGGCTCAGCCCGGCAAGAAGGCGCAAGAGCGCGCCGCCGAACGCGCCCAGCGCGAAGCCGACCGCCTGGAAGCCGAAGCCGCCGCCAAGGTCGAGGCCGCTGAAGCCGCCGCTCGCGCCAAGGAAGAAGCCGCCGCCGCTGCTGCTGCTCCGGCTGTCGAAGAAGCTCCGGTCGAAGAAGCGCCCGCCGCTGAAGCCGCTGCTGAAGAGGCCCCCGCTGCAGAAGTGGCTGCTGAAGAAGCAACCGAAGAAAAGACCGAAGCCTAAGGCTTTCGGTCTCGACACGATCAAGGCGGCGTCCTTCGACGCCGCCTTTTTCATGCGCTAAGGACGACCATGACCACGGACAGCAGACTTATCCTCGTTGGCCAGATCGGCGGCGGTTTCGGGGTGCGGGGCGAGGTGCGGGTGACCGCCTTCACCGCCGATCCCCTAGCCCTGACCGCCTATGGCCCACTGCTGCGCGCTGACGGCACGGTCGCCCTGACCCTGTCCGCGACCCGCCCCAACAAGAGCGGCGTCGTCGGCCGGGCCAAGGAGATTGCGACGAAAGAGGAGGCCGACGCCCTGCGCGGCCTGAAACTCTACGTTCCCCGCGATCACTTCCCCGAACCGGACGAGGACGAATTCTATCTCGCCGACCTGCTGGGGGTCGAGGTCCGCGACACGGCGGGCGGGATCATGGGCACGGTCAAGTCGGTCCAGAATTTCGGCGCCGACGACATGTTGGAGATCGCCCCCGCGACCGGCGGCCCCACCTGGTACCTGCCCTTCACCAAGGAAGCGACGCCCGAGCTGCACCTGGCCGACGGCTGGCTGCTGGCCGTGCCCCCGACCGAGGTGGGCGAGCGCGAGCCGGACTAAAGGCGTCTCACCGCTCGTGTGGGTGTTGCGGATCGCGAAACCGGCTCCGACATAGGGCCTATCGCAAAGCCGAGGCTGACCCATGACCGCCCTGACCGACTTCCCGATCACCCGCCGCTGGCCGGCCCAGCATCCCGACCGGCTCCAGCTCTATTCCCTGCCGACGCCCAATGGCGTGAAGGTCTCCATCATGCTGGAGGAGATCGGCCTGGCCTATGAGCCGCACTTCATCGACATCATGGCCAATGAGACCTGGGGGCCGGAATATCTGTCGCTGAACCCCAACGGCAAGATCCCGGCGATCTTGGATCCGAACGGTCCCGGCGGACAGCCGCTGGCCCTGTTCGAATCCGGCGCCATCCTGATCTATCTGGCGGAGAAGACCGGCCAACTGCTCTCGGCCGATCCTGCGACCCGGTACGAGACGATCCAGTGGGTCATGTTCCAGATGGGCGCGATCGGCCCGATGTTCGGCCAGCTGGGCTTCTTCCACAAGTTCGCCGGCAAGGACTATGAGGACAAGCGTCCGCGTGACCGCTACGTCGCCGAAAGCCGCCGCCTGCTGGGCGTTCTGGAAACCCGGCTTGAGGGCCGCGACTGGATCATGGGCGACTATTCCATCGCCGACGTCGCCACCCTGGGCTGGGTCCGCAACCTGATCGGCTTTTACGAGGCGGGCGAGATCGTCGGCTTTGCGGACTTCCCCGGCGTCGCCGCCTGGCTGGAGCGCGGCCTGGCCCGCCCGGCCGTGCAGCGCGGCCTGAACATCCCGGCGCGGGACTAGGCTCGGCGGAGGAAGCGGCCGGCGCCTAGGGCCGAGAACCCCACGACTAATCCCCAGAAGGCGGATCCCACCCCGAACAGGGCCAGTCCAGAGGCCGTCGCCGCGAAGGTCAGGACGGCGGCCTCGCGCGACGGCGCCTCGGCCATCAGGCTCTGCAAGGCGCCGGTCAGGGGCATGATCAGGGCCAGGCCCGTCACTGCCGCCAGCACAGCGGGGGGCATGGCGATAAACAGGCCCGCCAGCGGCGCGGCGAACAGGGCTGTGATCAGATAGAAGCCGCCGTAGATCACCCCCACGATCCAACGCCGGCCCGCATCAGGATGGGCGTCGGGGCCGGTGCAGATCGCCGCCGTGATGGCGGCCAGATTGACCCCATGGGCTCCAAAGGGCGCAGCGATCAGGCTGGCGATCCCAGTCGACAGGATCAACCGGTTGGCCGGCGGCGGATAGCCGGCGCTCTGCAGCACGACCAGCCCAGGCAGGTTTTGGGCGGCCAGGGTCACCAGGAACAGCGGAAAGCCCAGGCTGACCGCCGCCTTCACATCGAAGGCCGGAACGACAGGCTCCAGCCGGCCGAACAGGCCGGTTCCGGCAGGCAGGGCCAGTTGACCTCGCAGCGCCAGAACCGCAAAGGCCGCCGCCAGCACGGCGGGCAGGGCCCATGTCGGCCAAAGTCGCCGGAAGACCAGAAAGACCGCGATCAGGCCCAGCGTCAGCGCCGTCTCATCCGGCACGACCTTGAATAGTCGCAGCACGAAGGGCAGCAGCACCCCCGCCAGCATGGCCGAGGCTATGGCCGACGGGATCCGGCCCGCCAGCCGACCCAACGCCGGGATCAGACCGGTCAGGATCATCAGGACAGCGGAAACGACGAAGGCGCCGACCGCCGTCGCCCACGACAGCCCCAGCGTCGAAGCGGCCAGCAGGGCCGCGCCCGGCGTGGACCAGGCGAGGACCACGGGGATCTTCAACCGCCAGCTCAGGAGGGCGCCGGGAATACCGATGGCCAGGCAAAGCGCCGTGACCATGGAGCCGATCTGGCTCGCGTCCGCGCCCAGGGCCTGTCCCGCCTGCACCACCAGGGCCACCGTGCCGCCGAACCCGATCACTGTGGCGACGGCGGCGGATGAAAAGGCGGAGGCGGGCGGGGCGCGCATGGAAAAGGCCGGGGCAGTCATGCCCCGGCCTTAAACCGTCGCCGTAAGGGGCGAAAGAGCCCGATCAGCTCTCCATGTCGTCCGGCAGGCCCACGGCGTGGAAGCCTGCGTCGACGTGGACGACCTCGCCCGTCGTCGAACGGCCCAGGTCCGAGCACAGCCACAGGGCGGCGCCGGCGACGCCCTCCATCGAGGTCTCTTCCTTGATCAGCGAGAACTGGGCGCTCTTGGAGTGCAGGCCGCGCCCGCCCGAGATGCCGGCCAGCGACAGGGTGCGCATGGCCCCGGCCGAGATGGCGTTGACGCGGATGTTCTTGGGACCCAGGTCGCGGGCGATATAGCGGGTCGCCGCCTCCAGCGCCGCCTTGGCCACGCCCATGGTGTTGTAGTTCGGAATGACCCGCTCCGACCCCAGATAGGTCAGGGTGATCAGGCTGCCGCCGTTCGGCATCAGCTTGGCGGCGCGCTTGGACACGTCCACGAAGCTGAAGGCGGAGATGTTCAGGGCCAGCAGGAAGCTGTCACGCGTGGTGTTGTCGACGAAACTGCCCTTCAATTCGTCCTTGTTGGCGAAGGCCACCGAGTGAACGACGAAGTCGATCGTGCCGAAGGTCTTCTCCAGCTCGGCGAAGGCGGCGTCCATAGAGGCGTCGTCGGTGACGTCGGCCGGGATCAGCAGCTTGGCGCCGACGCTTTCGGCCAACGGGCGCACACGACGCTCCAGGCTTTCACCCAGATAGGTGAAGGCCAGTTCCGCGCCCTGGGCCGCCAGTTGCGAGGCGATGCCCCAGGCGATGGAGCTGGAATTGGCCACGCCCATGATCAGGCCCTTCTTGCCCTTCATGAGGTCGCCGGTCGGCATGTCCCAGCCTTCGGAAGTGGCCATGGTTCGTCTCCTGATGATTTGCGCGGAGGGTTAGCAGGGGCGGGCCATCGGCTCAACGTCTTCTCCCTCCCCCCTGCGGGGGAGGGGGGCGAAGGCGTAGCCGAAGCCGGGGGGGACGGGCCGCGCGAACCATCACCAAAGATCCGTGCGACGTCGCCTTGCCGCCCCCGCCCCGTCGCTGACGCCCCTCCCCCGCAGGGGGAGGGAGAACCGGCCGTCTGTTCTTACAGCAGGGCCGTCACCGCCGCGCGGGCGGCCTCGCCCAGGTCGGGGCGTTTCAGGGCCAGGGCGACATTGGCGCGCAACAGGCCGATCTTGTCGCCGCAGTCGTGGGTCACGCCCTCGTATTCGACGGCGGTGAACAGCTGGTTGGCCATCAGGCGGGCCATGGCGTCGGTCAACTGGATCTCGTTGCCGGCGCCGCGTTCCTGGGTGGCCAGCAGGTCGAAGATTTCCGGCTGAAGGATATAGCGGCCCGAGATCGACAGGTTCGACGGCGCCGTGCCCTTGGCCGGCTTTTCGATCATGCCCTTCATGGTGATGCGGCGACCGTCGCGGCTGGCCGGATCGACGATCCCGTATTTGTGGGTCTCGCTTTCGGGCACGGCCTCGACGCCGATCAGATTGCCCCCGACCTCGTTATAGGCGTCGATCAGCTGTTTCAGCGCGCCCGGTTGGCTGTCGACGATGACGTCCGGCAGCAGGACGGCGAAAGGTTCGTTGCCGATGATGTCACGCGCACACCAGACGGCGTGGCCCAGACCCTTGGGAGACATCTGGCGGGTGAAACTCATTTCTCCGGGCGTAGGCAGTTCGGCCCGCAGTTGGTCGAGAATCTCGGTCTTGCCCTTGGCTTCCAGTTGGCTTTCCAGCTCGATCTGGTGATCGAAATAGTCCTCGATCGCGCCTTTGGAGCGGCCTGTGACGAAGACGATATGCTCGATCCCGGCCTCGCGGGCTTCTTCGACGATATAGGACAGGATCGGCCGATCGACGACGTTCAGCAGTTCCTTCGGCGTGGTCTTCGTGCCGGGGAGGACACGGGTGCCGAGACCGGCGACAGGCAGCACGGCCTTGCGCAGACGCGCGGGCTGAGAAGTCATAGGGTTTTCCTGATTGCTATCCCGCCCCCATCATAACCGACGGATCGGCTGAGGAAAGGGGCGGGAAGCTTTCAGGGAGAGCGACGTTACTTGGCGGGCCGTTGCATCGGCGTCATTGCTGAAACGATGGCGCGTTGAGCGACGAGCTGTTCTTCCGGCAGCGGGATCAGGCCCCGGTCAGCCAGATAGCCGCCCTTGCCGGCCGAGCCTTCGGACAGGAATTCCTGCACAAATTGCTGAAGCCCGGGGATCACGCCGATATGGGCCTTCTTCACATAGATGAACAGGCTGCGCGACAGCGGGTATTCGCCGCTGGCGATCGTGTCCGCGTTGGGCGTGACGCCGTCGATGGTCTCGGCCTTCACCGTGTCCAGGTTCTGTTCCAGGAAGGAATAGCCGAACACGCCAAGCGAGCCGGGGGTGCGAGTCAGGGTCTGGACGATGGCGTTGTCGTTCTCGCCCGAATCGATCCAGGCGCCGTCCTCACGCAGGGTGTGCGCCAGGGCCTCGAACCGGTCTTCGTCGGTCTCCGCCACGGCCGCAGCCGCGGGCACCAGCTTGGCGCCCGGCGTCATGCCCAGTTCCAGGAAGGCGTCGCGCGTGCCCGAGGTGGGGGGCGGGCCATAGACTTGGATGCGTTGGTTCGGCAGGCCGGCGTTGACCTGGTTCCAGGTTGTGGCGGGGTTGGCGATAAAGGCGCCGTTCGGTCCGGGGACTTCCTTGGCCAGGCCTTCGTAGATGTCGTTCAGCTCGAAGTTGAAGCTGTTGCCGTTGCGGGCCGTGGCGATGACGATGCCGTCGAACCCGATCTTGATCTCGATGATGTCGGTCACGCCGTTCTTGGCGCACATGTCGAACTCGGACGCCTTCATTTGACGCGAGGCGTTGGCGATGTCCGGGGTGGTCGGGCCGACGCCTTGGCAGAAGGCCTGGATGCCGCCGCCGGTGCCCAGGGATTCAACGCGCGGCGCCGCGCCGCCCGAGGTGCGGGCGAAATTCTCGGCCACGCGCGTGGCGAAGGGGAATACGGTGGACGATCCGGCCGCCCAGATCCCCGAACGGGCTGAAGATCCGCCGCCGGATCCGCCATCGCCGCAGGCCGCCAGAGCCAGAAGCGCGGCGGCCGCCGTCGTCAGTTTCAGTGTGCGGATCATTCTTCGCTCTCCCTGAGCATCGATTTCGCGACGGTTAGACCAGAGGATTGTGAAGGTTTTTCCGGCGTCGCGGCGGGTGTGACAAAAGTCCCGACCCGTTACAGCAGGCGTTTGCGCATGACCTGGGACAGGGTGTCGATCAGGGTCACGGCGACCACGATGACGATGGCGATGGCGGCGACCCGGCTGTAGTCGAAGGCCTGGATGCTTTCGAACAGGGTCTGGCCGATGCCCCCCGCGCCGATCAGGCCCAGGACGGTGGCCGCCCGGCTGTTGGATTCGAACCGGTACAGGGCGAAGGAGGTCCACAGCGGCGCGACCTGGGGGAAGACGCCCCAAACGATCTCGTGCAGCTTGCCGGCCCCGGTGGCGCGCACCCCCTCGACCGGTCCCTTGTCGATCGACTCGACCGCTTCGGAGAACAGCTTGGCCAGGACCCCGCCGGTGTTCAGCGCCAGGGCCAGGACGCCGGCCAGCGGGCCCAGGCCCACGGCGACGATGAACAGGGTGGCGATGACCAGGTCGGGGATCGACCGCAGCAGGTCCATGAACCGGCGCACGACAAACACCATCCAGCCCGGCGCGATGTTGCGCGACGCCATCAGGCTGAGCGGCAGGGCCAGGAAGACGGCCAGGAAGGTGCCCCAAAGGGCGATCTGCACCGTCAGCCACATCTGGCCCGCCAGACTGGTCGTCGGCTGGGTGAAGATGTGGGTGAACGAGGTCCAGAAGTCGCCGGGCGGGAAGATGGCCGCCCAGTCGGGCCTCAGCAGATCGGCGCCATAGGTCGAGATGTTCGACGAGCCCGAGAACAGCCGGCCGAAATTCTGCATGTCGACCTTGCCGAAGCTGGCGATCAGGATGATCGCCAGGCCGCCCCAGAGCAGAAGGTCGAACAGGGTCGCCGACAGCGACTTGGTCGGCGCCGAGGGGATGGCGGTCGGCGCAACGCCGCCCTTGGCCGCCATGTCGAGGCTGGCTTCGGTCAAGGCTGGACCTCGCGCTTGGCGCGCAGGGCGGCCAGATCGCGCTCGGCGGCGGCGACGCCGGCCTGGTCGTTCTTGGCCCGCGCTTCGCTCAGCTTCTGGTCGGCGACCATTTCGCGGACGGGGTCGAGATAGGAATCGTCGGCGGCGCGGAACATCGAATAGTTCAGCCCGGCCAGCACCTGGCGCTGCCGGTCGGCCTCAGGCCCCTGGCCCTGGCCATAGGTCAGGAAGAAGCTGCGCAGCTTCTCCTTCAGCGCCGGATCCAGATCCTCGCGGATGACGATGCCCGATTCCGGGATCGGCGGCGACACCCAGATGTCCTCGATCTGCGAGGCCAGTTGCGGGTTCTCGCGGCGCATGAAGACCGTGTTGACCGAGTTCGAGGTGGCGATGTCGACCACGCCGGTCGCTACAGCAAAGGCGTTGGCCTGGTGGCTGGCCGAACGCACGGTCTTGAAACATTGGTTGGGCACGATGCCGCGCGGATTGAACAGGAAGGTCAGCGGGGCCAGGGTGCCCGAGGTCGACTGGGCGTCGCCGATGCCGAAGTCATACTGTTTGCCGCAGGCCAGCACCTTGTCCAGCGTGATGCCGGAGCCCTTACGCACCACCAGGGTCGAGGTGTAGCTGTCGCGGCCTTCCGGATCGACGATGCGGGCGATGACCTCGCCCTGAGCGCGGTCCACGGCTTCCAGCGCCGGCTTGGCCGAGAACCAGGCCACCTGGGTCTGGTTGAACCGCATGGCCTCGATCAGGACGTTGTAGTTGCCCGCGAAGAAGGGCTTCACCGGCACGCCGACGGCCTTGGACATGTCATCCAGCAGCGGTTGCCACAGCGGTCCGGACGACGCCTGGCCTTCTGCGGACAGGATCGAGAAGGTCAGCTCCGACGGCATGGCTCCGGCGGCCTGTTTTTCATCGCCGCCGCCGCACGAGGCGACGCCCAGCAGCAGGACGGCGGCGCCGGCGGCTGCGAACAGACGACGGGAAAGGGATGTGCGGGACAGGCTCATGCCTTGGTCTCCCAGAACGCGTCCTCGAATTCAGGACCGTAGATATCGATCAGGCGCTGGTGATCCAGGCCCGTGGCGGGACCGTCATAGACGATCTTGCCGCCCTGCAGCGCGATGACGCGGTCGCAGTAGCGGATGGCGTAGTCGACCTGGTGCAGGGTGACGATCACCCCCATGCCGTCGCGCTTGTTCAGCTCGACCAGCAACTCCATCACCTTGCGGGCCGAAACCGGGTCCAGCGAGGCGACGGGCTCGTCGGCCAGAATGGCCTTTGCGCCCTGGACGATGGCGCGGGCGATGGCGCCGCGCTGCTGCTGCCCGCCCGAAAGCGTATTGGCGCGCTGGCCGGCGTAGTCGCTGACCCCGACCCGGTGCAGGGCGGCCATGGCGCGGTCCTTGTCGGCCTGGGGCCACAGGCCCAGCAACCCCTGCCACGATGGAATTCGCCCCAGGGCGCCCAGCATGACATTGGCGAACAGGCTCAGCCGGCCGACCAGATTGAACTGCTGGAAGATCATGCCCAGCTTGCCGCGCGCCTTGCGTACGGCGCCGGTGACGCGACCGTCCTTCTGAACCGTCTCGCCGAAGACGCTGATCGTCCCCTGGCCGGGGTCGATCGACTGAAGCCCAGTGATGGAGCGCAGAAGCGTGGACTTGCCGGATCCCGACGGGCCGATCAGGGCCACCATCTCGCCCGAGGCGACGGAAATCGAGACGCCGTCCAGCGCCTTTCGCGATCCGAAGGTCTTCGACACGTCACGCGCCAGGACTAGCCCGGGGGCGACGGCGGCTGCGGATGAACTCATGAACTCGCTGGGAGGCTGTGGCGAACGGGCGCCGCATGACGCGATAGGCGCGTTTGGGCAAGTCTTAATCGCACGTCGGGCGCAACCTCGTCCAGACCTGACCCGTTCAGCGTCCCTCGGCGGCCGCCTCGACCCGGGCGACATCGGCGGCGATCGGCAGGGCGGCGCGCGATCGGTCCAGCGCTTCGCTAGCCAGCGCCTCCACCGCCCCGGCGAGGGCCGGCGTCGCCGCCAGCGCCCTCAGCCCCTTCTGCAGCCGGATGGCCACGGCCGTATCGCCGGCGCCGTAACGCGCTACTGGCCCGAAGACGTCGTCCAACAGGTCCGCATCGGCGACCTCAGGCGCAAACAGCCGGTCCCGCTTCGGCGGCGTCTCGTCCGGCGACGCGTCGTCCGCCCAGGCGTCGATCAGACGCACCCCGGCGCCGATGATCTGGATGGCCGTTCCGGGGTCGTTCACGCCCGGAGACAGGGCCCTCGCGGCGATCTCGCCCAGCACGATCAGGCCAAAGCGCGGGTCTTGGTCATAGGACCGCGCATTCCCCATCGTGAAGGCCGCGCCAAATTCGTCCTGTGCCTTGTCGTTGCAGGTCGGCAGGCTGATGCGGGCCAGAACGCCGCCCCGCCGCACGAAGGCGCCGGGGGCGGCCACGACCTCGACCTGGCAATCATGCGCCTCGGCTCTGGTTTGAA
Source organism: Brevundimonas sp. (assembly GCA_046314055.1). Lineage (GTDB taxonomy): Bacteria > Pseudomonadota > Alphaproteobacteria > Caulobacterales > Caulobacteraceae > Brevundimonas. The sequence goes on from JBKBXN010000014.1 coordinate 9,909, forward strand.
GGCGGTCGGGATCGACGTTCTGGACATAGCCGGTGACCGGGGCGACGACGGCGGCCCCCGCCAAGCGCCCCGCCCGACCGCCCAGCCGGGGCTGGTCGCGACACTGTTCCAGCGCCTTCAGCGCATAGGTCTCGACCAGTTCGACCATATGGCCCACCCGCGCCAGACTGGACAGACGGTTGATCCAGGCCAGCAGGCGAAACGCCACCAGACCCACCATGGCCAGGCTGAACAGGAACAGGATCGCCCGGCCGTTCTGGCCGTAATAGTGGGCGTTGATCGCCGTCACCGCCACGATGGAATAGAGGAATGCGCCGACGAAGGTCGCCAGCGACTTCTGCGTCTCCTCGTCGCTGGTCACCAGGGCGGCGACCCGGGGACTGGCCCCCGACGATACGGATGTATAGGCCGTGACCATGGCGCCGACCGAAAAGGTCGCCACGCCCAACAGGCTTGAGGCCAGGATGGTCAGGATGGATTCGACCGATTCCCCGCCCAGGCGCTCGGCCATGTCCTTGGGCACCCAGGGCGCCAGGGCCGCAGCGAGCAAGGCCGCGGCCAGGCCGAAAACTGCGTAGGCGGTCGCCCGCACCCACAGCTGGCGGCGCGTCTTGCGCCATAAGAACTGCCACCGATTCATTCGCGCCTCCCCCTCGTCAACGATGGCGAAAGGCCAAGGTTGCGCCCCTGGGGGCCTGTGACGCTGCCGTACGGGATTTGTGACAGTCCAAACCTAGGCCCCGCCACGAAAAAACCCCTTTACATGACAGTCCGATGCCCCCATATCGCGGCTTCCGGCGGACCCCGTGGTCTAACCGTTAAGCGCTGCTAACGCCGGTCTGGGTTTCACAATTAGCAGGGGGTTACGTGAATTGCGCACGTATCAGCTTCCCCTGGACCTGGTCCGTGAGCGGTCCCCTGAACGTCCCGTCGCCCTCGTGCGGCCGCGTTCGGTTTCCGTAGCGGCGCGCTGGTTCCAGGATAATCTAAAGGCCGACGTCTTCTATGCGGTGAAGGCGAACCCGTCGCGTTGGGTCGTCGAGACCCTGATCGAGGCCGGCGTTCGCGGCTTCGACGTGGCGTCCATCGCCGAGATCGAGCTCGTTCGCTCGGTCAGCCATGACGTTCGCCTGGCCTTCATGCACCCGGTCAAGAGCCGGTCTGCGATCACCAAGGCCTATTTCGAACATGGCGTTCGGACCTTCTCGCTCGACTGTGTCGATGAGCTGAACAAGATTCTCGACGCCACCGGCGGCGCGGACGACCTGAATCTGATCGTACGTATGGCCGTCTCGGCCGACGGCGCCGCCTATACGCTCTCGGGCAAGTTCGGCGTCTCGTCGGATCAGGCTCCGGCCCTGCTGATGGAAACGCGCCAGGCGGTCAAAGACGGTCTGATGGGCGTCAGCTTCCATGTCGGCAGCCAGTGCATGCGTCCGACCGCCTACCAGGCCGCCATGGCCCAGGTCGGCCGTTCGATCAGCCGCGCCGGCGTCATCGTCGACATCGTGGATGTCGGCGGCGGCTTCCCCTCGGTCTATCCGGGCATGGTCCCGCCGGACATGAGCGAATACGCCGACGCCATCCATCGCGGCTTCAACGAGATGCCGGTGTCGGAAACGACCGAGCTGTGGTGCGAGCCCGGCCGGGCCCTGGTCGCCGAATCCTCGTCGATCCTGGCCCGCGTCGATCTGCGCAAGGGCGACGCCCTGTATCTGAACGACGGCTCATACGGCTCGCTGTTCGACGCGACCCACTCGCGCTGGCCCTTCCCGACCAAGCTGGTCCGGGACGGCGAGGCGTCGGGCGATCTTAAGGCGTTCCAGTTCTATGGACCGACCTGCGACTCGATCGACCATATGCCGGGTCCGTTCTGGCTGCCGGCCGATATCCGCGAAGGCGACTTCATCGAGATCGGCATGCTCGGCGCTTACGGCGTCGCCATGTCGACGGGCTTCAACGGCTATGGCGAACACGACATCGCCGCGGTCGAGGACGCCCCGATGGCTTCCCTCTACGGCCTGGCCCCGCGCTCCATCCCGACCGTGCGCACCACGGCGGAAGAGAACGCCCGCAAGGTCGTGCGCCTGTCACGTCCGAAAGGTAAGGCCGGTCAGCGCAAGTCGCGCCGGAAATAGGTCGGTTCCAACCCTATCCGTCATCCTCGGGCTCGACCCGAGGATCGGGCCGTCCGCGACTCCCTTCCGGGATGTTCGCGGCGGCGCGTCCGACCCTCGGATCAAGTCCGAGGGTGACGGCTTGAGGCTGGGAGTCTATCGGTCCTGTCGGTCGCTCCGTCCCGGCATGTCTGCTTGTTCGACGGGCGCTCAAATCAAAGGGAAACCTCCGAAATGAACGCTCCCGTTCACGCCAACACCAAGGCGCAGTTGCTGCAAAACGTCGTCGAGCACGTGGACATCACGTCGTTCGACGCCCGGCCGATCATCGACTCGATGCGCAAGATGTCGTTCTCGAGCCGCGACACCGCCCGCGCCGCCGACATCTTCTCCATGGCCATCGAGGACAAGGACTGCTCGCCCTGGCTGATCCTGGCCGGTTCGACCTCGGCCGGCGGCTGCATGCATGTGTACCGCGACATGGTGAAGTTCGGCATGGTCGACGCGGTGGTCGCCACCGGCGCCTCCATCGTCGACATGGATTTCTTCGAGGCCCTGGGCTTCAAACATTATCAGGCCGCCGGCGAGGTGGACGACAACGTCCTGCGCGAAAACTACATCGACCGGATCTACGACACCTATATCGACGAGGAAGAGCTCCAGGCCTGCGACCACACCATCCTGGAGATCGCCAACCGGCTGGAGCCGCGCGGCTATTCCAGCCGTGAGTTCATCTGGGAGATGGGCAAGTGGCTGTCGGAGGGCAACGCCAAGAAGCCCGGCTCGCTGATCCAGACCGCCTATGAAGAAGGCGTGCCGATCTTCTGCCCGGCCTTCGTCGATAGCTCGGCCGGCTTCGGCCTGGTCAAGCACCAGAAGGAACGCGCCGCCGCGGGCCAGGCCTATCTGATGCTGGACGCCATCGCCGACTTCCGCGAACTGACCGACATCAAGATCGCCGCCGGCGTCACCGGCCTGTTCATGGTCGGCGGCGGCGTACCCAAGAACTTCGCCCAGGACACGGTAGTCTGCGCCGAAATCCTGGGTGTCGAGGCCGAGATGCACCGTTATGCGGTTCAGATCACCGTCGCCGACGTCCGCGACGGGGCCTGCTCGTCTTCGACGCTGAAAGAAGCCGCCTCCTGGGGCAAGGTTCAGACCACCCACGAACAGATGGTCTTCGCCGAAGCCACCACGGTCGTCCCCCTGATCGGCTCCGACGCCTATCACCGCGGCGCCTGGAAGGCCCGCGACAAGCGCCGCTGGAACAAGCTGTTCGAAAAAGCCTGAGGCGGACTTAACCGACCAACCTCAAGGGCGGCGGCGCGTCCATCAGCGCCGCCAGCCCCTCGCGCCAGGTCGGATAGACGGGCCGCCAGCCCAGCTCCGCCTTGGCCAGGGCGTTCGAGACCCGTTTGGAGTCCAGATAGAAGCGCCGCATGGCCTCGCTGACGCTGTCATCGGTCCAGTCCACCTCGGGCGGGCGGGGCAGGCCCATCCGGTCGGCCGCCCAGGCCGTCACCACATCGGCCGGCGAGGGGGCGTCGTCGGTCAGATTATAGGCGGCGCCCGGCCGGGGCTGCTCCATCGAGGCGAACAGGCCCGAGACCACATCATCCACATGGATGCGGTTGAACACCTGGCCCGGTTTTCTCACCAGTTTCGCCGTCCCGTCCCGCAACCGGTCCACCACGCTGCGCCCCGGCCCATAGAAGCCGGGCAGGCGGAAGATCTGCACCGTCAGCCCCATGCCCTGCGCCCCGTCCAGCCAGTCGCGCTCGGCCCGCACGCGCCTTGCGCCTTCCAGACTGGCGGCGTTCAGCGGCCCCTCCTCGAACACCCAGCCACCGGCCCGGTCGCCATAGACGCTGGTCGAGGAGACATAGCCGATCCAGTCCGGCCAGGCCTGGGACGCCACCGGCGCCAGGGCGCGCAGTCCCGGACAGCCGTGGGCGTCGGGCGCCGCCGTCACCAACACGGCCGTCGCGGCCTCCAGCGCGGCTTTCAGCGACGGTGCATCGGCGGGATTGATCGCCGTGATCCCTTCGGCCGCCAGCGCGCGCCGTCGTTCGGGATCGCGGGATGTGGCCGCCGCCCGGCCGCCGCGCCGGATCGCCTCCAGCGCCGCTGCCCGGCCCAGATAGCCGCCGCCGAAAACCAGCAGGGACGGTACAGGGGCGGCGTCGGGCATAGATCTACTCAGGCAGACAGGACTTTGGGCGACGAAGACGGCGCATATGGCCGCGCTTCATTTTCCAGCGCCTCGGCCCGGCGTTGGTTCCAGGCTGAGACACAGGGCACCCGCGTCAGGTCGGCCCGGTCGGCGTAATGGCGGGCGATTTCGGTCACCTCGTCCATCAGACCCTGGGCCAGGGTGATGGGCTTCAGCCCCAGGTCGCGGAACTGGTCGTTGGCGACGACCAGGTCGTTCTCGTCGGCCTCCTGGCGCGGATTGGCGACGTTCTGGATGACGGCGCCGGTCTTGTCGGCGATCAGGGCGGCCAGGTCGCGGACCCGGCGGCTTTCGGTCATCTGGTTCAGGATCTTGACCCGGTCGCCGCGCTTGGGCGGGTTCTTCAGCGCCAGTTCGACGCAGCGCACCGTGTCCTGGATATGGATGAAGGCCCGGGTCTGGCCGCCCGATCCGTGAACCGTCAACGGATAGCCCACCGCCGCCTGCATCAGGAACCGGTTCAGCACCGTGCCATAGTCGCCATCATAGTCGAACCGGTTGATCAGCCGCTCGTCCAGCTTGGTCTCGACCGTCTGCGTCCCCCAGACGATGCCCTGGTGCAGGTCGGTGATCCGCAAGGCGTCGTTGCGGGCGTAGAACTGGAACAGCAGGGCGTCCTGCGTCTTGGTCATATGATAGATGCTGCCCGGGTTCGGCGGGAACAGGATCTCCTGCTCGGCCGGGCCGTGATCGGTGTCCACCGTCACCTTCAGATAGCCTTCGGGGATGCGCAGGCCGGCGGTGCCGTAGCCATAGACTCCCATGGTTCCCAGGTGCGCCAGATGCACGTCCAGCCCGCTCTCGACGATGGCGGCCAGCAGATGGTTGGTCGCGTTGATATTGTTGTCGACCGTGTACAGCTTGTGCCGCGCCGACTTCATCGAATAGGGGGCGGCCCGCTGTTCCGCGAAATGGACCACGCTGTCGGGCGCCAGCTCGCGGATAAGGGCGACCAACCGGTCGAACTCCTTGCCGACCGTCATATTGACGAAGCCGATGTCGCGGCCCGAGACGGCTTTCCACGCCTTGATCCGCTCGCCCATTGTGCGGATCGGCGTCAGGGACTGGACCTCCAGCTCGTTGTCGATATTCCGGCGGCTCAGATTGTCGACGATCGTCACGTCCCAACCATTGGCAGACAGATGCAGGGCCGTCGGCCAACCGCAGAAGCCGTCGCCGCCCAGAACCAGAACCCGCATGAAAAAAGCCTCGTCGTCGTCTCAAAGTTCATGCCTAGCCCAGGCGAGGGCCATCAGCAAAGCGGGGCTGTTAAGCGTGTCATGCGACGCTTTGACGAAAACCCCTTGGAAAGCACCGTCGCACAGGCTAAGTCTCGCTCGTCTCCCACTCAAACGCAGCTTTACGGGCCTACACCCGGCTGTTCGCGGCTTGAGCCGATCATGACGGTCGGTCCCGAAAGGACCGGCGCACCATGCGGGCGACAAGGCATTCCGACAGTTCGACAATCGGGGATCGGCCCCGAGCGAGACGGAACCACGAAACGGACGGAACCGGCCGCTGGCCTGGGCTCCATCCCTGCACACGGTAGCGCGAATGAGAGATTTCAAGGGCATGAAGCGTCAGCGCGGACGCAATCGGAACAAGGCGGGCGCCTCAAACGCCAACAGCGCCAATCCGAATCGTTCGTGGGACTCGCAAGGCCCCGAAAACATCAAGGTCCGGGGCAACGCCCAGACCGTGTATGAGCGCTATCAGCAGCTCGCCCGCGACGCCTCGTCCGGCGGCGACCGGGTGCTGGCTGAAAACTATCAGCAGCACGCCGAACACTATTACCGAGTCCTGCGCGCCCTTCAGCCCCAGCGGTCCTTCTCCGACATCGCCGCGCGCGAACAGTCGAACCAGGGCTTCGACATCGACTTCGAGGACGAATCCGGCGCCCAGGCCGCCGCCTTCGTCGCCGCCCAGCAGGCCGCCGACCGCCAGGCGCAGGAAGCGTCCGAGCGCAGCGAGCAGAACCAGAACCGGGATCAGAGCCGTGACCGGGACTACAACCGCGATCGCGACCAGAATCAGAACCGTGATCGGGACCGCGACCAAAATCGCGATCGTGATCGTGATCAGAACCGCGACCAGAACCGCGACGCTCAACCGCCGCGTGAACCCCGCGAACCCCGCGAAGACGGCGAAGCCCGCGCCGAGGGCGAGGGCGGTCGTCGTGAAAGCCGTCGCGAACGCTGGGAACGTCGTCGCGAAGAACGCAACCGTCGCTTCGACAACCAGGAAAACCCCGGGTCGGATGAAGGCGCAGACATTCAAGCCGAGGCCGCGCCGGCCGCAGAGCCCGCGCTCGAGACGCCCGTCGTCGAATCGCCGGCGGCGGACGAGCGGCCCGCGCGCCGGTCGCGTCGTCCGGCCGTTGTCGCAGCCGACGACGAGGCGCCGACGGCCCTGCCGGGCTTCCTGACCCGGTCGTCCGCCCCCGCAGCGCCGGCGCCCGCACAGACCGTCGAGGACGCGGAACCCGCCCCCCGCCGCCGCGCCCCCCGTCGCAAGGCCGAGGTCGCCGACAGCGAAGGCTGACCGGCCGCGCCCCCGGCCTCTCCCGGCCGGGCGGCGCACGAACGGCCTTGACGTCGGCGGTCCATACGGCGCCTAAAAGGGTCCGCGTCGCCAGGCGCGGCCCTCGACCAGCCTTAAGGGAAGCCTTGATGCGTCAATGCTCACAGTCTCGCTCTTCGGCGTCCGCCCGGCTTCGCGCCATGATCAGACCCGTCGCGCTGACTGCGCTGCTCGCCGCTGCGGCCTGCGCTTCTGCACCGCCGCCTCCGCCTCCGCCGCCGCCGGCGCCCAGCGCGGGGACCGGCGCGGTCCTGATGGACTGGCGCGGCATCATCACCGCTGCAGACCGTGATCGCTACCAGCGCCGCGACGCCGCCTGGAGCCTGGCCTTGCAGCAGGCGCGCCGCCAACGCGGTTCGGGCGACCTGGACAGTCTCGGCGCCCTGATCGATCCCGGCTCCGGCCGCGCAGACGTCGCCCCGCCACCCGGCGCCTATCGCTGCCGCACCGTCAAACTGGGCTCCCAGGGCGGCGAAGAAGGTCTCGGCTATGTCGTCTACGGCTGGTTCGCCTGCCGTATCGAACAAACCCCGCGCGGCCTGAAGTTCACCAAACTGACCGGCTCCCAGCGCCCCTCGGGTCTGCTCTTCCCCGAGAACGACCGCCACATGCTGCTGCTCGGCTCTATGGCCCTGGCCCAGGAGCCGGCCGCCAACTCCTACGGCCGCAACCCCGACCGCGATCTGGTCGCCGTGCTTGAACGGGTCGGCGACGCCCGCTGGCGCCTGGTCCTGCCCTGGCCCCAGTACGAATCGAACCTGGATCTGATCGAACTGGTCCCGGCTGCGAATTGACGCCGACTTGACCGTGATCAGGGACATCGCCGTCGCCGGCGCGGGCCCTACGGGTCTGGCCGTCGCCTTGATGCTGGCGCGACAGGGGCGCCGGGTGGTGGTTTTCGAGCGGTTCGACACGGCCCAACCGGCCGGCGCCGGCTTCATGCTTCAGCCGACAGGCCTGGCGGTGCTCGACGCTCTGGGTCTGACGTCCGAAATCCAGGCCCTGGGCCAGCCGATTGATCATATCTTCGGCAGGGCTGCGCCCAGCGGGCGGGTCGTTCTGGACGTCCGCTATTCCGACCTGAAACGGCCGCGCCAGGCCTGGGGCGTCCATCGCTCCGCCATTTTCCACGTCCTGCATCAGGCCTGTCTTGAGGCGGGCGTCCAGTTCGAGCTGGCGCGTGAGGCGACAGCGGCGTCGCAGGGCCGGCTGAGTTTCGCAGATGGAAGCACGTCTTCATCCTTCGATATGGTGGTGGATGCGACCGGGGCCCGTTCGCCCATCGCTGCGATCCTGGCCCAGGCTCAGGGTTCAGGTCGCCGGGACCTGGCTTACGGCGCCCTTTGGACCACCACGCCCTGGCCCGCCGATCCCCATTTCGACGAGCGCGCCTTGCAACAGGTCTATCGTGGGGCTGCCAAAATGGTCGGCGTCCTGCCGGTCGGCGCGCGCCCGGGCTCGCCCGACCGCCTGGCGACCTTCTTTTGGAGTTTGAGGGTCGAGGACTACGAGGCCTGGCGCGGCCGGGGGCTGGAGGCCTGGAAGGCCGAGGTGCGCGCCCTCTGGCCCGAGACGGCCGCGCTGCTCGAGACCATCGGCCATCCCGACGATCTGGTCTTGGCCCGCTACGGTCATCACACCCTGGCGCGGCCCGTTGCGGATCGGCTGGCCGTCGTCGGCGACGCGGCCCATTCGACCAGTCCCCAGCTGGGCCAGGGGGTCAATATGGGACTGCTGGACGCTCACGCCCTGTGTCGGGCGATCCAGATCCATGCCGATCTCGATACGGCCCTGTCGGCCTATGCGCAGGATCGCCGCTGGCATTTGCGCCTCTACCAGGCGCTCAGCCTGGGGTTCACGCCCTTTTACCAGGCCGACGGGCGACTGTTGCCGTGGATTCGCGACCATGTGTTGGGCAAGGCCGCGCGCCTGCCTTTCGCCCCGCGCCTGTTGGCCGCCACAGTCTCGGGCTTGCTGCTGGATCCGCGAAGGGCCGCGTTGACGCCTCGAGGCTGAACCCTGCGGCGGCTTGGCCGTTAGGCGGGGGAACCTCCGCTGGACATTCGATCATGCGCCGCACGTTTCTCCTCGCCCTGGCCGCCACGACCGCCCTTGCGGCGTGTGGTGAGAACAGCCCGAACAGCGCGGCCGAGATTTCCCCCGCCGTGTCCGAACCCGCCGCCGGCGTGCCGGCCCGCGTAGCGCCTCCCGCGCGAGCCACGTCTGAACAACAGGCGGCGGCCCCGGCCGGCGGGCTTCAAGGCGGGACCGATGACTGGCGCCAAGTCGCCACAGCCGCCGACGCCAGTCTGCTGGGCCGTCTCGACCAGGCCTGGCGTATGGCGCGCGCCGAGGCGGAAGCCGCCGGCTTCGCCCGTCAGGTCGAGGCCTTGGGCCCGCTGGTCGATCCCAACGCCGCTCAGGCGGGCCGGCTCCAGCCCGCGCCCGGCGCCTATCGCTGCCGCACGCTCAAGCTGGGGCGTCGGGTCGAGGGTCAGGGCCTCGCCTATGTCGAACAGCCCTGGGGCGCCTGTTCGGTTGAACTCACCCCCGGCGGCGATCTTATGCTGACCAGGACCACCGGGGCGCAGCAGATGCGGGGCCTGCTCTATCCGGATACGGATCGTCGCCTGGTCTATGTCGGAACCCGGATGTCAGGCGGAGCTGAAAAGACCTTCCCCGCCTATGGTCAAGACACCGAGCGCGACCAGGTCGGGCTGCTCGAACGGATCGGCCAGAATCGCTGGCGGTTGGTCCTGCCCTGGCCCCGGCAGGACGCCAAGCTGGAGCTGCTCGAGATCACGCCCTGAGACAGACGCGACCTCGCACAGGCTTCGGATCACCTCTGGCCGACGGTTCGGGAGATCACGGCGCGCATGCCTTCCGCATGTAGGGCGCCGGATGGCGCGATCTTGGTGTTGGGCGTCTCCGCAGGCCCCGTGTCGGCGGTCCGGTCCTCCGGGCCGGTCCAGGACGGAGAGGCCGCCTTCCGCGCCACGGCGTCCCGCAGATTCTGCGTCGCTACGGCTCCCTTGTCGGTCTTGCGGCTCTGGCTTCTCTGTTTGATCTCGTCGGCCACGCGCGCGACCGCTTCGTTCAGCAGCGCCTTTTTTTCGCGAGCGCCGGTGTCCGGTCCGGAGTCCGCCGCCCTGGCCTTGCCTTCAGACTGGGCCGCACGCGTGCGGGACCGGATCTGACGTTGCGCCCGGTCGCGGCGCGCCCGCAATCGGCCGATCAGGTCGCGCAACTCCGACGCCGACAGCCCTTCCAGGGCCTTGCTCTGCTCGACCATTTCCGCTTCGTCGCGATCCAGCGCGCGGCTGTTGTTCATCTTCGACATGGCGATGTGTCCTTTTATGAGATGAAAAGACAGCGGGGGCGCCGCATCTCCGTTCCGCTTTTGCGACCCTAGGTCACACGACGCCCATTCAGACCCGCGTCAATTTCAGGTCCTGATAGTCGTACGAGAAATCGATGTCGGGCGAGACGCCTTTCATCGTCGCCGTCGCGGGCTTGGCGGTCAGGATGCTGAAGGTGACGAAGGCGTCCTCCTCCCGTTTGTCCGGGAACCGGGTGCGGAAGGTCTCGCCGTCATAGGGCTCCAGCCAGCCTTGCAGCGCTGGGGTGTGGGTGAAGCTCAGCCATAGACCAGTCTTGCGATTGCGCCCGCGCCCCTCGGTCTTGGGGGCGATCACGATGTCCCCGTACCAGGGATCGCGCCAGGTTCCGGCATAGGCGTCCAACGGCATGGCCGGCGCAGCGCCCGCCGCCTGTTTGGCGTCGATCTCGGCCGCCGCCTTGATGGACTTGGCGTTCCCCTCGGTCTCGAGCCGTTTGGAGTCTGCGATCCAGTCCACATCCACCTTGCCCATGCACAGGTCGGCGATGCCCGAGCGCAGCGCCCGCAGCAGGAAGCTTTCCTCGGCGTTGGAGAAGATGCTGAACCCGGTCTTACGGCCGGGGATCAGAACCGTCGCCGAAATCCCGCCGGGCGAGCCGCCGCCGTGGCTGATCAGCCGTTCGCCGCGATAGTCCTGGACCTGGAAGCCCATGGCGTAGGTCGAGGCGATGGCCCGGTTCGGCAGTTCCGCCGTCGGTCCCGGCGAACTGCCGGTGATGATATTGGGCCGCACCATCTCGCGCGCCGCCGCTTCCGAGAACAGCCGCGTCCCGTCCGGCAGCAGGCCCTCGTTCAATCGCACGGCGATCCATTTGGCCCAGTCCGTCGGGGTGGTGCAGATCCCGCCCGCCGCCGCCGCGGAATCCCAGTTCCACACCTCGACGATCGAAGCCGCGATCGGCGTCATCGCCCCCTGATAGCGCAGGGGCGGTCCCACACGTCCGTGGGGCAGGGCGGATTTTGCGGGATCGGCCAGACGCGCCAGGGGCACGGTCTCGGTCATGCCGACACGGTCCAGGATGCGCGTCTGGACGAAGGCCTCCCACGTCAGACCGGACACCGCCTCGATCACCGCCCCCGCGACCACGAACATCAGATTGCAATAGTGATAGCGCGCCCGGAACCCGTCCTCGATCGGCACGAAGGCGGCCTGGGCCAGGACTTCGGCCCGCGTCCGGTCGCTGTTGGGCCAGAACAGCAGGTCCCCGGCGCCCAGGCCGAACCCGGCCCGGTGGCTCAGCGTATCGCGCACCGTGATGTGGTCGCTGATGTACGGATCGGACAGCCGGAAGTCGGGCAGATACGTCTTGATGGGCGCGTCCCACTTCACCTTGCCCTCATCGACCAGAATGGCCAGGGCGGCGGCGGTGACGTTCTTGCTGTTGGAGGCGATGGCGAACAGGGTGTGTTCGTCGGCCTGGGCGGCCTCGCCCTGAAGCTTGACCCCATAGCCGCGCGTCAGCACCGGCGTTCCGTCCTTGACCACGGCGATGCCCAGGGCCGGCTGCTCGGGCCAGGCGGCCATGGCGGTCTTCACATAGGCGTCGATGGCCTCGGCCAGACCGGCGTCGTCATTGGCCGCCTGGGCCCATGCGGGGGAGGATTGGACCGCCAGCGCCGCAGCGCCTCCGGAAGCGAACAGGGCGCGGCGCGACAGGCGGACGGTCATGGGAGGCACTCCGACAAAGAACGGCCCAGGCTTAGCCGCCTCGTCGCCGAATGCAACCGGCCCCCGACGCCGCGATTGGACCCCGTCTTCGACGCGGCCTAGTGATCGCATTGGAGGCGTGGATGGATTTTCTGACGTACGGACCGGTCGATCCGGGGGTCGTCCTGCCGTTTCTGGCGGCGGTCGTCCTGATCGAGCTGACGCCGGGTCCCAATATGGGCTGGCTGGCGCTGGTGTCCCTGTCGCAGGGACGGACGGCGGGGCTGGCGGCCGTGGCGGGCATAACCCTGGGCTTGACCCTGTGGATGCTGGCCGCCGCCTTCGGTCTGACCGAGATCGTCCTGGCCTGGCCGGCCCTGTATCAGGCCGTCCGCTGGTCGGGGGTGGTTTTCCTGCTCTGGCTCGCCTGGGAGGCGTGGCGGGTGCAGGATGGCCCGACCGAGCCGCTCCAAGAGACCGGTCTCCGACGGCGCGCCCTCTTTCTGCGTGGGCTGACAGCCAATCTGCTGAACCCCAAGGCGGCCTTGTTCTACATCGCCCTGCTGCCCGGCTTCATCCGCCCCGGCTACGGCCCGACCCTGCCCCAGGCGCTCACACTGGGCGCCATCCATGTGGCGATCAGCGTGGCCGTCCACAGTCTCATCGTCGTTCTGGCCGATCGCGCCGGCGGCCGGATTGCGCATAGCCAGGGCGTCGGGGTTCGGGCCTCGATGGCCGGGTCCCTGATCCTGATCGCCGCCTGGACCGCGTGGGAGACGCGGCTGTAGCGCGCCCGCGCTAGACGTTCTCAGATTGTGTGGCCGCGATCATGACGAAGCCGTAATCATATGGACAAGAAGTAACTTTGCATTTCAAAGCGCCCTCGGTATCTCAAAGGCGTCACGACGGGGGCGGCCTGACGCCGGGGTCGTATGGGGATCGCAAGGGTATGAAATCCTTCAAGTTCGCTCTTATGCTGGGCGTCGCCGTTTCGGGGGTTGCGGGTGGAGCATTGGCTCAGTCTGCGGGCGTTCCGTCGGCGCCGACCACGACCACGACCACGCCTTCGACTCCGGCCCAGACCGGCGCTCAGTCGCCCTCTGGCCAGCCTGCGACCCAGCCGTCCGCAACCCAGCAGCCCGCAGCGCAGCCGGCTCCGGCTCAGGAAGCGCCCGCCACGGTCGGCGACGTGACGGTGACGGCGCGCGCCAATGACGTCCGCACCTCGATCGACTCGATCAGCTACAGCCTGGCCAATGATCTGCAGGCCACGACCGGCAGTCTGGCCGACGCCCTGCGCAATGTGCCCTCGGTCGACGTCGACCCGGAAGGCAATGTGTCGCTGCGCGGCGATTCCAACGTCACCATCCTGGTCGACGGACGGCCGTCAGGAATCCTGACCGGCCCCGGTCGCGGTCAGGCGCTGACCCAGCTCCCCGCCAGCCAGTATGCGCGGATCGAGGTCATGACCAATCCGTCCGCCGCCTATAGCCCCGAAGGCTCTGGCGGGGTCATCAACCTGATCACCAAGCCGACGGCGCCCAAGCCGGGAACCCAGTCTACCGGATCCATGCGGGCGAACATCGGCGACAACGGACGCTGGAACGCCGGCCTCAGCGGGTCGTGGCAGAAGGACCGCCTGACCCTGTCGGGCGACGCCAGCTACCGGTCCGATCCGACCGAGCTGAGCTTCAACCGGGTGCGCCAGCAGTTCGATCCGACGACGGGCGCGTTGATCGCGACCACCACCGTTGATCAGCCGATCGAGTCTGAGCAGAATGGCCTCGTCGGCCGCTTTACTGCCGAATACAAGCTGGACGACAAGACCCAGGTGACCGGCGAACTGCGCGGCGTCGCCTTCGACGGGACCGGATCGACCTCCAGCCTTTACGAGACGCGCAATGCGGCCGGCGCCGTGACCAGCGCCTATCGCCGCGACGGCTCGTCGGATTTCGACTTCACCAACTGGGGCGCCACGGCGCGGGTGCTGCGCCGCTTCACCGGCGACGGCCACGAGTGGTCCAACGAACTGCGCTACGATTCCAACGGCAATGAAAGCGACGGCCAGGCGCGCTCCACCTTCCTGACGCCGGCCGGGGCCGACCTGTACGAGCGGACTCGCAACCTCGTTGATCAGGTCACCTGGGGCTTCACCAGCGCCTACACCCGTCCGATGTCCGACGGGGGCAAGCTGCGGCTTGGCTATGAGCTAAACATCCAGCAGCCCGAGCAGGAGGCCGAGTTCCTGCGCGGCCCGTCCGAGGCGGCCCTGGCGCCGGCGCCAGGGCTGAACAACCGGTTCGAGGCCGAGCAGACGGTGCACGCGCTCTACACTACCTACGAACGGCCCCTGGGCGACAAGCTGTCGGCCCAACTGGGTCTGCGGCTGGAGCAGGCCGAGGTCGAGATCAAGGATCTGACCGGCGGCGCCTCGGCCTCTCAGGATTATTTCCGCGCCTATCCGACCGCTCACCTGCAATATCAGCTGTCGGAAACCCAGACCCTGCGCGCCAGCTACTCGCGCCGCATCCAGCGGCCCCAGCCCGCCCAGCTGAACCCTCTGGTCACCTATCAGGATCCGTTGAACGTGCGGTCGGGCAATCCGGATCTTGAGCCGCAGGAAACGGACTCGTTCGAGGCCATGTGGCAGTTGCGCAAGGGCCAGAGCTTCTATCAGGCGACGGCCTATCTGCGGAACACGGACAAGGCCTTCACCGACGTGACGACCGACATCGGCGGCGGGGTCTTCCTGACCCGGCCCGAGAACCTGGGCTCGCGTCAGGACCTGGGGGTCGAGGCCACGGCCAACGGTCGCCTGCTGTCGACCCTGCGTTACAGCGCCGGGGTCAATGTCTTCCGTCAGCAGATAGAGGCCGGCGCCGTGGTCGGCGGCGACGACCGGGAGGCCACCCTGGCCAGCGGCCGGGTCAGCCTGAACTGGCAGCCCACGGCCAAGGACTTCCTCCAGGTGTCCAGCTTCTGGCAGGGCGACAGCCTGCTGGCCCAGGGCCGTCGCGAGGCCGGCGGCATGATCAACCTGGGCTATCGCCGCAAGCTGAGCGAGCAGTTGTCGTTCAACTTCACCGCCCGCGACCTGTTCAACACCTTCAACACCACGACCGTCTTCGAGACGCCGCAGTTCCGCGAACAGTCCGACCAGGACATCAAGCTGCGGGCCTTCTACATCGGCCTGACCTGGAACTTCGGCGGGCCGCGTCGCCAGCCGGAACAGTTCGACTTCTCGACCGGCCCCACCGGCGGCTGACGCCCCCGATCGGCTTTGCGCCGCCCGCCCCGCCGGGAGGGGCGGGCGGCGCTGTCACCCTCTACAGGCTGCAGACGGCCGTGCGGCCGGCGCGGACCGTGTAACGGTCGGTGCGCGGGTTATAGGTGCGATAGCGCTGCTGGCAGGCGCGGACGTGGGCGTACCAGTTCGACTGGCGCTTGAAGTGCGACGGCGGCGCAGGCGGGCGCGAACCCCAGCTCGACGACCAGGAGCCGTAGGAATCGCGGTGTTCGCCGCGCGTGTTGTTCCGCTGATCGTTGCCGCGATCATTGTTCGGACGCTGGTCTTGACGCTGCTCCTGGCGATCCGGCGAGGGACGGTTCTGGTCCAGGGCGGCGGCCTGGGCCGAGACGGTGCTCAGGGCCATCAGGCCGGCGGCGATTGCGATGATAGACTTGCGCATGGGACAGCGCCTTTCTGTAGTTGAATAGATGCCTCCTAAACGCCTTGTCCCGGCTAATCCGTTGCATTCATTCAAATATTTCGTTCCCGACACCAACCGGACCGGTGTTGGCCGCAATTGACCCCGGTCAAGGCGCGCGCGCCGCCGCTCGGGCTCTTGTGTGGCCGGTTCAACACACCCACTTCTTCCAGCGAACAGACGCGTCGCTTGCTCCAGAGGGCGTGTCGGACCATTTCCGCCTCACGAGGGGACACGCATGAATCTCGATCTCTATTCCGACCGCGCCAAACAAGCGGTCCAGTCCGCCCAGTCGCTGGCCCTGGCCCGCCGTCACCAGCAGTTCGCCCCCGAACACCTGCTTAAGGTGCTGCTGGAAGAACGCGACGGCCTGGCCCGCAATCTGATCACCGCCGCCGGCGGCGACGCCAAACGCGCCGAGGCCGATGTCGAGACCGCCCTGAAGAAGCGCGCCCAGGTCTCCGGCGGTTCGGGCCAGCTCTATCTGGACGGCGACACCGCCCGCGTCTTCGCCGCCGCCGAGGAGGCCTCCAAGACCGCCGGCGACGCCTTCGTCACCACCGAACGCCTGCTGGCCGCCCTGGCGCGCGAGGGCGGGGTCGCCGCCGAGGTGCTGAAGGCCTCGGGCGCCAGCGCCGACAAGCTGGACGCCGCCATCGCCGAGGTGCGCAAGGGCAAGACCGCCGACAGCGCCGGCGCCGAGGACGGCTATGACGCCCTGAAACGCTACGCCCGCGACCTGACCCTGGCCGCCCGCGACGGCAAGATCGACCCGGTCATCGGCCGCGACGAAGAGATCCGCCGCACCATCCAGGTCCTGGCCCGCCGCACCAAGAACAACCCCGTCCTGATCGGCGAGCCCGGCGTGGGCAAGACCGCCATCGTCGAGGGCCTGGCCCTGCGCATCGTCAACGGCGACGTGCCGGAATCCCTGCGCGACAAGACCGTCATGGCCCTGGACATGGGCTCCCTGATCGCCGGCGCCAAATACCGCGGCGAGTTCGAGGAACGGCTGAAATCCGTCCTGTCCGAGGTCTCGGCGGCCGAGGGCGGCA
>JBKBXN010000015.1:0-26393 GCA_046314055.1 Brevundimonas sp.
CGGTCCTTGCCCGACACGGCGACGACCTTGCTCTGCGGGCTGACAGCCTTCAGCCAGTCGCCCAGGGTGGTGGCGCGCAGCTGCTCCGGCCCGACCGGACCGTTGTCCACGTCGTCACGACCGTTCGCCAGATGGTTGGCGGGCGCGGCCAGGCAATAGACCTCCTTGCCGGTCTTGCCATCGATCCAGTCATTGGCCGGAATGCCGGTCTCGGTCGGGTGCAGACCCGTCAGAACCGTCGAATGGCCGGGGCAGGTCTCGGTCAGGCCGTGGGTCTGATAGCCGTTGATCGACACCAGTCCCTGATCCGCCATCCGGCGCAGGCCGCCGGTGTAGCGACCGCGATACTGATCGAACAGATTGGCGCTGAACTGGTCCACCACGATGGTCACGATCAGCTTCGGCGGCGTCAGGGCCGCGCGCGCGGTTTGCGGAACGGCAGCCTGCTGCGCCATCACCGGGACGGCGGCGCTTCCCAGCGAAAAGGCGGCCAGGGCGGCGACCGTGATGCGCGACAAGGACATAGGCGTACTCCGATAATCAGGCAGGCGCTGTACGGGCCGGCGATTGCAATCGCATGACAGCCGTGCTCGCGGCGTCAGTGGGCGGGCGTGGACAGCAGCCGTCCCAGTTGATGAACCAGCAGGGCTATGACCCCGCCTACGATCACGCCGATGATGGCCGACCCAAACGCCGTCACCGCCCAGCTGACCAGGCCGTGCAGAGGCCCGGTCGCAGCCCCGACCGCATGGGCCAGATGTTCTAGAGGCTCAGCCGGCCAGTGCAGGCCCAGCGTATGCGTCCCGTGCACCAGAATGCCGCCGCCGACCCACAGCATGGCGGCCGTGCCGATGATCGACAGGGCGTCCATCACCACCGGCATGCCCTTGACCAGGCCCCGGCCCAGGGCGCGCACGCCGCCGTTGGGGCGCTGGGCCAGATGCAGGCCGATGTCGTCCATCTTCACGATCAGGCCGACGACCCCATAGACGACGACCGTCATGGCGACGCCGACCACGGCCAGAATCGCCGCCTGCGTCAGGATCGGCTGGGTCGAGACATCGGCCAGGGCGATGGCCATGATCTCGGCCGACAGGATCAGGTCGGTCCGCACGGCCCCGGCCACCGTCGTCTTCTCCAGGGACGCCGGGTCGCCCTCGGCAGGGGCGTCCTCGCCATGGCCGCCGTGCCCGAAGGCCTCCATCAGCTTCTCGGCCCCCTCGAAACACAGATAGGCCCCGCCGCACATCAGGATCGGCGTGATGGCCCAGGGGGCGAAGGCGCTCAGGGCCATGGCCCCGGGCAGCAGGATCAGGAACTTGTTGCGCAGGGACCCGACGGCGATCTTCAGCACGATGGGCAGTTCGCGGCTGGGCGACAGGCCGGTGACATAGCGCGGCGTCACCGCCGCATCGTCGATCACCACGCCTGCGGCCTTGGCCGAGGCCTTGCCCGCCGCCGCCCCCACGTCGTCGATCGACGCCGCCGCCATCTTGGCGATCCCCGCCACATCGTCGAGCAGGGCGATCAGACCGGAAGGCATGCAGAAATCCCGAGTTTGCACCGCAACACGCGGCTCGCCTCTCGCTAGGGCGCGACGCCGGTTTTGTCGAGCGTCTCAGCAAACGAGCGAAAGCCCCGCCGGCGGACCGGCGGGGCTTCCATTTCGAACGCATTTCCGATGTCGTTTTTCTTAAAACTTACGGCCCACCCCCACGGAAACGACCCACGGGTCCAGATCCACTTCGCTCTTCAGAGCGCCGTCATTGACGTCGGCGTCGACACTGACCCACACCTTCTTGACGTCGACGTTAAGGCTCCACGGTCCCTGGATGCCGATGTCGGCGCCCGCCTGCAGGGCGTAGCCGAAGCTGTCATCCAGATCGACTTTGAAGCCGTTCTTGTCCTCGCCGCTGTAGAACAGCATGTAGTTCACGCCCGCCCCGACATAGGGGCTGAAGCGGCCCTCGGTCAGCGGGCGATACTGCAGGGT
The DNA here is from genome assembly GCA_046314055.1 of Brevundimonas sp. GTDB lineage: Bacteria > Pseudomonadota > Alphaproteobacteria > Caulobacterales > Caulobacteraceae > Brevundimonas. The sequence goes on from JBKBXN010000015.1 coordinate 1,994, forward strand.
CACGATCGGCGGCACGACCCAGGTCTCATGCACGGCGACGTCGGTCGTTCCGCCTTGGGCGCGGATCTCATGCTTGGTCGTGCCCAGGATGGCTTCGACCGCCAGGTGGTCGGTCAGGAAATAGGTGATGCCCAGGGTCGGCATGACGCTGTCGCCCACATCGACCTTCAGCCCGGAATCGACGCCGGCGGCGGTGGTGATGGCGTTGTCGGCGTCGGAGAAGACGTCGGTCACACGGCCGGTGATGATCCAGTCGCCCTTCTTGGGCATTTCCCAGGCGGCGGTTTGCGCCATGGCCGGTGCAGCGAAGGCTGCGGCGGCGACGGCTGAGAGGATCAGGGTTTTCAGTTTCATCTTGCTCATCCCCGACGCCCGCTGTCGCCTCATGCGACCCGTTCCGAGCGTCTTGAAGGGGGAGATGCGCCCCCTGCGCGGGTCCGGCCTTGATCCAGCGCAAACCCATGCAGGGGTTGGACAATCTGTCCAATCAGACCACGCGGGCGTGCCGCTTCTCGATGTCGACGGCGCCCGGGTCGAAGGCGGCGCAGATCGCCCGCACGAAGGGCCGGCCCAGGTCCGTGACCGTCACCACCGAGCCGTTGACCTCAGCCAGTCCGTCCAACTGGAACGGCAGCAGCCGGGCCCAGGCCTGCTCGACTTCGCTCAGCGCTCGCCCGTGTCGGCTGGCGATCGCGGCGACATCGACGGCGAAGTCGCACATCAGCCGTTCGATGATCTCGCCCACGAAGGCGTCGCGCGGATCAAGCGCCACGCCGCGCGCGACCGGCAGGTCCCCGGCCTCGACGGCGGCGCGCCAGTCGCGCTCCTGCGTCAGATTCTGGACGAAGCCCCGCGGCGTGCGGCTGATAGACGACGCGCCCAGCCCGATCAGCACCGGCGCCTCGTCGGTCGTATAGCCCTGGAAGTTGCGACGCAGCCGACCGGCCCGCACCGCTGCGGCCATCGAGTCGTGCGGCAGGGCGAAATGGTCCAGACCGACGGCCTGCCAGCCCTTCTGCACCAGATACCGCGCCGCCGCCTGGCTCTGGGCGAAGCGCGCCTCGGGTCCCGGCAGGTCGGCCTCGTTGATCAGCTTCTGGTGCGGCTTCATCCACGGCACATGCGCATAGCCGAACAGGGCGATCCGGTCGGGCCGCAGCGCGGCGACCTGGGCCACGGTGGTGATCACATTTTCGACCGCCTGAAGCGGCAGGCCATACATCAGATCGAGGTTCAGCGAGGTGACGCCCTGCGCCCTCAGCGCCTCGGCCGCCCATCGGATGGTCTCGAAGGATTCGGGCCGGTTCACCGCCGCCTGCACCTTGGGGGACAGGTCCTGCACGCCCAGACTGGCGCGGCTCAGGCCGATCCGCCCGGCCGCCTCGACCCAGTCCTGGGTCAGGACCTCGGGGTCCAGTTCGGCGGCGATCTCGAAACAGTCGCCCAGGTCGAACCGCGCGGCCAGACCGGCGAACAACCGCTCCAACTCTTCGGGAGGCAGCATATTGGGCGTGCCGCCGCCCAGGTGGATCGAGCCGACCCGTACCGGGCGACCGATCTTCGACAGCACGAGGTCGGCCTCCTTCAGCAGCAGATCGACATAGCTGCTCATGGGCGCGACCCGGTTCATGGCCCGCGTGTTGCAGCCGCAGTACCAGCACAGCCGCTTGCAGAAGGGGATGTGCAGATACAGCGACACCGCGCGATCAAGGGGCGCGGCCGACAGCCACGCCCCCCAGTCGGCGGCCCCGACGGCGGGCGTGAACTGCGCCGCCGTCGGATAGGAGGTGTAGCGCGGCGCGTGGGCGTCGTAGCGGGCGATCAGCTCGCGCGTCGTCTGCACGCCGCCATGGAGCGCGCCGGTGGGGCTAGAGAGGGACATCGCCCTCTTTCGCCGCATCGACCGACAGGCCTTGGTCGCCCTCGTCGAACAGATGGAACTCGTGCCACAGGCCGTTCAGCACGCCGAAGCCGACCGCCAGTCCAACACCCAGTATCCAGGAAAAATACCACATGACTTGATGCTCCTTGAGCTCAGTAGAGGTCGGGGTTGGTCTTGAGGGCGGCGGTCGAGGTCCGGCCCCACAGCACGCTGTAGACCCAGGTCGTGTAGATCAGCACGATCGGCAGGAAGATCAGCGTGCAGATCAGCATGATGAACAGGGTCACGTGGCTGGAGGAGGCGTTCCAGACCGTCAGGCTGGACTGCGGATCGATCGAGCTGGGCAGGATGAAGGGGAACATCGACAGGCCGACGGTCGAGATGATGCCGACGGTCGACAGCGAGGATCCGCCGAAGGCCAGGGGCGCGGACCGCAGCCACATCCCCGACAGCCCCACCACCGCGCCGACGAAGCCCAGGGTCGGGGCGATCATCATCCACGGATAACGAGCGTAGTTGTCCAGCCAGGCGCCGGGCGCGGCCTCGACCGTAGTGCGCAGCGGGTTGGAGAAGCCCTGGATGTCCAGGTCGCCCGTGATCCGGTAGCCGACGCCGCCGAAGGCCATATACAGGCCGCCCGCCGCGAACAGGACCAGGGCCAGCAGGCCGGCGATCGTGCCGTACAGACGCGCCCGCTCCAGCACCGGACCCTTTTCGGCCTTTACCGACAGCCAGGCCGCGCCGTGCAGCACCAGCATGGCGACCGACAGCAGGCCGGCGATCAGGCTGAACGGCGTGAACAGGCCCAGCAGATTGCCGTCGTAGAAGGAGCGCAGGTCGCTATCCAGGCGGAAGGGAGCGCCCAGCAGGACGTTGCCGACGGCGACGCCGAACACCAGGGCCGGCACGAAGCCGCCGACGAACAGGCACCAGTCCCAGAACGACCGCCACTTGGGCGACGCCCGCTTGGAGCGGTACTTGAACGACACCGGCCGCAGGATCAGGGCCGACAGGACCAGGAACATGGCCAGGTAGAAGCCCGAGAAGCTGACGGCGTAGACGAAGGGCCAGGCGGCGAAGATCGCGCCGCCGCCCAGGATGAACCACACCTGGTTGCCTTCCCAGGTGGCGCCGACGGTGTTGATCACCATCCGGCGCTCTTCATCGGTCCTGGCCACGAAGGGCAGAAGCGAGCCGACGCCCAGGTCGAAACCGTCGGTCAGGGCGAAGCCGATCAGCAGAACCCCCAGAAGGGCCCACCAGATCAGGCGAAGGGTTGCGAAGTCGATTGGAAGATCCATTGTCGGATGTCCTCAGTCTCTCTGGGTCAGGCCACGGCGGCCGCGGCGACGGTCGCGCCAGACTCGTCACGGGGCGCCTCGGGGGCGGGTGCGAAGGTTTCCTGCTCGTGGAACGGACCCTTCTTGATGGCGAACAGCAGCAGCCGGACCTCGACCACGGCCAAGGCGCCGTACAGGGCGGTGAAGCCGATGATGGTCGCCCACAGCTGGGGCACGGTCAGGGACGAGGCGCCGAGGAAGGTCGGCAGCACGCCTTCCACCGCCCAGGGCTGACGCCCGAACTCGGCCAGGATCCAGCCGAACTCGATCGCGACCCACGGCAGCGGGATGGCCAGAACGGCCAGGCGCAGGAACCAGCGGGTCTGATGCTTGCGCACGGTGCACAGGTAGAAGGCCGTGGCGAAGAACAGGATCATGAACATCCCGACGCCGGCCATGATGCGGAAGCTCCAGAACAGGGCCGGCACGTTCGGCACCGTCTCCCAGGCCGTCTGCTGGATCAGCTCGGGCGAGGCCATGCGCGGATCTGCGACGTGGCGCTTCAGCAGCAGGCCATAGCCCAGGTCACGGCGATGGGTCTCGAACAGGGCGCGGGCGGCGGGATCGGCCGGATCGGCCTTGACCTTCTCCAGGGCGTCATAGGCGATGACGCCGGATTCGATCCGCGTCTCGGCCGTGGCCACCAGTTCGAAGATGCCTTCCACAGGCTTGTCGATGGTGCGGGTGGCGATCAGGCCCATGACCCACGGCACATGGACGCCGTAGTGGGTCTCGCGATCCTTCATGCTGGGGATGCCGATCAGGGTCAGACCGGCCGGCGCGGGCTCGGTGTGCCACATGGCCTCCAGAGCGGCGAGCTTCATCTTCTGGTTGTCGGTCAGGGCGTAGCCGGACTGGTCGCCCAGGACGACGACGGACAGCGAGGCCGCCAGGCCGAAGGCCGAGGCCACCGTCATCGACCGCTTGGCGAAGCCGACATGCTTGCCGCGCAGCAGATAGAAGGCCGAAACCCCCAGCACGAACACCGAGGCGCAGACATAGCCGGCGCTGACGGTGTGGACGAACTTGGCCTGGGCCACCGGGTTGAAGATCACGGCCATGAAGTCCGTGACCTCCATCCGCATCGAGTCGGGATTGAAGGCGGCGCCGACCGGGTTCTGCATCCAGCCGTTGGCGATCAGGATCCACACGGCCGACAGATTGGTGCCCAGCGCCACCATGAAGGTGACGAACAGGTGCGCCGAGGGCTTCAGCTTTTCCCAGCCGAAGAACATCAGCCCGACGAAGGTGGCCTCCAGGAAGAAGGCCATCAGGCCTTCGATCGCCAGGGGCGCCCCGAAGATGTCGCCGACGTAGTGGCTGTAATAGCTCCAGTTCATGCCGAACTGGAACTCCATGGTGATGCCGGTCGCGACGCCCAGCACGAAGTTGATGCCGAACAGCGTCCCCCAGAAGCGGGTGATGGTTCGCCAGATCGGCCGGCGGGTCATCACATAGATCGACTCCATGATGACCAGCATGAACGACAGCCCCAGCGTCAGGGGGACGAACAGGAAGTGATAAAGGGCTGTCAGCGCGAACTGCAGCCTGGATAGGTCGACGACCGCGAGGTCGATCATGGCTCTAGGCTCCTTGTAGCCGGCCCCGACGACCGACGTTTCTCCCGCCCTAGAACCAAGGCGGGGCGGTCGCCTTGATTTCGATCAAAGCCCTGTTGCACGGTCGGTCGTAGTGGACTGATCGTCCTTGGACATTTCGCCCAACGACGGTTTGTCCAGTGGCCTTTGGCATCGCCCCGAGGCTGGAGTGTGCGAATGACCTCGGCGCCGATCACGGCCTCTCCCCCAGCCTCTCCCGCCGCCTGGCTGAAACAGGCCGCTGCGCCCTGGCGCCGTCTGACGGCCCTGGCGGGTCTCCTGGCTGTGGCGGATGTGGTTCCGGCGGTCGGTTTCGCAGGCGGCTTGGCCATGACCGTGGCGACCTTCGGCATTTCGCCCTTCGCCGCCCTGCCCTGGCTGCTGCTGGCCGTCGTCAGCCTGGTCGCGCGTGGCCTGGTCGGCCAGGCGGCGGTGGTCGTCGGGGCGCGCCTCGGCCGCTCGGTCAAGACCAGCGTGCGCGACCGGCTGCTGGCCGACCTGTTCGGGCGCGGCGCCCGTTCCGATGATCGCCTGACCGCCGTGGTCGAAGGCGTCGGCGCGCTGGACGGCTACATGTCCCGTTTCACCCCGCTGAAGATGGCCGCCGGCCTGTCGCCCCTGCTGATCATCGCCGTCGCCGCCGTGGCCAGCCCCTTCTCGGCCGGCATACTTCTGTTCACTCTCATGCCCTTCATCTTCGGCATGATCCTGGCGGGGACCGCCGCAGCGGGCGAAAGCCGCCGCCAGTTCCAGGCGCTGGAACGGCTGTCGGGCCTGTTCGTCGATCGGGTGCGCGCCCTGCCCGCCGTCCTGGCCTTCGACGCCCGCGCTCGCACCACTGCTGAAATCGCCCGCGCCTCCGACGAGCTGGAGCGGCGCACCAACCGGGTCATGCGGATCGCCTTCCTGTCGTCCGGGGTGCTGGAGTTCTTCTCGGCCTTGTCCGTGGCCCTGATCGCCGTCTATTGCGGCTTCAACCTGCTGAAGCTGCTCCCTTTCCCGGCCCCCGAACAGCTGGACCTGGGCCGCGCCTTCTTCGTCCTGGCCCTGGCCCCCGAGGTCTATCAGCCGCTGCGTCGCCTCGCCGCCGCCTATCATGACCGCCAGGCCGCCGAATCCGCCGTCCCCGCCCTGATCACGCCCGAGGCGCCGGCGCGGGACCGCCATATCCTGCCGGAAGACGCCCCGGCGATCCGCTTCACCAAGGTCTCCATCGCCTATGGCGACGCCGCCCCCGTGATCGCCGATTTCGACCTGGAGGTCCGCCCCGGCCAGATCGTCGCCCTGGTCGGCGCCAGCGGCTCGGGCAAGTCCAGCCTGCTGCACCTGTTCCTGGGCCTGTCGCCCCTGACCGCCGGCGAGGTCGAGGTCGGCGGCGCGCGGCTCAGCGAGGCGGGCGGCTTCGCCGGCCAGATCGCCTGGGCCAGCCAGAACCCGGTCGTCGTGCCGGGCGGCCTGGGCGACAATATCCGTCTGGCCGACCCCTCCGCCTGCCCCGGCCGCATCCTGGTCGCTGCGGGCGAGGCCGGCCTGTTCGGCGACCTGGACCGCCCCATCGATGAACGCGGCGGCGGCCTGTCGGGCGGCGAGCGGCGACGACTGGGCCTGGCTCGCGCCATTCTGAAGCGCGCCCCCATCCTGCTGCTGGACGAACCGACGGCCAATCTGGATCCCGCTGCAGAAGAAGCCATGCTGGACCTGATCCGCCAGGCGACGCGCGGCCGCACGACCCTGATCGCCACCCATTCCGCCGCCGTCGCGGCCATGGCCGACCGTGTGGTGCGCCTGTGATGACCCGTCCCCTTCCCTCACGCGTCGGCGCCCTGATCGCAGCGCAACGTCAGGCTCAACAAAGCCGTCTACGTCTCGCCGCCGCTGGGGGCGCGACCGTCGCGGTCGCGGCCGTCTGTCTGCTGGGCCTGTCAGGCTGGTTCATCACCGGCGCCGCCATCGCAGGGGTCGCCGGATCCGTCGCCGTCCAGGCCTTCAACTATATGATGCCCAGCGCGACCATCCGTCTGCTGGCCGTCCTGCGCACCGGCGCCCGCTATATCGAACGCGTCGCCGGCCATGAGGCGGCGCTGAAGGCCCTGGCACGGCTGCGACCGCAACTGTTCGACGCCCTCGCCTCCGCTCCCCCAGCCCAGGCCCTGTCCCTGTCGTCCGGCGAGGCCTCAGCCCGACTGGTCCAGGATGTGGACGCGGTCCAGACCCTGTTCGTCCGGCTCTCAGCGCCCTGGGCCATGGGCGCGGGCGTCGCCTCGTCCGCCCTGCTCGCGGGCATGGCCGGCCCCCTCGCCGGTCTGATGCTGCTGCTCGCCATGGGTCTCGGCGCGGCAGGCTCGGTCTTGCTCGCCCGGCGGCTGGCCGCCCCTGCCGGTCGCCAGGTTCAGATCGCTACGGGCGAGCTCAAGGATCGGCTGTCCGCGCTGGAGGCCGTCTCCCCGGAGCTGAAGGCCTATGGCCTGGATCGCTGGGCGGCCGGCGAGGCGGCCCACGCCGCCGCCGGTCTAGACCGCGCCCAGCTCGCCCTGACCCAGGCCGGCGGCTGGATGGCCGCCTGGCAGGCGGCGGTCACGGGCCTCGCCGTCGCCGCCGTCATTCCCGCCACCCTGGGCGCGCCCTTGCCGATGACGGCCCTCGCCGCCCTGGCCGCCGTCATGGGCATCGAATCCGCCGCCGGTCTGGTCGGCGCCCTGTTGCAGAACGGCGCCGCCGTGGAGGCCACGGCCCGCCTCGACGCCCTGGCTTCGCCCTCGTCGGCGCGGCATGGGTCCGCTCCGACCACCGCAACCTTGACCCTGTCCACAGACGGCGACCGCATGTCGCCGCCGCTGCGTCTTGGCCTGATCGGTCCGTCCGGCGCGGGCAAGACCACCCTGATCGAACGCCTGGTCGGTCTGCGCGACGCCGTGGCGAATGAGGCCTGGCTGGGCCGGCTCGACATCGCCGACATCGCCCCCCACGACCGACTGTCCCTGTTCGCCTACGCGGCCCAGGACATCCGCCTGATCGACGGCACGATCCGCGAAAACCTGCTGCTGGCCGGTCCTGCGGACGATGAAACCCTATGGGCCGCGCTCGAAGATGCAGCCCTGGCCGACCGGGGCCGCGCCGACCCGCTCGGCCTGGACGCCCGCGTCGGTCCCAATGGCGAACGCCTGTCCGGCGGCGAACGCCGTCGCCTCGGCCTGGCCCGCGCCTATCTGCGCTCCGCGCCCTGGCTGGTGCTGGACGAACCGACCGAGGGCCTGGACGCCGCGACCGAGGCCCAGGTTCTGACCGCGCTCGACCGTCGCCTGAAGGCCGCCGGCCAGGGCCTGATCATCGTCAGCCACCGCCCCGCCCCAACGCGTATGTGCGACCGCACCTTCCGGGTCGAAGGCCTGACGCCCGACGGCCGCGTGCGTCTGACGGCGCACCGTCAGCAGGCCCTGGTCTAAAAGACGGCCTCACGGGGATTTATTTGCGCGCGCCGCGATTCACGCGGGGCTGCGGGTTTGCGGCGCGTTTTCACCCTTCAACCCGGCAGAGCCCCAGGGTCGGTTACAATCCCTTCTGGCGTCAATATGGGCGCGACGCGAGGACGGGCGATGGAGCAGGATTTAGCAGTCTTGGCGCTTTTGGCGCTTTTGGCGCTTTGTCACCCTGTTTTCGTGACAGCGCCACACCGCCATCCAGATCGGCGCGCCGCCCTAGGTCTCGCCTTCGGCGATGTCGCGCAGGCGGTCGGGCTGTTCGATCCGCAATTCGTTCAGCGCCAGCAACCGGATCACCCCGGTCGTCTTCAGCTTGGTCAAAACCCGGCTCACCGTTTCAATGGTCAGGCCCAGATAGTCGGCGATCTCCGACCGCGTCATCGGCAGCCGTACCTGATCCTCGGCCGACGGCCTCAGCGGGTCGCGGGTGGGCAGGTCCAGCAGGAAGGAGGCGATCCGCTCCTGCGCCGTCTTGCGGCCCAGCAGCAGCATCTGGTTCTGCGCCGCCGCCAATTCGTGCGTCGCCCGATCCAGCAGGGCCTCTTCCAGCAGCGGCCGCTCGCGGATCAGGGCGCGATAATCGGTCTTGCGGAACCGGCACAGGGTCGCATCCTCGATGGCCTCGCCCGAGAAGGCGTAGTCCTGACCGGTCGCCAGACCGACGAAGTCGCCGGCGAACAGGAAGCCCGTGATCTGGCGCCGCCCGTCCGGCAGCAGCTTGTAGATCCTCACCGATCCCGAGGTGATGTTGAACAGGTGGACCGCCGGATCGCCTTCTCGGATCAGGGACTCGCCCGCCTTCAGCGACATCCGCTCGGCAATGGCGTCCAGCCCGGCCAGATCGGCGGGATCCAGGCTGCTGCACACGCTGAACGCCCGCGCGCCACAGGTCGAACACACCGAATCCTGTCGGCGCTGAGCGCAGTCCGTGGGCAGGGATCTGAGTTCAAGCATGATCGGGAGAGGTTAGGCCTCGCGCCCGAAGCAAGCAAACGGATTGATGGAGATCAAGGCGGCCATTTCGGCCATGGCCTAAGGGGCCGAGAATGAGCGCCCTCCAATATCGCCGCCTCGAACGCGACGAAGCCGACCAGACCTATGTCCTGGCCCACATGGGGAACCCGCGCCTCACGCTGGACTCCTGGCGCGCCCGGGTCGATGCGCCGCCCGCCTCCGGCGGAGTGCTCGCCGCCGTGGCCAACGAATGCGTCCGGGCCATACTGGCCTATTCCATCTCCACCACCGCCTCGGGAGAGCGGCAGTTCATGGTCGACACCCTGGTCGCCTTCGACCTCCTACGGCCCGAGAAGCTGATCGAGCCCCTGGTCGCCGCCGCCTGCGACCTGGCCCGCCGGGGCTGCAGTTCCATCGGCCTCTCCAGCCCCATCGACGCCCCGGGCTATGAGGCTGTCATGCGCCAGATCGCCGACGCCGCCGTGCTTCACCGCGTCATTTGACCCCATCCGGGGCCGTCTCCGCATACCGCCGGGCCAGAACCGCACAGGCGAATAGCTGGATCTGATGGAACAGCATCAGGGGGATGACGATCAGGCTCACGCTCTGCCCGGCGAACAGGATGGCCGCCATGGGCAGGCCGCTGGCCATGCTCTTCTTGGACCCGCAGAAGACGATGGCGATCTCGTCCTCGCGCGAAAAGCCCAGTCTCCGGCTGCCCAGGGTCGTGACCGCCAGGGCGACCGCCAGGATCACAATGTCCAGCACCACCACCAACGCCAGGTCCAGGTGCGACAGCCGGGTCCATGCCCCGGACACCACCCCCGCGCTGAAGGCCACATAGACCACCAGCAGGATCGACCCCCGATCCACCGCCGAGGTCAGCCGCCCATGCCGCATCAGCCAACCCCCGATCAACGGCCGCGCCGCCTGCCCCGCCAGGAAGGGCGCCAGGATCTGCAGGGCGATGCTCTCGACCGACGACAGGGACACCCCGGCGCTCCCCACCGGCAGCAACAGCATCACCAGCAGGGGCGTGATCACAACCCCCGCCAGGTTCGACACCGAGGCCGCGCACAGAGCGGCCGGAACATTGCCCCGCGCTATGGACGTGAAGGCGATCGACGACTGAACCGTCGACGGCAGCAGGCACAGATAGAACAGCCCGACCCTCAAATCCTCAGCCAGCCAAGACCCCGTAGCCCAGAACACCGCCAGCCCCAGCAGCGGAAACAACAGGAAGGTGGCCGCCAGCACCATCCCCTGCAGCCGCCAGTGCGACAGACCCGCCCATATCGCCCCAGGCGACAGCCGCGCCCCATACAGGAAGAACAACAGAGCGATCGCCGCCGTCGCCGCGACCTCCGCCACATGCGCGCCGACGCCCCTCGCCGGAACGAGCGCCGCCAGCACCACCGTGCCGATCAGCATGAGCAGATAGGGGTCGATCAGTCGGCGCAGGGCAGTCATGGAGCCGCTCCTAAGCCGCGCCCCGACTGAACGGCAAGACTTGTTTATTTGGGCACGCGAGGCGGCTACGTCCCTTCACGGCTTGATGGTCGTGCTGATGCCGGGCGCCAAGCTTGGGGAGAGGCATGCGTCCCCTTGACGAGTTCAGCGCTCGACGAACGTCGCAAGGCCTGAACGACAACACCCCCGGCGCTTTCGCAACCGGGGGCGTCGTTTAAGTCATTTCGTCTGTGGCGAGGCCCCGCAAAGAGACTTGCACCTAGTTTAGGCGGCTAGCGAAAGAAGCTGATTCAGCGCCTGAGATGATAGACACGCTCAAGCGCCTCGCCAATGACAACATCCAAGGACCGCCAAACGGTCCTTGCCTAAGCGAACGTCGATCAGGGGACGACTTCAAAGCCTGTATGCAGTTCGGCGTTGGAGTCGCCGCCCACCCAGACATCGAACTTGGCCGCATCGACCACCCAATCCCTGTCGGCGGCGCTCCAATAGCGCAGCTCGGCCTCGCCCAGGGTGAACGTGACTGTGCGGCTTTCGCCCGGCGCCAGGGTCAGGCGCTGGAAGCCCTTCAGTTCTCGTATCGGGCGGGTCGCACGGCCTGATTTCTGGTGGATGTACAGTTGCGCCACCTCATCGCCGGCGCGATCCCCGGTATTGGTCACCGTCGCCGTAATCTCGATGGGTTGTCCGATGCCGACGGTGGGCCGAGCGACCTTCAGATCGGAGAAGGCGAAGGTCGTGTAGCTGAGCCCATGGCCGAAGACATACAGCGGCGTTGACGCCACGTCCCAATAGCGTTTGGCCGCGTCCTCCGGCGCCTTGGTGGTGGCCTGGGAATAGTAGACCGGGATCTGACCCACGCTGCGGGGCCAAGTCATCGGCAGCTTGCCGCCCGGATTGACGTCGCCGAACAGGGCGTCCGCCACCGCCGCCCCGCCCTCGGTGCCGGGGTGCCAGGCCTCCAGGATCGCCGGGACTTTTTCGGCGGCGTCGGAGATGTCGAGCGGTCGTCCGTTCATCAGGACGACGACCACGCGTTTGCCCAATGCCGTCACCGCATCCAGCAGTCTTTGCTGATCCCCTGGCAGGGCGAGGTCCGTCCGAGAGGCCTGCTCGCCGCTCATCAGCTGGTTTTCCCCCAGAACCATCACGACTACATCGGAGTTGCGCGCGAGTTCAACGGCGCGATCGAACTCCTGAGCATCCTGCGCGTCCGGCCAGACGGCCGGGCGCGGACGCAGCCTGGCCAGATCCGGCATGATCTCGAACAAGGACGGGTAAGTCCTTTTGATCTGCACGCCCGGCGCCGTCTGGACCACGCCGTTCGCCCCGACCCGGTCGCGAATGCCCTCGTAGATGGAGATGGTCTCGTTGGGATCATGGGCAAAGACCCAGGAGCCGAGGGTGTCGTCCTTGGAATCCGCCATGGGACCGATCACCGCGATCCGTTGGCCCGCAGCCGGATTCAGCGGAAGGGCTCGGTCGTCGTTCTTCATCAGCACCAGCGAACGGGCGGCGGCCGACCGGGCCTCCGTACGGTGCGCCGGGTCGGCCAGGACGCCAGCCGTCAGGGAGGCGTCGACGTAGGGGTTCTCGAACAGGCCCATCCTGAACTTGGCGACCAGGATGCGACGCACGGAATCATCCAGGACCGCTACGGGCACCTTGCCGTCATGGACAGCCTGGACGAGGTTGGCGTAAGCGGCGTCGCCCAGCGCCATCTCCATGTCGTTGCCGGCGTTCATGGCGCGAACGGCGGCGTCCGCTTCGTCGACAGCAAAGCCCTGGGTCGTCAGGCTTTTCACGCCGTTCGCATCGCTGACCACGAACCCCTTGAACCCAAGCTGGTCGCGCAGGACGTCGGTCAGCAGCCATTTGTTGCCGGCGGCGGGGACGTCGTTGATCTCCATATAGGCGCTCATGACATTGCCGGCCCCGGCGTCGATCGCGGCGGCGAACGGCGGCAGATAGACGTTGTAGAACTGGCTGTCCGACACATGGACGGCGTCATAGTCCCGGCCGCCCTCGGACGCGCCATAGGTGGCGAAATGCTTGGGCCCGGAAATGATGTGCCCTGGCGCGCCGATCGTTTCACCCTGGAAGCCGCGAACCTGCGCCCGCGCCAGAGCCGAGGCCAGATAGGGGTCTTCTCCCGGTCCTTCGACGATGCGTCCCCAGCGGGGATCGCGCGTGACATCCAGCATCGGCGCAAAGGTCCAATGGATGCCGCTGGCGCGCGCCTCGTTGGCGGCGACGGACTGGGCCCGTTCGGCCGCCGAAGGATCCCAGGACGCCGCCATGCCGATAGGCACGGGGAAGATGGTCCTCAGGCCGTGGATCACGTCGAAACCGAACAACAGCGGAATGCCCAGTCGGCTCTCTTCGACCGCGACGCGCTGCAACCTGTTGATCACATTGACATCGGTGACGAAGAGCAGCGAGCCCGCCCCGGCGCGAACCTTGGGTTCGAAGTTCGCCGGGTCGCCGAACATGAAGAACTGGCTGACCTGAGCCGCCTTCTCCTCAAGCGTCATGCGAGCCAGAAGCGCATTCGCCCGCGTCGTGGCGTCCGCCTCGCTGACCGGCGCCGCAGCGGCGCTCGACGCCGCGACGGACAACGCCGACGCACTGGCTGCGGCAGCCGACAGCGTCAGGACGCAGGCGGCCAGAACGACCATTCTGGACTTCTTGGAGTAACGCATCGGTTTCCTAACCTGGGTTGCGGAGCGTGGAGGATAGAGAGATCAGCCGGTTCGGCCTTCGTCGTTGATGAGTTCTGTCAGACGCACGAGGTTGGCGGGCGACGCCGTCCAGTGGGCCGACATAAGACCGCCGCGCCCGAACAGGGCCGCAGCGATGTCCTTGGCGCCGGCCTGCGCCCACAGGTCGGCGAGCCGATCCGCGAGAGGATCGACCACCGGACCCCGGTCGCCGCGAACGAAGACCACCCAGGCCGCCAGCGCTTCTAGCGTGGCCGGGCAGGATCGATCGGCCGCCTGATGATGCGCGAGCACCGGCAGCCAACGCTGAACGATCTTCTCGGACCCATCCTTGGCGATCTGATCGAGCCGGTGATTGAGCGCGGGATTGGCGAACCGTTCGACCAGCCGATCCGCATAGGTTTGCAGGTCCTGGCCCGGTGTCGGAGACAGGCTCGTCGCCGCCTCCGTTCGCATCAGGCGTTCGACACGTTCGGCGATGCGGGGATCTCGGATGGCCTCGTGGACGAACGTCCAGCCCTCGCCCAGCCCGATATAGGCCAGAGCCGAATGGGCGCCGTTCAACATTCGCAGCTTGGCGGTCTCGTAAGGGGCCACGTCGCCGACGAACTGGGCGCCGCCGGCGTCCCACCGTGGCCGGTCGCCAACAAACGAGTCTTCCACCACCCACTGCGAAAAGGGTTCGGTGAAGACGGCGGCGTGGTCATCGACGCCCAACCGGGTCTTCAACGCGTCACGGTCGGCCGCCGTGGTCGCAGGGACGATGCGATCCACCATGCTGGACGGGAACCGGCATTCGGCGCGCGCCCAGGCCGCAAGTTCGGAATCGGCGGCGAGCAAAAACTGATCGAGCCAAGCCCCCAACCGCGTGCCGTTGGCGGCCAGATTATCGCAGGACAGAAGGGTGAGGCCGCGCCGTCCTGCGGCCTTTCGCTCGTGAAGCGCGCGTCGCAGGAAACCATAGATGCTGAGCGGCGCGCCCTCCCCCTTCAGGTCTGCGGCCACGGTCGGCGAAGCAAAGTCGAGCTCTCCCGACGGTCCGGCGAGATAGCCCGCCTCCGTCACCGTCAGGGTCGCCACCCCCGTTGTCTCGGCCGCCAGGGCGTCGATCACGTCGCGCGGCGATTGGGGGGCGAACAGGACGTCGTTGACGGATCGGACCAGCCGCGTCACCGCCCCCTCGCCCGACCTTTCCGTCACGGTGAACAGACCGTCCTGGGGCGCCAGTTGGTCTCGCGCCGTCGGAGAACGCAAGGACACGCCCAGGATAGCGGCCGCCGAATCCCCGTTTTCGAGCGCCGCGTCCGCATAGACGGCCTGATGGGCGCGATTGAAGGCGCCGGTCCCGAGGTGAACCAAGCCCGGCGTTGTTGGCCGTTCATAGGCAGACCGACGCACGCGAGCATCCAGAGTTCCGGCGGAAGCATCGTTGAGGCGCGTCACATCACAATCCTTCAGATGCCGGGCGCAACGTCGAGACCGCCCCGGACATCAAAAAAAAAGCAGCCCGACCCACAAGGGGTCGGGCAGTCTCAGGGAGAAGTCGTCCTAGAAGCGCGCGCGGGCGCGGATGCCGAAGTAGCGTTGCGATGCGCGCGGCAGGATTTGTGACACGGCGTCGGCTACGCTGTACCCGCCGCCCAGCGCCGTCGTGGAGGCGCCCGTGGACGGGCTGATCGTCGTCGCATAGTGCTGGTCGAACAGATTATTGACGAACACCGTCACGCGGTAACGTGAATCCGGCGAACTCTCGAAGCTGACGTTGCCGTTGAAGACGCCGTAGCCTTCCTGTTCCTGACGCGGATTGTCGCCGAGGGCGAAGTTCACCGCAGTCCGATAGGCCCACTCGCCGGAAATCGCGGCGTTGAACGGCAGGTTGGGCAGATCCAGATCATAGGTGCCCGCGATCGAATATTTGAACTTGGGCGAGTTGGTCAGGCGTTTGCCGGCTAGGTCCTGAACCCCCGTCAGAACCGTCGGGCTCGGGTTGAGGTCTCGGCAGCCTTCGGCCGCCGTCTGGCCGTTGTAGCAGGGCGCGTTGGGGAAGTCGGTGACCTCGGCGTCGATATAGGCGGCGGACACGTCCAACCGAAGATTTTCGGTCACCCGCGCGGCGCCGTCCACTTCCACGCCCCGGCTTCTGACGCTGCCGACGTTGCGCAGGCGCGCGACGAATGTGCCCGGCGCGGCGGGGTCCTCTTCGATGCTCTGGGTCTGGAAGTCCGAATAGTCGGTCCAGAAGCCGGCGATGTTCGCCTGGACCCGGCCGTCCAGGAAACGCCCCTTCATGCCGACCTCATAGGCGTCAGAGGTTTCAGCATTGACCGGCCGCGCGGCCTGAGCCGGGGTGAAGCCGCTGCTGACGTCGAAGCCCTGGCCCTTGTAGCCCGTGGCGATGGAGGCATAGGCCATGATGTCGCTGGTCAGGTCATGCCTCAGCGCGACCTTGTAGGTCGTACGCTCTTCGCTGGCGTCCCCGCTGCAGGTGAACTGGCAGGTGGTCGCCGTGGCGAGTTGATTGGTGAAATCGACGCTGATCTCTTCCGAGTTCCAGCGCAGGCCCACATCGACATGGGTTTGTGGCGAGAAATCGTAGGTGAACTGGCCGAAGGCCGCATAGGTCGTGTTGGTGACGCCGGCCGCGAAGTTGGTCGGGAAGGTCGGACCGCGCACCAGCGTTCTGTCGGTCTCTGAGTCCGAATAGAACAGGCCGAGCAGATAGTGGAAGCGATCACCGCCCGTAGACGCCAAGCGAAGCTCTTGCGCCAAGCTGGTGGTATGGAAGCTGGACCGCTGGATGATGCCGTCCGGCACCGGCGTGCTGTTGGGGTTGTTGGCGTCCGTCAGGGTCGGCGTGGCGATATTGTCGAAATCCTCGCTGAAATCGTACTTCCAGTCCTGATAGCTGGTGATCGACGTCAGGGTCGCGGCGCCGAATTCATAGGATCCCTTCACCGCGAAGACTTCCGATTCGCTGTGGTTCAGGGGCTCGAAGTTGATCCGAACCTTGTAGTTGTCAGACCCGACCTGAATTCCGGCGAGGTTGCCGGACAGCGGCGACCCGATAATGCGGGCGCCCGGCGTCGCCTCGCGGAAGGAACGCACATTGCCGTTCACGTCCGATTCCGAGTGGCTTGCGGTCAGCGACAGGGAAAGCTGATCGGTGGGTTGAAGGTCCACGCGGGCACGAATACCCCAGGCGTCCTCGCCATTCAGCATATTGCCGGTGGTCAGGTTTTTCAGATAGCCGTCACGCTCTGACGCATAGGCGTTCAGCCGGAAGCCGGCGCGCTCGCCCAACGGCCCGGCGATGGAACCTTCGAGCCGAGTCTCTTTGTCAGTGGTGGCGGCCGCCGTCAGCGAGCCGCTGAGATTGGCGGTCGGCCCTTGGGTCACGATGTTGATGGCGCCTGCCGATGCGTTCTTGCCGAACAGGGTGCCTTGCGGGCCTCGCAGCACCTCGATGCGGGCAATGTCCGCCAAGGGGGAGAAGGCCTGCGCCTGTTGGACCAGCGACACGTCGTCCACGACGGCGGCGACAGCGGACTCGATGCCGATGCTGAAGGCCGAGGTGCCGATGCCGCGAATATTGATGCTGTTGTTGGTGGCTTGACCGGACTCGGTCACTGTCAAGCTCGGGGCCAACCGCGCCACATCCGCCACTTCAGCCACGTTGCGGTTTTCCAGGGTTTCGGCCGTCAGGGCCGTCACGGCGACTGGAACATCTTGAAGTCGTTGCTGACGCTTCTGAGCGGTGACGACCACTTCATCCAGCGCATAGGCTGGGGCATCGTTCGTCTGTGTCGGAGCAGCGGCGGCGTCCTGAGCCCAGACCGGAGCCGCGAGGCCCGCGAGGGCCACCGACGCAAGGAGTATGGATGTGTAGCGCATATTGGTAACCCTCCCGTGTGCATTTGTGCACTTATTGGTATGACCAGTTAATCTGCTTTGGTGCGACCTGTCCAGATTAGGCCCTAATCATTTTTTCACGACCTCGATCGCCGAAACCAATGCGTCGCCGCGGGTAGGTGCGAATGACAGGACGATCTGATCATCTCGGGCCGTCACCTTGAACTTGCGTTTGACGACCTTCAGGACGCCGCCCGCCGCGGTGTTGACGTCGAACCCTGCCAGGACGGTGTCGCCATTTGCGCGGACGTCGAATAGCCGCTCGCCCGGCCCCGCCGTGGGCTCCAAGAAGGTCAATGTGACCTCGTATGTCCCAGGGTCGACCGGCACGGCGTATTCGAAGGTTCCGGTCCGATAGGTTTTAATGAGCGCAGGATCGTCGCCCTCGACCTCAACAGGCGTCGCGGGTTTGAAACCGACTGGCGCCGGGTCCGCCGAGCCGGCGCGACCGCCGCTGAAGAAGTTGTCCGACCCAAACCGCCCCGACACGCTCGGTGCAGCCAGGATGGCGCCGCTGTCGATGCGCACCGCGCGAGCGACGTCCTCGCCCAGCGTCCAGCGGACATCGTCTCGGACCTCCCCGTCAGCGAACCGCCCGACGGCCTCCACAGTATTCACGCCCTCTGAGAGTTTGACCGGCCAGACGCAGATGCGCATCGGACAGTCGGCCTGCGCGGTCAGCGTCTGACCGTTCAGCACCAGCGTCGTCGACGCGGCGTTCGAATAGACCCTGACCTCGGCGTGCTGATAGGCCCTGTCGGTGTAGCGCGAACCCGTGACGTGGACCGTCGGATTGGACGACCAGTTCGCGCGGTAGAAGAAGAAGGCGTCCTTCTTGATCTTGCGGTCGTAGGTGATCAGCCCCTTGGTATTGATGTCGTCGGCATCGCCCTCTCGACGGATGGTCGTCGCGAAATCGAAGCCGTTCCACAGCCAGGTTCCCCACAGATAGTCGCGTGGGGCGAGAATCGACCAAGCCTGTTCGTGGATATAGCTTTCATATTCCTCGGGCTGCGCCCGACCGCGCGAGTCGATGGGACCGCCCAAAGGGTTGTCGGTGTGCATGGTCGTCGCACCACCGGCGCCGTATTCCGTGATCGCCAGCGGCTGTTCCGGACGGCGCAGACGGATTGAATCCAGAGCGCCGGCAAGATCGGAAGGCTGATCATAGTACCAGCCATAGTAGAGGTTCATCCCCCCGAGGTCGGCAGCGACGGCGGTCCTTGGAACAGTCACGCCCTCCGCGAAATGGCGCGCCTCGCAGCAGGTTGCGAGGGTCGTGTGCCGGCTGGGATCCAGCGTCTTGGCCAGGGCGTCCAGCTCGTGGAGCAGCGGCATGGGATCGGGAAGCGACGAGGCGTCGCCCGTCAGGAAAATGGGCAGGGAGTTTCCGAAATCCACCTCGTTGGCGATGCCCCACACCGAGACAGAGGCGTGGTTGCGGTTCTGCTGGATCAGCTCCGTGAGCTGCTGACGTGCGTTGGCTCTCAGACCTTCGGTGGGGTCTTTGGAGCCGGCCAAGGTCCACACGCTGACAAGCGGGATTTCATCCCAGACGATCAGACCATATCGGTCCGCCAGATCGTGAACCGTCTGCCCGTGCTGATAGTGCGTCAGCCGCAGCGTGTTCACGCCCATGTCGCGCAGCATGGCGACATCTTCTTCGATATCGGCAGGCGTGACGGCCCAGCCCTTGCCCTCTCGATCCTGGTGATAGCCGGTGCCGACCAGCCGCACCTTCTGGCCATTCAACAAGAAGCCCTGTTCGGGATCGACCACGATTTGCCGGACGCCGTAAGGCTGATCGACGCGATCGATTACCGCGCCGGTCGGATCGATCACCTCCGTTCTCAGCGTGTACAGATAGGGATCCGCCACGCCTTGCCAGAGGCGAGGCTGGGCGACGGTGATCGTACCCTTGAACAGGTCGGAGGCATTCGCCGACAACAGTTGCCGGCGATCCACCTCGCCTTGAACCCGCCCCTCGGCATCCACCAGGGCGACGCGCACGGTCGTCGCCTGGTCGCGGGAGCCGTCGTTACGGAGACGGACCTCGACGTCGATCTGCGCCTGATTTTGCGCGATGGAACGCGTCGTGGCGTAGGCGCCGCTGCCGCCGGAATCCATCATGTCGATATGGACGGAATTCGTGGCGATCAGGCTGACCGGACGATACAGGCCGCCGTGAACGAAGAAGTCCCCGGCGAGCGGCAGGCTGTCCGCCGTCGCGGCGCCCGGCCGAGGACGGCTGTTGTCCGTCTTGACCACCAGGACATTGTCCTGACCGGGCTTCAGCGCCGACGTGGCGTCCAGCCGGAACCGCGAGAAGGCGCCGTCATGCGCCCCCAGACGCCGCCCGTTCAGCCAGACCTCGGCGGTCCGGCTCGCCGCATCGAACTGCAGCCAGGCCTTGGCGCCTTCAAACGAGGCCGGGGCGGCGAAATGCAGCCGGTACCAGCCGACGCCCTGTTCCCGGTTTACGGTCTCCGGGGTGTGAATATGGGTCTCTGGATTGTTCAGATAATAGCCGACGCGATTCCAGGTGTGGGGGACTTCGACCGTCTGCCAACCGCTGTCGTCGAAGGCGTCGCCGACGACGCCTTCCGGCGCCTCTCCGAACTGGAAACGCCATCCTGTGGCGAGAGAGACCACGTCGCGCTCTTCGGCCTGTGCGACCGCAGACGCCTGGGCCAGGACCGGTGAAGCCAGTGGCAGGACGAGCAGTCCTGCGGCGATCGCACTGTACCGTTTCATGGACGTGTTCCCTCTGTTTTTATTGGAAGCCGTTGCTCATGCCGCGCGAGCACGCGTCGTTCGTCAGACCTTGGCCGGTTCGTATTTCGGCGTGATCAGGTGAACGACCAGCAGGGCCAGAAGATAGGCCGACGCCGCCACCACGAAGATGGGCGTATAGCTGCCGATCTTCTCCAGAACGTAGCCGGCGTATTTGGCCATGGCCATGCCGCCGATGGCGCCCAGCATGCCGCCGATACCGACGACCGAACCCACGGCTGAACGGGGAAAGACGTCGCCCGGCAGGGCGTAGAGGTTCGCCGAGAAGCCCTGGTGCGCCGCTGTCGCCAGACCGATGATGCCCACCGCGACCCACAGGTTCGACGCCATGGCGGCGAAGGCCACCGGGACGGCGCACAGGGCGCAGATCAGCATGGTGATCTTGCGGGCCTTGTTGACGCTCATGCCGCGATGCATGAAGCGCGAGGACAGCCAGCCGCCCCCAACGGAACCGACGTCCGACAGCAGATAGATGGCGACCAGCGGCGGCCCGAAGCTCTTCAGGTCCAGTCCGTAGGTCTTGCCGAGGAAGTCCGGCAGCCAGAACAGGAACATCCACCAGATCGGATCGATCAGGAACTTGCCGAGCGCATAGGCCCAGCTCTCCTTGACCGTCATAAGCTTGGTCCATTTGACCTTCTCGACGACGTCCGCCGGGTCTTGCTCGATATAGGCCAGTTCGGTCGCAGACAGGTTTTTCTGTTCACGCGGACGGCGATAGACCAGCAGCCAGATCGGCAGCCAGATCAGTCCCAGCAGGCCGGTGATGACGAAGGCCATCTGCCAACCGAAGGCGAGCACCAGGCCCGGCACGATCAGCGGCGTGACGATGGCGCCGATATTGGTGCCTGCGTTGAACAGACCGGTGGCCAGGGCGCGTTCCTTCTTCGGGAACCATTCCGCGACCGCCTTGAGGCCTCCGGGGAAGCCGCCGGCCTCGCCGACGCCCAGCACCATCCGCGCCATCATGAAGTGGGACAGGTCACGCGCCGCACCATGCAGCATATGGCCGATCTGCCAGATGCCGAAGGCGACCCCCAGGCCCCAGCGGGCCCCGACCTTGTCCATGATCCGGCCCCACAACAGGTAGGCCACGGCGTAGGAGGCCTGGAACCAGAAGACGATGTCGGCATAGTCGGTCTCGGACCAGCCGAACTCGGCCGACAGGCTCGGCTTGAGGAAGCCGATCATCTGCCGATCGACGTAGTTGATGACCATGGCCGCGAACAGCAGCCACATGATCACCCACCGGTATTTGCCGGGGGACGGTGCTTTGATCTGAATAGGACTGGTCTGTACGCTCACTTTTGGCCTCCCCCTGATGCGCCCAGTCTTGATGCTGGTTCACGCGAGATGACCAAAGATAGATTAATGGTCAGGCCAATTGCAACGACTTTAGCATTTACAGTGACACGGCCCGTCCGAAACGCTCACGGGTCGAAGCCACCGAACGCCGCGCATTCTCCATGGCCTTCTCTTCCGTCGCGAAGAGCAGATGCTCGATGACCTGACCCAGGTGAGCGCGCATCGCGGCGCGAGCCCGCTGTGGATCACGCGTCCTCAAGGCCTCGACGATCTCCTGATGCTCCTCCACGACAGGCCGCACATTGGCGTCACGGGCCTTTTCATGAAGAAGGGCGCAGGCCGGCGAGGCGGAGCGCATGCGCCACAGCTCTTCGACCATATGGACGATCGCAGAATTGCGCGTGGCCATAGCGATCACCCGATGGAATTCACGATCCGCGCGCTCGCTCACACCCGGCAGTCTATTCTCGTCGGCAATCTCGTTAACCAGCTGTTGAAGCAGCTCAATTTCATCATCTGAAATCGTGGTCGCGGCGAGGGCGGCGGCCTCGCCCTCGACCAGAAGACGCGCCTCCGTCAGTTCGAACGCCGTCACACCGAAGCCGGGTTGGTCCTGCACCCCCGGTACGCGCACCACATAGGCGCCTGAGCCGATCCGGACTTCGACGAAGCCTTGGACCTCCAAGGCGATCATCGCTTCCCGAACCGCCGGGCGGCTGACGCCGTAGTCGCTCGCCAGCTCGCGCTCCGCCGGCAAGCGATCCCCGACCTTGAACTTACCCTGCACCAGGTCGTCGAAAAGCATCTTGGCGAGCTTCTGGTAGAGGCGGTCGTGCGACACGGGCGCCGCCGGAGACGCCAAGGGCTCGCTTTTCAAATTTCCCATGACTGCACTCCCGGGGTTGCAAAAATGGCCTTACCAATATCTTTCGGATTGGAAATGGCCGTGCTATTCCCATGGTCATAACAGTGAGAAGTCCCCGCCGCCATGAAGATCGTATCCGCCAAAGTCATCGTTACCTGCCCAGGGCGTAACTTCGTGACCTTGAAGATCCAGACGGATCAAGGGGTTTACGGCATCGGCGACGCAACCTTGAACGGGCGCGAACTGGCCGTCGTCTCCTATCTGGAGGACCATGTCGCGCCCTGCCTGATCGGCATGGACCCACGGCGTATCGAAGACATCTGGCAGTATCTGTACCGGGGAGCCTATTGGCGCCGCGGGCCGGTCACGATGCGCGCCGTGGCTGCAGTGGATGTGGCCCTGTGGGACATCAAGGCCAAGATGGCCGGCATGCCCCTTTACGATCTGCTGGGCGGACGCAGCCGCGACGGCGTCATGGTCTATGGTCACGCCAATGGGTCTGACATCGCGGAGACCGTCGATGCGGTCGGGCACTATATCGACCTGGGCTACAAGGCCATTCGCGCCCAGACGGGGGTGCCCGGCGTCAAGGACGCCTACGGTGTGGGGCGGGGCAAGCTGTTCTACGAACCGGCCGACGCCGCCCTGCCCTCGCTGACGGGCTGGGATACCCGCAAGGCCCTGAACTACGTCCCCAAACTGTTCGAGACGCTGCGCGCCACCTACGGGTTCGACCATCACCTGCTGCACGACGGCCACCACCGCTATACGCCCACGGAGGCCGCCCAACTCGGTAAGGCGCTGGAACCCTACAGCCTGTTCTGGCTCGAAGACGTGACCCAGGCCGAGAACCAGGAAGCCTTCAAGCTGATCCGCCAGCACACGACCACGCCGCTGGCGGTAGGCGAAATCTTCAACTCGATCTGGGACGCCAAGGATCTGATCCAGAACCAGTTGATCGACTATATCCGCGCCACGATCGTTGGCGCGGGAGGCGTCACCCACCTGCGGCGGATCGCCGACCTGGCCAGCCTGTACCAGATCCGCACCGGCTGCCACGGTGCCACCGACCTGTCGCCCGTGACCATGGGCACGGCGCTGCACTTCGACACCTGGGTGCCCAACTTCGGCATCCAGGAATATATGCGCCACACGCCCGAGACGGACGCTGTCTTCCCCCACGACTACCACTTCGAAGACGGCTTCTTGCACGTCGGCGAAACGCCCGGTCACGGCGTCGACATCGACGAGGCCGAGGCCGCGAAATATCCTTACAAGCCTGCCTATCTGCCCGTCGCGCGCCTCGAAGACGGAACGATGTGGAACTGGTGACGGGTCTTCCCTCGCCGACGCGCCGCATCCTCTGCTTTGGCGAGATGCTGCTGCGGTTCTCGCCGAACCAGAACGAGCTCCTGCTCCAGTCCCCCGCCCTGACGGTTCGTCCGGCGGGGGCCGAGGCGAACGTCGCCGTCTCTCTGGCCCAGTTCGGCGCCCCGACCGCCCTGGCGACCGTGCTGCCGGACAACGCCCTGGGCCGGGCGGCGCGGGACGAGGTGCGCAAGCACGGGGTCGACACCTCGCCCGTGGTGTTCCGGCCGGGGCGGATGGGGCTGTATTTCCTGACGCCCGGCGCGGTGCGCAGACCGTCCGAGGTTCTGTACGACCGCGGCGGCTCGGCCTTCGTCGAACACGTCCACACCGCCTTCGACTGGGACGAGCTACTGGACGGGGTCGATTGGCTGCACGCCTCGGGCGTGACCCCGGCGACCGGCCCCAACGGCTCTGCCGCCGCCGTCGCCCTGATCGAGGCCGCCGTGCGACTAGGCGTCAAGGTCAGCTATGACGGCAACTTCCGCGGCAAGCTGTGGGACCAGTGGGACGGCGATCCGCCGACCACCTTGGGCCGGATGCTGGCCGGCGCCACGGTCGCCTTCGCCGACGACCGCGACTTCGCCCTGGTGCTGAAGACCAAGTTCGACGACCTCGATCCCGCCGCGCGCCGCCGCCAGGCCGCCGCCGCCGCCTTCGCCGCCTTCCCCCGCCTGCAACGCATCGCCTGCACCCTGCGGGTCCAGGACAGCGTCG
>JBKBXN010000016.1:0-26066 GCA_046314055.1 Brevundimonas sp.
GATGGGTGTGTTGATCGCGGTGAAGAACAACGGACGGGCCCTGCTGTTCATGCACGGCGTCATTCTGGCCGGTTTCGCCATCCTGGGCGCCTCGACCTTCGCCTTCCAGCAGGGGCTGCTGTCGCCGATCGCCTGGATGATCGCCGCCGGTGCGGGCCTATACCTCTCCTATACCCCCTTCAACGCCATGCTGTTCGACCGGATGATCGCCTATTCGGGCACGGTCGCGACCGCCGGCTTCCTGATCTATGTGGCGGATTCCACCGGCTATATGGGCAGCGTCGCACTGCTGCTGTTCAAGAATTTCGGCGCTGTCGATCTGCCTTGGCTGCCCTTTTTCGTGGCCGCCGCCTACGCAACCAGCCTAGCCGGCCTCGTATTGGTCGGAGGCGCCGTGATCCTGTTCCTGCGAGGACGTGGAGATTGATCCCCCGCAGAGGGGACGGGCACAGACCGCTTCTGAGAGATTATCAGGGCCTCAATGCCACGCGGCGATCAACCGCGCTCATTAGCGATCTTCGGCCCGGCCCCTCGTTCGCGCGCCCTGCCGCACTCGATGAACAGTTGACGGTCAAGCTGAACCCGCGTCTTCCGGTCCAGCCGCGCCTGAGCATCTTCAGCATCGCCGCCTTCGAGCGACGCGTGGCGCTTCACACTGATTCATATCGCCGATATGCAGATTGATCAGTTTGTCGAACATCTTCAGACGTGCTGCCCGCCTGCACACAGGAGTCCTATTTTCACTCCTTTTCGTTCCCTCGCGATTCTACGTTTTTCGGCGACTTATCGCATCCCGAATGCGGACCTTCTGATCAGTCAATCTCCGCCAATCTTCATCGCGACGCATCGTTGTCGCAAAGCCCGAGCATCCTGTGGCGACAGCGGCAAATATCCCATGGCCTCGTTCAAATAATCGGCCAAATGACCTGAAAACGGCCAATCAGACCCTGCCACAAAACGATCGAAGCCGACGGCCCTCATGACATGAACCAGTCGCACCCGGTCTTCCGGCGAAGTGTCCGCATCAAAAACCTGGGCCAAGTCAAAAAAGAGATTAGGCGCTTTGTTCGGCCGTTCGGCCAAGACTTCCCGAAATCCCTCCAGCGCGTCCCAGGTGTTCGCGTCCAGGCCGCCCCAACCGCCGGAATGGGCGATGACGACGGGGATGTCGCGGGCATGGGGCAGGATTTGTTCGACGAAGATGCTGACGTCATGCTCGCCATAATCCGCTGCGCGGGTCCGCATATGGATCATGACGGTCAACTGGGCGTCCGATGCGGCGTCGAAGATTGCCGCCAGGCGACGGACATGGTGGGGATCACGAAGATCGACACCCGAGTTGGTCAGGTGCAGCTTCAATCCCTTGGCGAAGGGCTCGTCTTTCCAGGCCTCAATTTCGGTCAGGGCGTCAGGCGTCAGCGGATTGACCGAAACGAAGGCGACGAGCCGTCCGGGGTGGGCCGCGGCCGTGGCGACAGTGAAGGCGTTGGCGTCGTGAACCCGTGTCGCCGCGTCGGGCAGCGGCGGAACCATCATCGGGCTTTCGGCCAGATAGGCCGTAGACATCATCCAGGCCGTCTCCACGCCCGCCTCATCCATGTCCGCGAGCAGATCATCGGCCGTCAGCGGTTCGACGAAGGCCGGATCGCAAGCGCCGATCCGCCCGGGACTGCTGCAATAGGCCGGCAGGATTTCGAGAATAGCCGGCGAATGAACGTGGACGTGATGGTCGGTTTGAACCGGGATGCGGGTCTGCGCCATCGCGGGCGCCGCAAGGAGCGCGGCCAAAACCGCGCTCGCCGCGACGATGCGTTTGAAGGTCATGGATGGATTTCTGAAAGACGCCGGTCAGGCTCAGCGCGCGGCGTCGCCCAACAACGTCTGTTTCCAGAACAACAGGCTGGTCCAGAAATAGTAGTCCTCGTTTTCCTTCTTGTGGAAACCGTGGCCCTCGTTCTGCGCCAGCAGGTGCCAGGCCGTGCCGCCGTTGCTGCGAACCGCGCTGACGATCTGGTCCGCTTCGGACGCCGGCACACGGGGGTCATTGCCCCCTGTGGCGACCAGCAGCGGGATGGTGATCTTGTCCACGCTGGTCAGTGGCGAGATCGCCTGAAGTTGCGCGCGCTGGGCCGGATCACGCTCATCGCCGTATTCCACGCGTCGCAGGTCGCGGCGATAGGACTGGGTGTTTTCCAGGAAGGTGACGAAGTTGGAGATGGCGACATAGCAGTTCGCCCCCTTCAGCCGGTCGCTGTAATGCACCGCCGTCGCGTAGCACATGTAGCCGCCGTACGAGACGCCGGTGACGGCGAAGCGCGCGGCGTCCAGGGTCGGATCGACCTCCAGCGCGTCGAGGAAGGCGCCGATGTCCTTGACCGAATTCTCGCGCTGGAACGGGCCGTTGTCCAGGTTGACGAACCGCGTGCCGTAACCCGACGACCCCCGCACGTTCGGGAAGAACAGGGCCACGCCCAGCTCGTTCAGCAGATAGTTCTGAGACCCCAGAAAGTCGGGGCGGGTCTGGCCTTCCGGCCCGCCGTGGATATCGACGATCAGCGGGCGTTTGCCGGGGAATTTGGTCGCGTCAGGCCGATAGAGGAAGCCGGACACGGTCTCGCCGTCGAAGCTCTTCACCTCGACCAGTTGGGGCTCGATGTTGGCGACGGGATCCAGGCCGCCGGTCTCGCTGTGGGTCCATTGGGTGACCGCTAGGGTGATCGGATCAATCGAGAAGGCGTCGCCGGACACCCGGGCGGACGACAGACTCAGGCCGATCGCGCCCCAGGGGGCGATGTCGATGGCGGGGCCGATGCTGTAGGGGATGACGCCCTCCGGCAGGCCCGTGACGACGCGCACGGCGCCCGTGGCGAGATCCATGACCTTGAGCCGCGAGACGCCCGCCTCGTTGACCGCATAGGCGACCAAGCTCCCGTCGGGCGCCAGAGCATAGTCGCTGACGTCCCACCGGGTCTCGGGGCTGACGGGAACAAAGCCGCCCTGCCCGATCCGCCCCAGGCGCAGGAAGTCGGAGTCCTTGTTCGAGGTCGCCCAAACGGCGCCGTCGGTCGCATACTTGGGATCGACATAGGAGACCTCCTCCGCAGGATCGGTCAGAGGAGTCATGCGGCCGGACGCCAGGTCCAGCTCATAGACTACGGCATTGTTGATCGACATCCGGTTCAGGACCAGGGCCCTGGTCCCATCCCTTGAAAAGTCGGCGATGTTCCAACCGCCGCCGGAAACCTGCGCGACCAGCCGGTCGCTCGCAGGGTCTGCGGGATCGACGACATAGAGGTCCATGTCGGCGCCGTTGCGGCGCGACGAGGCATAGCCGACGCGTTTCCCGTCCGGGCTCCAGGCGCCGAACCAGTTGCGGCTCTTGCCGTCGGTGATGCGGGTCAACCGGCCGCCGGACAGGGTGTAGAGCTGATAGAATTCGTCCCCGCCATTGTCCTTCTGGACCAGCAGGGTCTGGCCGGAAGGCGACAGGGCGCCGGCCAGGATCGGCTCCGCCTCGAAACTGATCTGGGTCCGGGAGCCGTCCGGACCGGCGACGACATGAAGCTGGTCCGTGGCGCCGAACCGGGTCTTGATCAGCATCGAACGGTCGGCGGCGTTCCAGCCCAGGAAAGCGGCGCGGCGCGCCTGGAGATAGGGCTGGGTCGCCGCGACCAGATCGTCCGGCACCGCCGGCAGGCCGTCCGCCACGATGGCGACAGGCTTGGGCGCCTCAGCCAGGGCCGCAGGGGCGACGCTCAGGGCGAGCAATAGGGCCATCGGCAGACGGGTAATCATGGAACAGACCGTGCGGTAATTGGGAGAAGCAAATGGGGGAGATCGCCGGCCCCTTTGGAGGAGCGGGGCCGGCGATCCGGAGCGCGGACCAGAACTAGAAGCGGTACCGCGCGCCAACCGTGACGTACCGACCGATGACGTCGTAGTACGGCGAATAGAGCGACCCGACGGGCGGGTCCTTGTCGAACAGATTGGTCGCGTTGGCGTACAGCTCGACCCCGTTCGCGCCGTAGTGCGCGAGGTCGGCCGTCAGCCCCAGATCGACATAGGTGAAGGCGTCGATGTGGTTGTTCGAGATGGCGACGGTGCTGTTGTAGTCGCCGGCCGAGATGTAGCGGGCCCGCAGGTTCGCGCCGAACACCTCGCCCTTCCAGCCGAGGCTGGCGTTGAGGCGCAACTTGGGCACGCCCAGACCGAAGGAATAGCCCTGGGATTCGACATATTCGATCTCGGTGACCCCGTCGTCTGTGGTCAGGCTGTTCACCCACGTGCCCACCAGACGCACGGTCACTCGCCCCGTCGCGCCCGGAACCCAGAGATCGGCGTCCGAGGCGTAGGAGGCCTCGGCGTCGATTCCGTCCGTGTGATACTCGGCCAGGTTCACATAGGTGGACAGGGTGCGGGTCAGGTTGCCGGCCGCATCCCGCTCGACCTTGGAGCAGAGATCGAGGTTGCCGTTGTAGCAGCGGTTGACCAGGTCCTGGGCCGCAATGGTCGTGATCACGTCGTCGATCTTGATGTCGTAATAGTCGAGCGACAGGTTGAGGCCGGGGATGGACGGCGGCGCATAGGTGACGCCCAGCGTCAGGGTGTCGGCCGTTTCCGGGCGAAGGTCGGGATTTCCGCCGCCGTTGTTCAGCACATAGACCAGGGCGCCGTTCTTGGCCGGGTCATTGAGGTTGTTGTAGCCGGTCGTCGTCGTGGTGAAGAGCTCCGACAGATTGGCGGAGCGGATGTCGCGGGATTGCGTCACCCGACCGCGGAAGCCCGGGAAGAACTCGTTGGTCGCGCCGACCTTCCAGGACCAGATCGAGCCCGTGGTGTCGTAGTCTGAGACGCGCACGGCGGCGTTGAACTGCAGGTCGTTCAGAACCGGCAGGTCACGGACCACGGGAACCAGGATTTCACCGAAGGCTTCCTTGACGCTGAACTCGCCGGACATGGCCGAGAAGCTGAAGGTGGTGAAGGCCTTGGCCGCGTCTAGCTCGCCGACGGTCTGATCCACCGACTCCTTGCGGGCCTCCAGGCCGACAGCGATGGAGACATCACCAGCCGGCAGGCTGAAGGGCTCGCCACGCAGGCTGACGCCGCCCACATCCAGCTTGGTGTTGGCGCGCATGCTGGGGGTGCCGGTGACGTAGTCGATCGCCTCCTGCGACGGCGAGCCGAGCCCGAACAGATTGATCGGCACGCAGCCCGAGTTGGCGTTGGTCAGGGTCACGCGGCAGACCGCCTGTCCGGTCGACGGATCGATGACCGAATCCACCGCCTGAGCGTAGTTGGTCGTCAGCAGGAAGCCCGGCGTGTCGATGTTGTTGTCGTATTCGCCGTGGCTGTAATAGGCGCCCCAGCGCCAGTTGTCGCCAAACTCGCCGTCCAGGGCGATGGTCGCCTGGGTGGTGACGCGTTCGAAGTCGATGCTGGAATAGGACAGGTCGGAGTTGAACCGGCCCATGGTGAAGGAGGTCTGGCCGGCGGCGGCCATCTGGGCCTTGATCGCGTCCGACAGGAAGGCGTTGTCGTTCTTGATGGTCAGATTGCCGCGATTGTGGTCGCCGAACCAGATGTAGTCGTTCCACATCCGCGAATGGCGGACGTCCGCGGTAAGGCGCAGCTTGTCATTGATCTCGTAGGTCGCGCTGGCGAGGCCGGTGTAGCGCCGCTGCGGGGTGACCAACGGGCTGAGATCATCGTTGGAGGGACCTTCGCCGCCGATCGAGTTGGTCCCGCTGACCGTGCCGTAGTCAAAGGCGCGCAGCGTGCCGTCGGAGTTGAACACCTTGCCAGCGTTAACGCCTGACATGATCAGGCCGCCATAGGCGGCGTTGGCGAAGCCAACGTCGGGCGTAATCGCACCGTTGACCGTGGCCCATCGGCCGATGTTCGGGCGCGAGGTCTTCGGAATGACGCCTTCGTTGTCCAGATACTCGCCGCCGATGACGAAATGGCCGCGACCGTCGGCGAAGTCCGTGCCCCAAGCGCCTTCGAACCGTTCCTGCTCAGCGTCGTCATACGACGAGATGCCGTATTCGGCGCCCAGCTTGCCGCCGGTGAAATAGCGGTCGATGCCGATGTTGACGACGCCGGCGACAGCGCCAGATCCCCAGGCGGCGGAGGCGCCGCCGGTGACCACGTCGACGCTCTTGACCAAGACCGACGGTACGGCGTTCAGGTCGTTCTCACTGGAGACCCGGCGCCCGTCGATCAGGACCAGGGTCCGGTTGATGCCCAGGCCGCGAAGATCGACCGGCGCGTTGCCGGCGCCCGTGTTGGTGCCGGTCGTCTGGGCCGAGGTAGTGGCGCGGAACTGCGGCATGTCGTTGAGCGCGGCGGCGATATTGGGACGCGCCCCGACCGAAAGATCCTCGGCGGACAGGTGGATGGTCGGCGTCGGCGCCTCGAAGCCGGCGCGGTCGATGCGCGAGCCGGTGACGACGATTTCATCGACGGAAGAGGCGGCGTCGGCGGAGCCTTCAGCCTCTTGGGCGTGGACCGACGTGGCGCAGGCCAATAGCGCAATGGCGCTGCAATAATGGGTCAGGTGGCGGTTAAGACGAGACAAAGCGAGATTCCTCATGGCGACGACGCCCCTCCCCAGGGATGCCCAATGCGACTGACGCTCTTCGGCGTCCGTTCGCCCCCGCTGTCATTGGGCCTGAGAGTTTCGGGTCGTCGCCGACCCTTTCTCCTTCGGCGAGACCGCATCCCCCGGATCCGGCCTTCTCTCCAGCGTTCCTTCAGCAAGACGGTCCGTTTGCCTGAGCGTTTCCGGGGCGGTTGCGCCTTCGGCGTCGGCTGGAGCCGATCTCTCCCGCCTTGCTGAAGTTGAGTAAGATCGACCCTCTCGTCTGTGTCAAATACGTTGATTGTGCAATTTTATTGCCCAATTCCGTCAAATATACGCATATCGTTGCTATTTGTCAGCAAGCCGCATCATTCAGACCCGCGTCCGCTTCGCGGCGCCAGTCGCCATGACGGCGTCGTGACAGAAAGTCGGGATTCGGACCTTTTAAACTTATCCACAGGAACGATCAGGGCGCGGCCGGATCTGACGGCGCCCTGAGGCCGTCCCGCATCGCTTCGCCCCACCGGGTAAGCAAGGTCGCGCGGCGCGCCTGATCCAGATTGGCCAGCAGGGCCGGCCCCACCCGGATGGGTCGAACACCCGGCGCAGCGGGACGCATGGGTGCATCCACATCGTCGCGGACCGGTCGAACCCCCAGGGCGCCGATCACCCGCTGCCCTTCTCTGGACAGAAGGAAATCCAGAAACAGCCTCGCCGCATTCGGATGAGCGGCGTTGCGCGGGATGAAGGCCACGCGCGAAACAGACAGGTGATAGTCGTCGGGCGTGATCAGTCCGATCTCTGGCGCGCGCGCCGCCCATGACGCACCGTAGGACTGGTTCATATTATAGGCGAACGCCATCCGCCCATCGGCGATCTGGCCCATCATTCTCTGTCCCGAAGTATCCAGCCTCGGACGTTGGTCGCCCAGCGCCTCCATCAACGGCCAGGCGTCAGGATAGATCTGCACGTCCGCCGACAACTGCAGCAGGGCGACGCCGCTCCGTTCGGCGTCATAGAGGGTCACACGACCGTCAAACACCTCTGGCCGGCTCTTCAGCAGCCGGAGCAGATCCGCGTGACTACGGGGCGCGACATCGGGCGGCAGCCGGTTTCGATTATAGGCGAACACGATCGGCTCCGCCGTCAATCCATAGCCTTGATCGCGCCATACCGACCCGTCGGGCATGGCCGCGCGGTGCGGCGATCTATAGGCCTGGGCATAGCCGTCGTTGATCAGCTTGACCTGCACGTCCATCGCCGTGCTCCAGACTAGGTCCGGCCCATCCCGCCCGCTGTCCGCAAGCCGCCGCACCTCCTCGGCGATCCGAGTGGAGTTTATGTCCTCGATGCGCACCCGGATCTCGGGCCAACGACGACGAAAGGCCTCCAACACAGGTCCCATCAGGCTTGTGTTGGTCAGGATGTGAAGCGCCCCTTCCCGCCGCGCCAGCCAGCGCACCCGTGGCGCCGTCCCCGCCCCCTCTGGTTCCGGCGAACAGGCGGCGGCGCTTAACCCGGCCAAGCCGAGAAGCAGATGTCGTCGATCCGTTTTCACCGCTCCGGCTTTCTGGTTATGTGTCACGCATGATCCGTCGCCCCATCTCGTCGCCATGAGAATACTCGTCGTCGAAGATGACAAGGCGCTGCGGCATTCGCTCGAAGCCAGTCTTCACGATGCGGGGTTCGACGCAAGGTGCGTCGAAAGCGGCGAACAGGCCCTGCAGCTCGAGAGCGCTGAGGTCTTCGACGCCGCCATCCTGGACATCGGCCTTCCTGACATCGACGGCTTCGAAGTGTTGAGGACCCTGAGGCTTCGGGGATCATCAACGCCGGTGCTCATGCTGACCGCGCGCGACGGCCTCGGCGATCGGGTTGCGGGCCTGGACCTTGGGGCCGACGACTATCTGGTCAAGCCGTTCGCCCCGTCGGAGTTGGTCGCCCGTCTGCGCGCCATCGTGCGTCGACGCCAGGGACAGGCGGCCGGCGCCGTGGTGATCGGAACCCTTTTCTGCGACTGGCGCACCGGCCGCGCCCACGTCAACGACCGCGACCTCGCCCTGCGTCCCCGCGAATGGGCGGCGCTGCGTGTTCTGGCGTCCCGGCCAGGACAGGTGGTGGACCGCGACCTACTGGCCGCCGAGGTCTTTCCGCAGGACGAGGCGCCCTCGCTCAATGCGCTGGAAATCCATGTCGGCCGGTTGCGGCGCAAGCTTCAGCCTGACGGCCCCGCCGTGACCAACATCCGTGGCCGCGGATATCGTCTCGACCCATGAGCCGCGCGCCGCCTGCTCGTTCCCACAGTCTGGTCATACGCCTGTTGATCGCACAGGTGGTTCCATTGGCGATCTTCGCCATTGTCGTCCTTGCGGTCGGCGCCTGGACGGCCCAGCGCGTCGTGGCGAACAATGCCGACCGCCTGCTTGCCGGCGCACTTCAAACCATCCGCGAGACGGTGTCGGTCGCCGACGGCCGCATCACCGTGGACGTCGCGCCTTGGGCCCTGGCGCTGCTGGACGGCCCCGAACGCGACGCCGTCTTCTACAGCGTCCGCGAAGGCGACCGGCTGGTCACCGGCTACGCCGAACTGCCAAACCTTCCTCAGGCCCAGGCGGACCAACCCGTCTTTTCAGACCTGTCCGTAAGAGGGGTTTCGGTGCGTATGGCGCAACAGACCCTCATCATCCCCGGTCGTGACGCCCCCGTACGTGTCTCGGTCGCCCAGAGCTTGGATTCTCGCCGGGCCAGCCTGCGCGAGCTTTACCGCAGCATGCTGCTTCTCCCCGCCCTGCTGGTGGTGCTCGCCGCACTTCTGGTCTGGCCCGCCCTGCAATGGGGCTTGAACTCGCTCAAGCGTCTCATCGACGACCTGACGCGCCGCCCCGGCCCCTCGGCCGATTTCGCCCCGGCCAATGTCGATCTGGCGCCCCGCGAGCTCTGGCCTGTTCTGACCGCCTTCAATCACCTTCTGGCGAGGCTGGAGACCTCGACCTCCGGCATTCAGCGTTTCGCCGCCGACGCCTCGCATCAACTGCGCACGCCACTTTCGATCGTGTCCGCCAATCTCGAACTTCTGGCAGGCTCGCCACGAGCCTGGACGCCTCAGGAGAAGCGGCTGATCGCCGATTCTCGCGACGCCGTCAGCGGCATGACGCGCCTCGTCGGACAACTGCTTTCAACAGCCCGCGCCGACGGCGCGCGGATCTCGTCCTCCGCCGACCTTGGCCGCGCCGCACGCCGCGCCTGTCAGGTCGCCAAGGAGCGCCGCGCCTTTCCCGACGGCGCCCTGCGCCTCCGCCTGCCGGCCGAGTCGGTTGCGGTTCTCGGCGCCGAAGACCTGATCGCCGAACAGATCCTCAATCTTATCGACAACGCCTTCCACCACGGCGCACCGCCCGTGATGGTGCATGTGCAAACGACGGGTGCGGTCTGCGTCTGGGATCACGGACCAGGCGTCGATGAGGCCACGCTTCCCCGCCTCACCGACCGCTTCTTCCGCGCCAACTCATCCCAGGCGTCCGGCTCCGGACTCGGCCTGGCGATCGTTCACACGCTGGCCGAAGCCCAAGGCGCGCAATTCAGAGTATCCAATCGCAGCCGAATACGAAGCGGCCTAGTCGGACGAATTATCTTCCAACTTGTGGAAGGGGAATTTGTTGAGGCGAATACTTCTCATGATTGACTGGGTGGCCAGGACTTACGTTGTAGAGCTTGAAGGGCCGCTCCTGACCCAGGGACAACCCGAATTCCGCTACCGAGCCATCGTCGAGATGATCTGCGCCAAACGGGCGGTCAAGGGCGCGGTCAGCATCATCTCCCCGCCGAGCGCGGCGGCCGCGGGCCCGAAGTCGCGCAGCAGGTGACTTCGCACGACGGCGGGAATTCGCTCAGGGTCCTCCACGAATTCGGGGCGGTCCATCAAGCTGGCGGCGTACAGGTCGTCCGCTTCACGATCGCCGGACAGGTCGCCGATACGCTCGAAGATGATGCAATAGGCGGAGGGCGTTCGCAGGGCGTTGCCCGCCGCGATCAGCAGGCCGTCCAGAAGAGCGATCCTGGGCTCCGTCACCGCATTGAGGATCATGAATGACGGCAGGTGACGCACACTGTCGAATGCGATCGCGAAAACCTGACCCTCGACGGGAAACATCGAGCCCGCATACCGCACGTCATGGGCGCCGAGCTCGAAGCGCAGCATGTCCCCGGCCTCGCGGCGGATGATGCCGTGCTGGTGACAGAACCGCCCGGGTTCGAAGACCGCCGGATGAGTCGCCCGCCAGAACCCCTCATAGGCCTCCACCCGGGCGTCAACCGAATTCCTGACCGAATCCAGGAGCTGCGCCGACAGATTGAGGACCGACGGACTGGTGTTGCCCAGACCGGTCATGTCCACGCCGAACAGCCTAGCGAAATCCGGAATGTCCCGGTCCCAGTCCAGAAGGGTCAGTCCAGGGCGCCGGACAGCGAGAAAATGGGTCAGTCGTTCCAGGTTTTGAGCCGAGGGGCGCACCGCGCCAGCCGCCCACCGTCCAACCACCGACTTGTCGACGCGCAGTTCAGAGGCCAGCCGCCCGCGGCTCATTGAAAGCGCTTTAAGCGCCAGCGTGAGACGTTGACCGAACTCGCCTGACATCAATCCGGGTCCTCCATCAGGGTCTTGGTATAGCGGGAAAAGGGCGCGAGCCAACGCCTCACGCCACGGCGCCGAGGTTCGCAGGCGCGATCCGGTGCGTGCAGTTGCATTTTGACGCATCGGCCGGACGCGGACGCTGCAACTGCGCTCCTCGATCTCCGCCGCCTAGTCGAACGGCGGTTCCATAGCCAGTCATGCGCAGCCGCCCCAAGGGCTCTGCGCGCGGCGGCGTTGGGGGGCCGATCAATCAGGAACAAAGACCTCACCATGTCATCGAACACCCACATCCGCACCCCGACCCATGTCCGTCGCGCGGCCATCCTGCGCCGCACCGCCTCCACGCTGGCCTTGGTGGCCGGTTCATTCGGCCTTGTGGCCCTGTCGTCGCCCGCCCGGGCGCAGTGCGTCGAGGGCCCGCCGAACACCTATACCTGCGCCGGCCAGACCGTCGTTCCGCAAATCCTCATCGGTGACGACATCAGCGCCGCAACGACGGCCGGCTTTGCGGTGGACACCACCGCCAACGGCAACGGACTGGCCCTGTCGATGACCGGCGACGGCCAGATCAGCTACACTGATCTTCAGGCCTCTGTGCTGACCGGCGCGGGCGTGCGGTTCTCGAGCACTGGCGGCTCAGGCCTCGACGCGGGCTCTCTGGTCATCTTCTCCGACGGCTCCATAGTCGCCAACGGCGCTCACGGCCTGAGGCTCGACAACAGCGGGGCCGGCGACACCACCGCAGTCTGGTCCGGCTCGATCCTCAACACAGGCGGCAACGGCGCCTTCGTGCGAACCGGAGTCGGCTCGGGCGATCTTGGCCTCACGGTCGCTGACGTCCAGGGACGTGACGACGGCGTGCGGATCGACTTCGACGGAGCCGGCTCGCTGGCCTTCATCGCCCAGGGACCGCTCACCGGCCTCACCGGATCGGGCCTGCGCATCGCCGGCGACACGGCCGGCGGCGATTTCGACATCCAGGTCGGCGAGGTCACGGGTGGAGCCTGGGGCGTGCTCATCGACAACCAGGGCACGGGCTCGACCCGCGTCGTCGCCACCGGAACCGTCACCGGCCAGAGCGAAGCCGGCATCATGATCAAGGGCGGGCCCGACACCACCGACATCGACGTCTTCGCCAATGAGGTGAACGGTGGAACCTACGGCATCACGGTCGGCAACTTCGGTACGGGCGCGACCAACATCACCGCCGCCGGCACGGTAGCGGGCGCCACCTCGTTCGGCATCATCGGCTTCAACGACGTCAACACCACCGACCTGTCGATCAGCGCGGCCGACGTTTTCGGGAACCTCGGCATCATCGCCGACAACAACGGCACGGGCGCGACCGTGGTTGTCTCGACCGGACACGTCGTCGGTTTCACGGTCGACGCCATCCGGGTCACCAACGGGGTCAACGCGACCGATCTGCTGGTCGATGTGAACGACGTCACGGGCACGGCCACGGGCATCGACGTCGTCAATCTCGGCGACGGTTTTACGGCCGTGCGGGCGAGCGGCACGGTCATCGGCGAAAACGGGAACGGCATCGACATCGAGACCGGCGCCGCCTCGGACGGCGTCGTCGTCCAGGTCGCGGAGGTCCAGAGCCAGAGCGTCGGCGTCTTCATCGTTAACCAGGGGACGGGGGGGAGCTTCCTGACGTCGACGGGTGCTATCTCCAGCCTCCTCACCGACGGCGTCAGGATCGTCAACGGCATCTCGACCACGGACCTCGTGATCGACGTCGCCAGCGTTCAGGCCGGCGTCCAGGACACCTCCGTGGGCATCGCAGCGCACAACGACGGGCTCGGCTCGACCTTCATCAGCGCCACGGGGCCGGTGTCAGGGAGCTCCCAGGGCATCCTGGCGGAAGGCGGATCCTTCACCACCGACATGACGATCGAGGTCGGCGATGTGACGGGCGGCCTGACCGGCATCGACGTCATCAATTTCGGCTCCGGCTACACCTCGGTCCGGTCGACCGGCGCGGTCGTCGGCGGCTCCTGGGACGGCATCTCCGTCGAGACGGGCACCGGCTCGGAGGGCGTCCTGATCGAGGCCGTCGATGTCCAGGCGGAAGGGAACGGCATCGTCCTCGACAACCTGGGGACCGGCGGCAGCCAGGTGTGGGCCACGGGCGACGTTTCCGCCACGTTCGGCAGCGGCATCGGTGTCACCAACGGAGCCGGCACGACCGAGCTCGAGATCGTGGCCGCCGCCGTCGCGGGCGGAGATCGCGGCATCTCCGCGTCGAGCGAAGGCACGGGCGGCGTCTATGTCACCGCCACCGGGCCGGTGTCGGGCGACGACTTCGGCATCCTCGCCCACACCGGCGGCGCCGGCTCCAATGTGCGGGTCGAGGCCGTCGACGTCTTCAGCGACAGCGTCGGCATCCTCGCCGAGAACGACGGCGACGGCTTCACCCGCGTCATCTCGACCGGAACGGTGGTCGGGACCGATGAGGCGGGCATCCGCGCCTTCGGAGGCACCAACAGCTTCAACATCACCATCGACGCCAACAACGCCTCAGGCGGCCTCAGCGGCGTTTCCGCCGTCAGCTTCGGCCTCGGCCCCGTCGAGATCACCACCCACGGCCTCGTTGAAGGCGGCGACCAGGGGATCGAAGCCTTCTCGGCCGCCAACGGCGTGACCATCGTCAACGAGGGCACGGTCCGGAACGCCCTGGGCCTCCCGACCTACCGGGCGATCACGGCGTCGGCGAACGGCGTCAGCATCACCAACAACGGCCTGCTGGTCGGAGAGGTGGACGTGACCGCGAACGCCAGCCTGCTGCGCAACGACGGCGTCTGGAACACCGCCGGCGGGACCAGCTCGTTCGCCGGCGGCGACGACTCCGCATTCAACCAGCAAGGCGCCGTCATCCATGCCGCTGACGCTTTCGACGTGGCTGAAACCACCACCTGGTCGGGCCTCGAACTGTTCGTCAACCGTGGCCGCCTGCAGATGCTGGATGGCGGCGCGGGCGATACGCTCGACACCTCGGCGGACGCGGTGTTCGAGGACACCGCCGAACTGACCGTGGACATCGGCGGTGCGGGCGTTTCCGACGTCTTCCGAACGACCGGCGCGGTGGAGATCGAGCCGGGAAGCGTGCTCACCGTCAACAGGGCCGAGCCGCTGGTCCTCAACAGCCAGTATGTGGTCGTCGACGCCGCTGGCGGCCTGACCGGCGAGTTCGACTTCGAGGACGAAATGCTGACCGCTTTCGCCGGCCTGCGGGACGGCTATACCGCGAACACCGCCTTCCTCGAGTTCGTACAGCTGAAGGCGCTGGCCGAGGCCGGGATCACGCCGAACCAGAAGGAGACGGCGGCCGGCGCCGACAGCCTGCCGGACGGCAATGCGGTCAAGGACGCCCTGCTGATGCTGCCGGACGACGCGGCGGCGATCGACGCCTTCGACCAGCTGTCGGGCGAGATCCATCCTTCGGCCCGCACGGCCGCGGTCGAGGACAGCCGGCTGCCCCGAAACGCCGTGCTGGACCGCCTGGCGGACGGCGAGCGGGACGGCGCGGTCTGGGGCCGGGTCTATGGCGACGGCGGCCTCAGTGACGGCGACTTCAATGCCGCCAAGGTCGAACGCGATACCCGCGGAGGTGTCGTCGGCGTCGATCGGGCATTCGGTCCGGTGACCCTGGGCGTCGCCGCAGGCTGGTCTGACACGGACCTGGAGGTCGCCCGCCGCGACAGCGACGGCTCGGTCGAGAGCGTTCACGGTCTGGTCTATGCCGGGGCCCGCTTCGGCGGTTGGGGCGTACGCGGTGGCGTGGGTTATGCGCAGACCTCGACCGCGACCGAGCGGCGCATCGCCTTCCAAGGCTTCAGCGCCCTGCCGACGGCCGACTACGACGGCTCCGTCTCGCAGGGCTTCGTCGAAGCGGGGTATCGATTCGCCCTGGCGGCCGGCGGCCACGCCGAGCCTTTCGCCCACCTGACGCTTGTTCGGGTCAAGACCGACGCCTTCACGGAAGTCGCTGGCCCGGCGGCCCTGTCCGGCGAGGCGATCAGCGAGGATGCGGCGATCTCGACCGTGGGCCTGCGTTTCGAGACCAACCGCATGGGCCCCTTCTTCCTGCGGGGCTCGACCGGCTGGCGCCATGCCTCGGGCGATCTGGATCCCGCTGGCCGGCACGCCTTCGACGGGGGCGCGACCTTCACCGTGCTGGGCGCGGCGCAGTCGAACGACGCGGCCTTCGCCAATGTCGAGGCGCAATGGCGCCTGTCCCCGACCGTCACCCTCGGCCTCGCCTACGACGGCGTCCTTGGAACCGACGGCGAGGACCACGCGATCACCGGGGGCTTCAAGGTCGTCTTTTGACGGCGTCTTGACCCTCGGCGGTCAGGTCCGTTCCTGAACCTGACCGGCTCCCGGGCGGCTACCCGCCGCCCGGGGGTCGATTTTCATGCGGCCAGCCTGAGCAGCTTTCGCAGGCCCGGCATGGCATCGACCCGAAGCAGACTTCGCGGATTTCCGCCGGGAGTCGGAAGCGGAATCTCAGGTTCGAGGCGACCGCTGCGCCGGTCGCCTTCAGATAGCTCAGACATTAATCGAGGCACGGTATTCGACAATCGGGCGCGCGGCGATCGTATCCGAGCGGCATTTTCAAGTCGTTCGAGATCGCGACACGACGTGTCGCACCGCGACGGGAAACGGGAAACGTCTTCTGTCCGGCGACAGGTCCTTCTTATCCCGTTCCGGCAGGCGGTGAGTGGGGTGTCCGCGGCTGCAAGGCGCGCGCACGGGGGCGGTCCTTGCCCGGCGCAGGCCCCTCTTCGGCAAGGATCCTCTTAACGATCTCCCCCGCGCCTAGCAGCGGCAAGGGCTGACCAAAGGCCGCCCGCCATTGCGCATCCAGGGCCGCGTCCTCAGGGGACAGAGCCGGCGTGTGCGCCCTCTCTGGACGAGCTTCTCCGCAGGGTACGGCGGCCCCTCTCGCCTGCGGCGGACCCCTCATGCCGCCAGCGCCGGGGAGCCGGGGCGCGGTCTCCGCGCGCCCGCCGGATCGAGGTGAAGCAATACCGCATCCCAGAGCTGGCGGACCTCTTCGCCCGCGACCGTGGGGCCGCCCTCGCCCGCAGCGAGACCGTCAGCGAGTGATCGCTGGAAGGCGACGCGGGCGCATAGCGCGCCCGCATAGGGAAGACCGACGAGAGCCAAGGCGTCCGCTGCTCTGCGGATGGCCCCGTTTTCCCCGGCCGTGCGGGGCGGGGGGGCTTGGTTGATCGCGACTGCGCCCCGACGCCCCAACCGTCGGATCATCTCGGCGGAATGGACGACTGAAGCGATGTCGAGAAAAGTCGGACGACAGACGGCGAGGCAGAGATCCGCCAGGTTCGCGGCCTGGGCGACATCCGCCTCAGGGTGAGCTGGCGTGTCGATGACGGCCAGGTCATAGCCGTCGCGCCTCGCTGCGGTCACCGCCTGGAACAGCTTGCCGGAGTTCGCCTCAACGACCGGGATTGGATCACTCCGACGGGACCGAAGGCACAACGAGGCCGATCGCTGGGGATCGCTGTCGATGAGGAGCACCCGTCGACCGCCGAAGTGAGCGCTCAGCGCCATGTTGACCGCCACCGTCGTCTTGCCGGCGCCGCCTTTGCGTGAAATCACCGCGAGGGTCTTCATGAGCTGCTCCCTGTCATGGGCGACCCTGCCCAACACAGGGCTTGAAGATAAGCGCGCTTGGGACATTCGAGCGTCGAATTTACAACAATTTACGTTCTCGGGGCGCCCCCGTGTCCCTATCTCGCGCGTCTCGGGCTACAGCCGTTGCTTTAAAGGAGGTCCGATGATTATCGCCGTACTTGACGACGATCCGGTGCAGGTTGAGGCGATTCAGGGCGTCGTCGAAGCCGCCGGCTACAAGGCGGTCGGCTTCTCCCGCGGGGCGTCTTTGTTGTCAGCGCTGCGACGTGAAACGTTCGATCTGCTCGTCGTCGACTGGTCTCTGCCGGACCGCTCGGGCCTTGAGGTGATCCAATGGGTCCGCGCCAATCTGGACCCGCCTCCGCCCATGCTGCTGGTCACGAACCGCACCGAGGACGCCGATGTGGTGGCTGGTCTCGAGGCGGGTGCGGACGACTACCTGGCAAAGCCGCTTCCCGGGCCCGTGTTGGCGGCGCGGATCGGGGCCCTGCTGCGGCGCGCCTACCGCCGGCCTCCCGAAGCGCGTTTTGAGGAGCATGCGGGCCATCTCTTCGATACGAGCGACTCGATCGTGCGGATCGGTGATCGCGCCGTCGCCCTCACCACCAAGGAGTTCGCTCTCGCCCTCGTGCTCTTCCGCAATCTGCAGCGGGCTCTGGCCCGCTCCTATCTGATCGAGGCCGTGTGGGGGGGAGACCCGAGTCTCAACAGCCGTTCACTCGACATGCATGTGTCGCGGGTGCGCACAAAGCTCAATCTGCGGCCGGAGGAAGGATTCCGGCTGACGCCGGTGTACAGCTACGGTTATAGACTCGAGCGTCTCGGGGGGGATTGAGCATGCGGCATAGGACCACGCGTCGGAAGAGTCTGGCGGTCGCCCTGGCGTCGTTGATGCTGACAGTCGCGCCGGCCTTCGCCCAACCCGCAAGCCGGTCGCCGGCGACAATCGATTATGTGGTCAAGCCAGGCGACACCCTTTTCGGCCTCGCCGAACGGTATCTTGTCAATCCAATCGACTATCGGGTCGTGGCCCGGATGAACCGAGTGACCGATCCCCGCCGGCTCGGCGTGGGACGATCCCTGAAGATCCCTCTGCCGCTGCTCAGGACCGAGCCGTCCGCAGCTCGGATCGCAAATTTCCGCGGCGCCGTCGCCGTGGAGACCGGCGGCGCGCCCGTGCCGGCGCAGGTCGACCGGGTATTGCGCGAGGGCGACGTGATATCGACCGGCGCCAACGCTTTCGCCCGCCTTGCGCTGGCGGACGGAAGCCACGTCAGCCTGCCTTCGCGCAGCCGCGTCAGGATCGCTCGTCTGCGCACCATCCTGCTGACCGGAGCAGTTGATCACGCCTTTCGCCTCGAGGCTGGCAGAGTCGAGGCGGACGTCGCGCCCGTTCGTGCGCCCGGCGGCTTCTCCATCAGCACGCCGATCGCCGTATCGGCCGTGCGGGGGACGGAATTTCGAAACGCCTATGACCCTGAGGCCGGTCGAGGCTCAGCGGAAGTCATCGAAGGCGCCGTGACCGTGCAAGCCGGCGCCGAAACGCTCGTGGCCGCCGCCGCTCAGGGCGTCGCCGTGGGCGGTGAAGGCCTGCAGCTGACCGCGCTGCTCCTCGCTCCGGTCCTACGCCGGCCCGATGCAGTTCAGACGGACAAAGAGGTGGCGTTCGATATCGAGCCCATGCCCGGCGCAGCGCGTTACCGGGCGCGTCTGGCGACAGACGCGGGCATGGTCGACGCCTTTGCGGAGGCCGAGAGCGCACTGGGCGAAGCGAAGCTTGTCTTCACCGATGTCGCCGAGGGGGCGTATTTCGTGCGACTGAGCGGGGTGTTGCCCGAGGGGGTGGAAGGCTTGGCGTCGGTCTATAGCTTCATCCGCGCTCGCAACGGGGTCGGCGACTTGGCGGCGGCGGCCAGATCGGGTCCCGACCGACCCTATTTGTTCCGCTGGGAGACCCAAGGGCCAGGAACGGCCGCCTTCCGTTTCCAACTTCGCCGCGTCGAAGCGCTGGACGCGCCTCTTGTGGATCAAGCCGATCTTTCGCGGCCCGAAATCACGGTCACTGGCCTGCCCGCCGGCGTATACGTCTGGCGCGTACGCTCCACCCGTCACGCCTTCGGCCGCGTGCTGGAGACCTGGTCGGAGCCCCAGCAATTGCGTGTCGGACGCTGAGCGGGTGATCGGCGGCTTCGACACCGCCTTACCGGCGCCAAGGCGGGGCCGTGTCCTCTTGGAATGGGCGTTCGTGGGCGTGCTTGCGTCGACCCTGGTGCTGTGGCTGGCGATGGGCGACGCCCTACAGCGTCCCAACGGCGCGCTCTATGATCAATTGATGCGGCTGCGGGGCGGCGCTCCCGACGACGCCATCACCCTTGTCGCAATCGACAATCGCAGCCTGCAAGCGATCGGCCGCTGGCCTTGGTCGCGACAGGTGCACGCCGAACTGGTCGATCGATTGGCCGCCTTGGACGCCCGGGCCGTGGGCTATGATGTTCTCTTCACCGAACCGACCGCCGAGGACGACGTCCTCGCTAGCGCGATCGAACGCGCAGGCCGTGTCTATCTGCCGATGGCGGTGGACCCGCTTGGCGAGGACGGCGCGCCGTGGCGGCTGATCCGGCCCTTGCCCGAACTCGCCGCCGCCGCCGCCGGGCTGGGCCATGTCAACTTGACGGCTGACGACGACGGTGTGGTGCGTCGCCTCCCGTACGCCCTTCAGGCGGGCGACGTGATCTGGCCGCACTTGGCCGTGAAGCTCTTCACGGCAAGCGGCCGACCCTCGCCAGACGTGGCGCCGGGCCGTCTCGCGGGGCCGGCGGCGGCCGCCGACGCACCGCTTCTGGCTTGGCGAGGTCCGCCAGGGCGCTTCCGCACCGTCTCGGCCATTGATCTCCTGCGCGGCGAGACGCCGCCGGACGCCTTGTCCGGCAAACTGGTTTTGGTCGGCATGACGGCGGACGGGCAAGGGGATCGTTATGCAGGCCCCACCTCGGCCGGCGGCCGGCTGTTTTCCGGCGTGGAGATTCAGGCGGTTCTACTGGACAGTCTCCTGTCGGAGGCGGCCGTGCTGCCGTTGGCGCGGGGAGCGGTCGCAGGCCTTTCATTGCTCGCCGTCTGGTGCCTGATGATCGGTTTCCTTGTCCTGCGGCCGGGCGCCGGGCTTGCCCTCGCCGTCGGCCTCGGCGCGGCGGCCTTCGCCAGCTGCGCGGCGGCCTTCGCTGAAGGGATTTGGGCCACACCTTTGGCTGCAGCGGCGGGTCTGGTCCTGGCGTATCCCTTATGGAGCTGGCGCCGGTTGGCCGCCGCGTCGGCCTATATGCAGGCGGAGATCGTCGCCTTTTCAAAAAGCGGCGAGGCGTTGCAGGTGCAGGGCGGCGGGGATATCGTTTGGCGCCAGGTCGAGGCCATGAGCGCGGCGCTGGCTCGTCTTCGAGACCTCGGACGGTTTATCGCCGACGCCCTCACCAGCCTTCCGGACGCCACCTTGGTGGTGGATGATCGCGATACGGTTCTTATGGCCAATACCCGAGCCGCAGCCCTATTCGGGGGCGCTGCGCTGCCGGGACGTCGCCTTAGCGGACTGCTGGCCGACCTAACCGGCG
This sequence comes from Brevundimonas sp., assembly GCA_046314055.1. Taxonomy (GTDB): domain Bacteria; phylum Pseudomonadota; class Alphaproteobacteria; order Caulobacterales; family Caulobacteraceae; genus Brevundimonas. Next base: position 20,480 of record JBKBXN010000016.1, read on the forward strand.
CCGACGGGGAACCATCGTCGGCGGACGAGGTCGTCACGGCGACCGGCGCGGTGATGAAGATCGACAGCGCGCCTCTGGTGGACGCCGCCGGCCGGCCGGCGGCGCGGATCGTGCGGCTCGCCGACTTGACGGCGATCCGCACCGCCCAGCGTCAGCGCGAAGAGGCGCTGCAACTGCTCAGCCACGACCTGCGGGCGCCTCAGAGTGCAATTCTTGCTCTGCTTGAGGGATCTCACGACCGCAGCGATCCGGCGTTCGAGCGTCGCATCGGCGACAGCGCCCGGATGACGCTGAAACTCGCCGAGTCCTATGTGCAACTGGCGCGGGCCGAGTCCCAGCCGCTGGTCAACGAGCGCCTGGATTTGACGGCGGTTATGATCGACGCTGCGGACCTCCTCTGGCCGCAGGCGTCGGAGCGCGGCGTCCGGGTTGCTACATATCTGCCGCAGGAGGCTACGGGCCTGGGGGAGCGCACCTTGCTCACGCGTCTTTTCCTCAACCTGATCGACAACGCCATCAAGTTTGCGCCGGAAGGCTCGACCATCGGCTGCTCCATCGTACGCAAAGGCGCGGTGTGGCGCTGCGCCGTCGTTGATCAGGGGCCGGGGCCGTCCGACGCCATGCTTCCCTTCCTATTTCAGCCGTTTCGGCGCGAGAGAGAGACGGTCGCCGGCGCCGGGCTCGGTTTGGCCTATGTCGCAGCCGTGGCGCGTCGTCATGGCGGTCGGGCCTTTTATGAGAGGGGGCCCGAGGGCTCCGCCTTCGGGGTCGAACTGCCCACGGCCTGAGGCGCGCCAAGTCCGCACGCGGGTTGCGTCCATCCGACCGCCAGAGCGTCGGCGAGGGCTGTCACGGGCGTATTAGCCCGTCCATCCGAGTGCATTGCGGCGGTTGAGACTAATACTGTTTGTCCCGTCGTCGGGTCGATAAGGCGAGCGGTGAGCGCGTGGCGATGGCTCGATCGGCTCCACCAGCGCTTTGGCGTCGGAATTTCCAACCAACCATCGGACGTGTCTGGGCGCTCATCCCCGGCGTAGACGCCAAGGGCTCGGGGGGGCGCGACATAGCCGATCTCGAGGATAAGTTCAGGATTGTCGGCGGCCTGGGTCCAGCCGCAGGCGGTCAAACGTTCCGTGACGGCGTGGGCCGCTACGACCTCGTTCTCCGAAGCCGGCTGGGCCAAGCTCAGATTGAACCGCGTCGAGGCGGCGAGACGCCCTGTGTCGCCCGTGGTGGTGACGCGGGTGGGCGCGGAGGCGCAACCCGCCAGCGCCAGCCCGAGAACGGCGGACCAGATGATTTTGGACATGGCTCCTCCTTCTAGGGATTCGTTAGAGCCATACGATGACGGCCGTCCAGACGCCGAGAGAAATCAGCACCGCCGCGACATGGGCGGCAAGACGCCGCCCGCGCCCTCTGCAAGATGATGGGCGCCCCCCGTTCATCGGTTGCGTGCCGGTCCCAGCCGGAAGCCGGGGGTGAACCAGGCCATATATAGCCGCATCGCCAGCCGGCTCGCCGCCGACCGCCTGGGGCGCTGGAGATCTTCTGGCTGTTCGTCACGCATGTTCGTTTCGCCGCCTTTGGGAGGGTGCCGTTTCACGCGCGACAGGCCGCTGGATGAGGCGGGCTGACCGCGCTGTCATCGATCTATCCCATCGCCACGCTCCGAACTGTAAAATGGTGTCAAACGCGGCCGTATGCCGGCCAATCAGCGAACCCCTGGACGGGGTCTGAAGACATCGCCCCCCGGACTGGATGTCCTCCGCCACATAGTCGTCGAGACACTCGGGAAGCAGCGTCGGCTGCCAATGATCCGCACCCTGAACGAAGCGGCTCATACCCACCCCCTGTTGACCTCAGCAGGATAAGCGAATTCGCTCGATCCAGACGCGTTTTCACACAGCCGCAGCCAGGGCCGGTCGTCGGAAGTCGCCCCAGCGGGCTCGGTCGAGGCCTGTCGTAGGTGCGCCGTCGTAGGCTGGGCAACGTGAGTCCGCGTTTCGGCCCGACGTCAAAGTCGCACTTCGACCCGTTGCGGACCTTCAGTTAGTCTGCCGTGCTGCCCGCACTGGCACGAAATAGCGTGGCATCCGGTATACGGATCAACGGAGTGAAATCGACTTTCCAGATATCAAGCTGGTACAGGCGTCCCTCTTGATCAAGCAGCAGGGCCACACTCACCGGAACGCCGTCGGTGTCTTCGAACTCCACATATCCAGCAGTGCTGCCCACTCTGCGGTCTGAGGCCCCGACAAACTCCAGGCTCCCCATCTGTCCATCGTCCATTTCCCGAATGGGCACATCGGGCAAGTCGGCGAGAACTCCGTCCGGAAGTGACCCTGATGCGATGAACCTAATCAGGGCGGCTTCACTGGCTGACAGGGTGCGTTCCATGGGCGGAGAATACGCGGTCACCGAAATCGAGCAACGTCCGCTAACCACCCAGAACGGCGGTTCGGGAGGTCTGCTTTGCGGAGGGCTCACGCTCGAACACACCGGCTCCCCGATAGCGGACATTCCGAACGTCTCGGATGAGTCAGGAGCGGTCCTCAGGACGCGCATGGCTGGTCAGGCCTCTCTGCCACATCTCTACCACCATAAGGCTACGGGATCGCCCTGCCTGAACCCGGACAGTAAAGTCCCCCTTCATCAACGAAATCCCCTCCCCCGAGGCCGCACCCGCATGACCGCCTCCCCTCACTCCCACTCAATCATCAACAATCATAACAGGTAACTGAATTCACTGTACAAAATTTTTTCTCAACATTCACATACCGTCATATAGACCGCCAAATGCACCAGCCTTTGAAATCATTGGCGTTTCTAGCACATCGCGAAATTTGTAGTTCCGCCATCTATCGGTAGGCGCGGCGCCGACACCGCTGCGAAAGTCACGTCGCCCCCACCGCCAGACCACGCTGGCCACTAACAAATCTACCAAAGTTATACCGTCATGAGCTCGGCATCTCCCCCCCTTAATGCCCCGCCTTGACTTAGATAAAAAGGTCAACAACTCAATCATGTAGACTCGTCGCAGTCCCGTGGTGGACACGGCAAGATCGCGCAATAGATTTTACCTTCCAAGGCTCCACCGCTGTGCAACCCTCCAGACCGCCGTTCGCGGGATCAAAAGGGAAAGGTTGTACCCATCCGTGATTGCACGATTGGCGTTCAATCGCTCAGGGCGCACATACGCCAGAGTCCGCCGCGACACTCTAGTGCGCGATTCCGCCGCCGACTTTGCGTCCTGAGAATGGACTTCCGCAAGGTCTGTGAGGGGCGCGTTAGCGGACGTTATCGGGGGGCGCTTTCGCATTGCTGAACCGTAACTTGATGGCGGTCGGACGAGACGACAAGGGTGCCCTCACGCGAGACGGTAGCGTTCGAGGAGGCTTTTGTGGTTCGGTTTACAGCCATTGTGGCCGCCGTCTTGTTAGCGGCCGCTACGGCGCAGGCGCGCCCCGTTCAACGGGGTGTCGACGACGCGTCCCGGTCGCCGCTGTCCCATCTCGAAACGGCGGCGCCTCAGCTGCTTTCGAGCCTGAAGATTGCGAGCCTCTCCGTCGCGATCATGGAAAACGGGGCGATCGCTGACGCCCACGCTTGGGGGCAGGCGTCGCCCGACCGACCCACGACCATCGAAACCCTCTACAACGTCGCGTCTCTTACGAAACCGGTGAGCGCTGAGGTAGCGATGCGCCTCGCGGCCGAGGGCCGGATTTCACTTGATGAGCCTATGTCGGCCTACTGGGTGGATCCGGATGTGGCGGATGATCCTCGGTCGGCCCGACTAACGCCCCGCCTTGTGATGAGCCACAGGAGCGGATTACCGAACTGGCGCCCGGAGGGGGGTGGTAAGCTCAGCTTTATCAATGAACCTGGTGAAACCTTCGGGTACTCTGGAGAGGGCTTTGAATGGCTGGCGCGCTTCATCGAGGCAAAGACCGGCGAGCCCTTCGAAGATTTGGCTCAATCGCTCGTGTTCGAACCGAGCGGCATGCACGATACAGCCTATACGAGACGCACGTGGATTGAGGGCCGTCTCGCCGTCCCCTACGACGCCGATCTCAACGTCCTGGCGCCGCAGGTGGCCGACCATTACTTCGCGTCCGACGACCTGATCTCGACGCCCCGGGACTACGCTCGCTTCGTGGTCGGGATGCTCCAGAAGCAGGGAGTTACACCCGATCTGTATCTCGAGAGGGAAAAGCTCCAGACCGTCCGTCGTACGCAAACCTGTCTGGGAGATGAGCCCGGCTGTGCGGCCGAAGATGGATTTGGTTTAGGTTGGGAAACCTTCCTGATCGGCGGGCGGCGTTTCCTGGTGCACACCGGCATGGACGACGGGACCTTCACCTTCGTCTACCTGGAACCCAAGACCGGCGCCGGCTTGGTGCTGTTCACCAACAGCACAAATGGCTGGAAGGCTGTCCTTCCCGTCCTCGAACTGACCGGCGCAGATGCCGGATTCATCGCTCATCTTAGGAGGAGTATTTCGTGAAGTTCATGATCAAGACTCTGAGCGTCTGCGTCAGCGCGCTGGCCCTTATGGCGGGCGGACGCCCTGCCGTGGCGGCGGATGTTGACGACCTCAGATCCCAGATCGTAGCGGCGGACGCCCGGCTCTTCGAACTATTCATGGAAGGGTGCGATCCCACAGCCCTTCGCGCCATGGTGACCGATGACTTTGAATTCTTCGATGATCGCGGTGGCCTGGTCGCCACAAACGGCGACGCTTTCGTCACCCAATATGCAGGTCGCTGCAGCAGTCGGGATGCGCCCGACGCCTGGCGGTCTCGCCGTGAGGCGTTGGCAGAAACCATCGAAATCTTCCCGATCAGGGAGTATGGCGCGGTCGAGACAGGCGAGCATGTCTTCTACGAACGTCAGGGCGAGGGCGAAGAACGTCGAGTAGGTCGGGCAAGATTCGCCCAAATGTGGAAGCTCGATGGCGGCGCGTGGAAACTGGCGCGGGTGTTCAGCTACGATCACGCTCCGCTGCCCTAGGTCCGAGGGGAATGGAAACAGCGGACTGCCCGAATGTCTACTAGGGGTCTGACCATGACATCGACACCAGCGCGGAAAGCGGACATCGGCTCCACGGCCCAAAAACGGACGCGCCGAACTGCAGCTAAGGATGGAAAACGGTCAATATCATTTGGCTTCCGTCACAGCGTGAACGTCGCCCAAGCGCAAGCAGGTAAGCTAGGCCCCTACCTGCCGCCGTCAGACCCACGGCGCCGGCGCCGAACACGACCACCGTGTCGCCCCTCTGGATGCCGCTTATCTCATCCGTCTCATAGCCGGTGGGCACAAGGTCGGTCAGCAGAGCGGCGTCGTCGGGATCCATCCAAATCGACAAAGCGATCACTCTAGGCGGTATAGGCCGGTAGCCTTGGACGTCGGGGCGAAAACAGCGAGCAACAGCATAGATGGGTCGGGCCGAGGGTTAGAGGCGGCGATCCGCAGCCGCCCTCCCAACTCGCCCTCCGAGGCCGGGAAGCGCGTCAGAACTCTTGCCAATCGGCTTGCGCCACCCGCCCGCCCCCGACGGCGGCGAGCCGAGGCCGCCTCACCTCTTGAG
>JBKBXN010000017.1:0-25258 GCA_046314055.1 Brevundimonas sp.
CGTTGCGGGCGGCCTCGGCGGCGCTGACGCCATAATAGGCGTCGGCCAGCTTGGCGTCGCCGCCCCGGGCATAGACCGAGACATTCATCAGCCCGATCGGCGTCACGCGCTGATGGCCGACCGAGGCGTAGTATTCGGTGCCTTCGCTGACGTCCGACACGTCGCGGCTGACGCGGCCGCCAACCACGATATTGCCGGGCAGGCGTTTGAAGGCGTAGGCGGCGACGTCGGCGCCGAAGTCGGGGCGATCCAGGTCCAGGCCCTCGATGTCTTCGGGCGAGAAGCGCGGGCGCAGTTGCAGGCCGGCTCGGAAATCGTCGGTCTTGACGGCGTTCCAGCCCAGGCCGTCGATGGCGTTCACATAGACGACGTCGCGGTAGTTGGCGGAAACCCAGGGCACGACCTGGGTCTCGGAGCCCGTGTCGCCGCCGCTGTCCTTGCTGTAGAGGGCGCCGACGCCGAGATCGACGGTCCAGCCCTGCGGGGCGGGACGGATCTGCTCATAGGGCTGGGACTGGGCCAGGGCGGAGCCGGCGAAGGCGGTTGCGGCGACGGCGGTCAGAGCCAGGGTGCGAAGACGAAGGGGACGCGGAGACGGGACGCGGGACATGGAGGGGGAGTTCCTTGACGATATCGGTCACCCCATACGTTCGAGCTGGGCCTTTGGCTCCAAGAGGGCGGTTGAAGCCGTCTCTATGCGACTTTCCAGCAACGCCATCATCGCGCCGCGCTTCAGTCCGGCGGGGATCGGCTCCAGGAATTCGAACACCACCTTGCCCGGATAGCGACGGAAACCGTGAGCCGGCCAATGGACGCCCGAGTTGGTGGCGACCGGCCAGCAGGGGCCTTCCAGGTCCCGGTAGATGGCGGCGACGCCGGGCTTGTAGTCGCCGGGCACGCCGGGATCATTGCGGGTGCCCTCGGGGAAGATGACGATCTGGCGGCCTTCGGAAAGGCGCTCGCGGGCCTGGCGCGTCATGTCCTTCAGCGCCTTGGCGTGGCCCGCGCGGTCCACGGCGATCATCTTGGCCTTCCAGGCGAACCAGCCGAAGAAGGGCAGGGGCATCAGCTCCTTCTTCATCACGAAACAGGCGTCAGGCAGGACGGCCAGCAGGGCGACGATGTCTAGCATCCCCTGGTGTTTCGACGCGATCAGGGCCGCGCCAGACGGGGCATGCTCAAGCCCGCGCACCTCGACCTTGACCCCCGCGATCCAGCGCAGGCCGAACAGCACGATCTTCGCCCAGAGTTTGCAGACGCCCTGCGCATAAGGGTGCGGCGCCAACAGTATGGGCGACAGGCCGATGGCGACGATCGGCATCGACAGATAGAGCCAGGCGGTGAAGAGCAGGGAACGCAGGGTGTTCACTTAGGCAGGGGCCTTTTCGGGGGGAAGGTCGGAGACAGGGGTGTCGGACCCAACGTCAGACGCGGGGGCGTCGCGACTGAGGCGACGGACGCCTTCGCGGCCCAGGGCGGCGAGATATTTCATGTATTCCAGCGTCATGCGACGCGCCGTCACCGTCGCCCGCCACCAGTGCCTGTTATCCAGGGACGGCGTCGAGACGGCGTAGGGGGTCAGCTTCACGCCCGGCAGCTGGCCGCGAATCTCAACCAGCGAGCGGGGCATATGATAGTCGGAGGTGACGACGATCAGGTCGTCATAGCCCTTGGACCGGGCCCAGGCGGCGATCTCCTGGGCGTTGCCGACGGTGTCCTCGGCCTCGAAGCCCAGGTCGACGCAGCAGTTGAACAGACGGCTGGAGCCCGGCGTCAGCTCGCGCAGCTCGCGGCGGCGGACCTCGCGGTTGACGCCCGAGATCAGGACGCGCTGGCCCTTGCCCTGTTCCAGCAGGCGGATGGCGGCGTTGACCCTCTCGGCCGATGGGCCGGTCAGGGCCACAATGGCGTCTGCGGCGACGGGATCGTCGGCAGGGGTCAGTTCGCGCACCCGGTGCGCGAAGGCGAACAGGCCGACCAGCCAGATCAGGACGACGATGCCGACAACGGCGAGCAGCCTCATGCCTTCCTCCTGTCTGAGCCCAGCACCTGCATGGCGGCGAATCTGGCCGCGACAAGCGCCACCGTAGCCGCCAGCAGCGGACATGGCGAGAGCAGCAGCAGGTCGCCCCAGGTCACCGGCAGGGCCTGGGTCAGGCCGTCCGAGCCGCCCAGGAACCGCAGGAAGGCCAGCAGCAGGCCCGCCGATCCAGCCCCGATGGCGCCGGCTCCGGCTGCGATCAGGGCGAAACGCCGTTGGAACAGCCAGGCGATGCGGCCGTCGGTGGCGCCGTTCAGGCTGAGGGTCTCGATCACCCCGCGTCCGGCGGCTAGGCCTGCGCGGGTGGCGTAGGCGATGGCGGCGGCGGCGGCGAAGGCGGTGGCCAGGAAGGCGGCGGCGGCCAGGGTTGTGATCAGAGCGGCCGAGCGTTCGACTTCACCGCGCCAAAGACTGTGGTCGTCGACCGTGGCGTCCAGCCCCGCCTCCGCCAGGGCGCGGCTCAGGGTCACGGCGCTGGCGGGGGCGTCGGGTTTCAGACGCACCGTCACCAAATGGGGCAGGGGCAGATCCGGCAGGACTGCGTCGCCCAGCCAGGGGCGCAGCAAATCCTCGGCCGCCTTGCGGTCCAAAGCCGCCGCCTCTTCGACCCCTTCGACGCCGGATAGAGTCTCGGCCGCGCGGGCGGCGGCGGTGTCGCCGCTTTCGCCGACGCGGGGGCGGACCTGAACTGTGGCCTCGGAGCCCAGCTGGCGCGCCCAGCCGTGGGCGGCGCGGTCTGCGGCGGAGGCGGCGACGGCGGCGAGACAGGCGAGGAAACACAGAACGGCGATGACAGTCATCAACCAGGGCTCGCCCGCAGCGGCGGGCGGCAGCAGGCCGGGCCGTCCCGTCGAGAGGCGGAAGTCGGACAGCCGGATCATGCCGCAGCCCTTTGGGCCTTGCTGAGCCGGCCCTGGTCCAGCCTCAACACCTGAGCGCCCGAGCGTTCGGCCAGGGCCTGGTCATGGCTGGCGATCAGGACGGTGGCGCCCAGACGGTTCAGCGACTGGAACAGGCGCAGCAGTTTCTCGGCCATGACGGCGTCCACGCTGCCGGTCGGTTCGTCGGCGACGATCAGGCCGGGGCGGGTGATGACGGCCCGCGCGATGGCCAGCCGCTGTTTCTCTCCGCCGGACAGGGCCGGGGGGCGGGCGTCCATCCGGCGGCCCAGGCCGACCCATTTCAGCATTTCTTCCACATCGGCGGCGTAGTCGGCCTCGCGTCCGCCCGCCAGACGCAGAGGCAGGGCGGCGTTGTCGAAGGCCGATAGATGGTCCAGCAGGCGGAAATCCTGGAACACCACCCCCATGCGGCGGCGGAAAGCCGGGATGTCGCGCCGGTCGATATCCGACACATCGGCGCCGAACAGGCGGATGGTCCCCGTGGTCGGCCGGTCGGCCAGGGTCAAAAGCCGCAGCAGCGAAGACTTTCCGGCTCCGGACGGCCCGGTAAGGAAGTGGAAAGAGCCTCGCGTCAGAATGAGGTTAACGTCTCGCAGCACGTCGGGCGCGTCCGCATAGCCGAAACCCACGCCCGACAGGCGGACGGTCTCGGTCACGGGGGCGGCATCGGCGGCGCTGGTTGGCGAGGACGGCATTGAGTTTTGTTTCAGGGACAGGGTGCGAAATCGCGCCTTACAGGAGGGGGCGAGAGCCTCGCAGTCAGCCACATGATACTGACCTGCCCCGCCTGCGCCACCAGCTATTTCATTCCCGACGACGCCGTGGGCGCGAACGGGCGCAAGGTGCGCTGCAAATCCTGCGGCGAAATCTGGCGCGCGACCAGCGACGAACCGTTGGAACTGAGCGTCGCGCCCGAGCCGCGCGTCATCTCGACGCCCGATTCGGACGTCGCGCCTGAGCCCGCCAGCCTGGCCGAGACCCCCGCGCCGGAATTGCCCAAGGCTTTCCGCGCCCGCGCCGAACAGCAGCGTCGCCTGCGCCGCGCCGCCACCCATGGCGTGGTCTGGGCGGGCCTGGCCAGCGCCTTTGTCGGCGTGATTGTCTCGGCCTTCCTGTTCCGGATCGAGGTGGTTGAAGCCTTTCCGCGCGCCGCCGCCGCCTATGCCGCCGTCGGCGCGCCTGTGAACCCTGTCGGCCTGGACTTCGAGGCCATGACCGCCAAGGAGGTCGCCGCCCATCCGGGGATGGTTCTGGTCTCTGGCGCCCTGCGCAACGTCCGTGACGCCGAGATCGTGGCGCCTCCGGTCCGCGTCGCCCTGCTGGACGAGCACGGCGCTGAGGTCGGGTTCAAGATCGTGACCATCGACGCCGCGCCGGTCCTGCCCGGAAAGGTGCAGGGATTCGCCGTCCTGATCCCCGATCCCGGCGGTCACGCGGCCGATATCGGCGTCAACTTCGTGACGGCGGAAACATCCCACGCCAAGCCGGCGAAGGCGCATGGGGAAGATCATGGCGAGGATCACGCCGCCCCGGCGCATCCCCCGGCGGACGCGCATGCGCCGGTCGACGCCCATGCTCCGGCCGACCATGCTCCCGCCGACGCCCATGCGGAGCTTGCGCCCCCCTCCAACGGCCTGCGTTCGGCCGTGGCGCCGGGGCTCAGCGGGCGCGGCGCAGGCGCTCCGATCGAGGCGCGGCCCATTCCTGTGGTGGACAGAGGTCATGGCGAGGCGGTATCCGCCTCGCATGGCTGATCTCTCTCCCGAGCCGACCGTCCTCCTGGCCGAGGCCGACATCGCCCGAGTCGTCGCGGATCTTGCCGCGCGCATCGCGCCGGTCATCGACGACGACACTGTCGCCGCCGTCCTACTGACCGGCGGTCTATGGTTCGCCGCCGACCTGACCCGCGCCTTGTCGCGCGTCGGTCGTAATGTCCGGTTTGACGCCCTCTGGCTCGCCTCCTACGGCGACGACAAGACCAGCCGCGGCAAGATCGACGTCTATGCGCCGTTCCAGCGCCCTATCGCCGGCCGAAAGGTGCTGATCCTCGACGACGTCTTCGACACCGGTCTGTCGTTGGCCGAGGCTGTGCGGATCGCCCGCGAGGCCGGAGCGTCCGACGTCCTGACCTGCGTCTTCGCCCGCAAGCCCTGGCCCGCCCCCCGCGCACCCGAACCTGACTTCGTCGGCTGGGAGGCCCCGAACCGGTTTTTGGTGGGCTATGGGCTAGACAATGCGGGCGGACTACGTGGCCTGCCAGACATCTGCGCGCTGGATTAGAGGTCTCAGCGATAGAGGGAGGCGCGGTCCAGCGGCAATCCCGATTTACCGGCGCGTCGTTTCTGGGCCACGGTCTGATAGACGAGGATGGAACCGCGTTCGAAGCCCTTGGCGCACATGGCGAAGAAGATGAGCCATAGGCGGGTGCGCTCTTCTCCAACCATGGCGATGGCTTCGTCCCTGCGGGCCATCAGGCGGCGGGACCATTCGGCGGTGGTGGCCTGGAAATGTTCGCGTAGGTTCTCGACGTCCAGCACCTCGAAACCCAGACGGCCGAGGTTGGTTACGGTCATGCCGATGGTGTCCAGCTCTCCGCCCGGGAAGATGAAGCGGCCGATTGTGCGTGTTGCGGTCGTCTGGGGGGTGATGTTGCGGACATCGCGGCCGCCGCGCCGGACCGAGGCCTGGTGGAAATACAGGCCTCCGGGCTTCAGCAGGCGGTGCATCTCCAAGAAGTGACGGTCGTGATTGGCGAAGCCGACGTGTTCGAACATCTCCACTTGGCTGATGGCGTCGAACTGTCCGGTCATCTCCAGGTCGCGATAGTCCTTGAGCTCCAGGGTGATCCGGTCTTGCAGGCCGAGGCGGGCGATCTTGGCGTTTGCGAAGGCGAGCTGTTCCTCCGACAGGGTCACGCCGTGGACCTTGACGCCATAGTGCCGGGCCGCCCAGCACGACAGACCTCCCCAGCCGCAGCCGATGTCGAGCAGGGTTTGGCCGGGTTTGAGGCGGAGTTTCCTGCAGATGAGGTCCAGCTTGCGGGTCTGGGCGTCCTCCAGCGACTGGTCCGCGTCGGCGTAACAGGCGCTGGAGTAGACCATCTCCGGGTCCAGGAAGAGGCCGTAGAAGTCGTTGCCGACATCATAGTGGAAGGCGATGAAATCCTTGTCCGTGCGGGCGGACTTGTCCTGACGCTGGCCGGCCTCGCCGGTGGGGTCATAGGCGGCGTCGCCGACGGTGCGGGCCCGGCCCGCCAAAAGGAAGGGGATCAACGCGCGCGCGATCAGTCCCTTGTTGACCCGACGCGGGAGATGGACGGCTCTGCCATGGTCCCAGCGATCGGCGGCTTCCAGGGGCGAGCCGCCCTCGATGCGCACGTCGCCCGTGGCGTAGAGCTCAAACAGGGTCATCAGGCCGGGCTTCAGCACCAGCCGGCGTACGGCGGAGGGGGAGGACAGCACGATGCGGATGTCGTCGCGGGCGTCGGGGCCTAGAGGAAGGACCTCGCCCGTCCAGAGCTGCAACGACAGATCAGCCTGTAGATGTCCAGCGATGTGCGCAACGATCCGACGCGCGGCGGCCGTGCGCGAATCCTGGCCGCCTCTAGCGACGGTGGTCATGTGATCTGATCCCCCAATTTCATGCACGTCGCGACCTTACCGGATTGATGGAACGGCGCTAGATGATGGGGCGAAATGCTGCGACGCCTGAATTTCCGCCGTGTGCGGCGTTGACTCCGAGACGCCCTTCCGTATATGTCGCCGCTCTTCGCCCCCGGGGGTCTCTCCGGAGGGCGTCTTCATTTTTGCGTTTGCGCTGAGGCTTCAACATGTACGCGGTGATCAAGACCGGCGGCAAGCAGTACCGGGTCCAACCGGGCGATACGATTGTCGTCGAAAAGCTCGATGGCGACGCCGGCTCGGAGCTGAAGTTCGACAGCGTCCTGATGCTGGGCGGCGACAAGGGCGTGACCCTGGGCGCTCCCCTGATCGACGGCGCCTTCGTCGGCGCGACCCTGGTCGAAACCCGCAAGGGTGAGAAGATCAAGATCTTCAAGAAGACCCGTCGTCAGGGCTATCGCCGCACCAATGGCCACCGCCAGATGGAATCGGTCCTGCGCATCACCGGCATCGAAGGCGCCGGCGAGACCGCCAAGTGGGACGGCACGGTCGATCTGACGACCAAGGCCGAGATCAACCTGCGGGCCCGCAACCTGGCCACCCGCGGCGCGACCTCTGCGCTGGGTTCGACCGAGACGGTCGTGACCGACGTGGACGGCGCCGAGATCAAGGGCGTCGTGGTCGAGAGCTCGGCTCCCGCCAAGAAGGCCCCGGCCAAGAAGAAGGCCGCGCCCAAGGCTGAAGCCGCCGGCGACGAAGCCTAAGACATTCACCGGCGCCTCACCGCGCCAGACCAGTTAAGAGAGACGTCCTTAAGTAGGCCGAACGGCCGATAGGACACTCAAGAAAGACGGAGCGGCAAGATGGCTCACAAGAAATCCGGTGGTTCGTCGCGTAACGGTCGCGACTCCGAGTCGAAGCGCCTGGGCGTGAAGAAGTATGGCGGCGAGCGCGTGCTGGCCGGCAACATCATCGTGCGCCAACGCGGCACCACCTTCCACCCGGGTGAGAACATCGGCATGGGCCGCGACCACACCCTGTTCGCCCTGACGCACGGCGCGGTGAAATTCACCAAGAAAGCCGGCGGCCGTTGTTACGTGTCGATCCTCGCGGCGAATGACGACGCCGCTCAGGCGCTCGCCGCCGAGTAACGCAGTCTGGAAATCTCCGGATCGCGTTGCTCCTTCAAGCAGCCGATCCGGACCAGGGAAGATATTCCGCGGGGAGTCTGGATCACCAGGCTCCCCGTTTGCGTTTCCCCGCCTCGAAGACCGTCCGAGCCCTCCAAGGAGGCGGTCACTGAGAGAGGCGACCGCCATGTGCGTCATAGAAACCTCCCCCGTCGTCGAGACGCGGCGTCTGGTGCTGCGCGCGCCTGCGCCGCAGGACGCGCCCCGGATCGCGGCCCTGGCCAATGATCTGGACATCGCGCGGATGACCAAGCGGATGCCGCATCCGTTCCGCGTTCAGGACGCCGACGACTTCATATTGCAGGTCGCGTCCCAGGATCCGGCGCGGGCCAACACCTTTGTCATTGAGCACGAGACAGCCGGGCCGGTCGGGGTCATCGGCCTGTTCGAGGGCGAGGATCGGGTTCCCGAGGCCGGGTACTGGATCGGCCGGGAGTACTGGGGGCGGGGCTTCGCCACAGAGGCCCTGGACGCGGCTCTGGTCTGGGCCAGCCGCAAGTGGAAGCGTCGGGCGCTGGTCGCCGGGCATTTCGCCGACAATCCGGCGTCGGGCCGTGTGCTGGAGAAGGCGGGCTTCCTCTACACCGGCGAGACCCGCCGAGCGTGGAGTCGGGCGCGGCGGGCCGAGGCGGATACGCGAATGATGGTGTGGCTGGCCTGATCTAGCCGGCGGCGAGGCCGGGGCCGAAGACGGCGGCGGCGCCCAGGACGCCGGCGATCAGCATGGCTGCGGCCCCGGCGACGAAGGCCGTGGCGGTGCGGGCGCGGCGGCGCCGCGCGCCGCCCGCGCGGTATTTGCGGATCAGGATCATGGGGCCTCGGGTAAAGGCCTCGGACCCGATGATGTTGTGCTGGGACAAGAAGGCGCTCCCCGACTGTCTCGTGAGCAGGGATCTGTCCGGGGTCGGAGTGGTCAGAAGATGGCGATCCGCGTTACCGGGGTCGCATCTTCGTGAGCGGCCGGTCAGCCGCAGAAGACCAGTCGTCCGTCATAGGTGCGATAATAGCCGCTGGCCGGGTCGTAGGAGCGGTAGGCGCTGCGGCACCAATCCACCCGGCGGGCGTCACGGCCATAGGCCGGGCGATCATAGCCATAGCCCGACCCGCCGCCGGGATAGACAAGATCCGGACGGCCATAGGCGCCGGGATAGACGCCGGGGGCGCTGGAATAGCTGTAGCCATAGCCGGCGGAGCGATAGCGCCGCGCATAGGCCGGCCGCTGGTCGCGCCAGGCGGCGCCGCAGTCGGTGCGGGCGGCGTCCCAATAGGCGTCGCAGCGATAGTCGCCCGGCCGGTCCGCCTGGCCGTTGAAGTCGTAGCGGGCGCCGGAACCATAGGTCTGGTTGCGGCCATAGGGACGATAGGCGTCCCGACCCTGATACGCCCCGTCGCGGGGATGATCATAGCGGGTCGGGGCGTCGTGCCAGGTCTGGGCCACGGCCGGGGCGGTCGACAGGGCCGTGGCGACGGCGGCGATCAGGGCGAGTTTCATGATGGATCCCCAGGGCGGCCGAGGGCCGGGGCGGATGGGAACGATTGCGATGACGCCTACTGGATCGAACGACTTACAGACCGATGTTACAGGGTCACATTGACGACACGGCCGCCCCGGGTGTCAACGCGGCGCATCAGGACCAGGGGTGCTTCGTCGCCCGTGCGGACCGGAACGATCAGGAACCAGCCGCCGTCGGGCAGGCCGCTGAAGCGGAAGCGGCCGTTGGCGCAGGTCTCGGAGCGGACGAAGCCGCTATAGTTGGCGTTGGCGTCGGCCACGGTGCGGGCGCGGACGACGGCGGCGGGGACGGCGGCCCGCTCGGTCGAGCCATACAGGGTGCGGAAGCGGGCGCGGGTGTAGGGGGTGTCGGGCGTCAGGCCGGCGGAGGCGACGCAGGCATAGGTCTTGCCGTCCTGAACATAGGCGACGCGGCCCTCGATGGCGGCCTGGCCCGAGCGTTCCGACCAGGCGAAGTCGGCCGGGTTGAAGGCGGCGGGGCCGGTGACGGGGGCGCCGCCGGGATAGGTCGTGGGCGCGCAGGCCGATACGGCGGCGGCGGCCAGAACGGCGGCCAGGACGGCGCGGGGGGCGAGGGGACGGATCGACATGGGCTTCCTCCGGAAATCCGGTCCGCCCTGGGGGAGGCGGGGCCGGAATGATCGTGGACCGGTCGCGGGGGTGCGACGGCCCTCTATCGCACGAGCGATAACGCCTGTTCCACGGTCAAGGTTGCACCCTCTGGACCGGGAACCGACAAAGGGCGAAAGAGGCGGGAGAATTCGTCGGGCGCGCCGCCCGGCCGCCTGTACTGGAGTGCGCCCATGACCGTCACTTTCGCCGATATCGAGGCGGCCAGGGGCCGAATCGCCGGTCAGGTCGATCGCACCCCGACCCGCTACTCGCGCAAGCTGTCGCAGCTGACCGGGGCCGAGGTCTGGGTCAAGTTCGACAATCTGCACTTCACCGGCAGCTTCAAGGAGCGCGGGGCGCTGAACCGGCTGCTGATGCTGACGCCGGAGGAGCGCAAGCGGGGCGTGGTGGCGGCCAGCGCCGGGAACCACGCCCAGGCCCTGGCCTATCACGGCGGGCGGCTGGGGGTGCCGGTCACCATCGTGATGCCGGAGGGGACGCCCTTCGCCAAGATCAACGGCACCCGGTCACACGGGGCGACGGTGGTGATCGAAGGGCTGGACTTCACCGGCTCGACCGAGGCGGCCCAGCGGTTGGAGGCGGAGAAGGGCTATGTCTTCGTCTCGGCCTTCGACGACGAAGGCATCGTGGCGGGCCAGGGGGTCTGCGCCATCGAGTTTCTGGAGGACGCGCCGGATGTCGAGGCCCTGCTGATTCCCATCGGCGGGGGCGGGCTGATTGCGGGCTGCGCCATCGCGGCCAAGGCGATGAAGCCGGACATCAAGGTGTTCGGGGTTGAGGCGGCCCGTTATCCGTCCTTCACGGCGCGGCGGGCGGGCAAGCCGCCGGTCTGCACCGGCCAGACCATCGCCGAGGGCATCGCCATCAAGGCGGTGGGCGAGATCCCCTTCGCCCTCGCCGATCCGCTGGTGGACGACGTCTTCGTCTGCGAGGAGGCGGATTTCGAACGGGCGGTGGCCCATTACGTCACCTATGAGAAGACGGTGTCCGAGGGCGCCGGCGCCGGCGGCCTGGCGGCCCTGCTGGCCTATCCCGAGCGGTTCAAGGGGATGAAGGTCGGGCTGGAGCTGTGCGGCGGCAATATCGATGCGCGGATGCTGGCCGTGGTGCTCAATCGCGAGATGGTCCGTGAACGGAGGTTGCTGGTTTACCGGATCCTGGGCGACGACCGGCCGGGCATGTTGTCGGCCATGGCGGCGGTGATCGGGGGCCTGGGCGGCAATATCATCGACGTGGTCCACAACCGTCTGGCGCTGGACGTGCCGGCCAAGGGCGCCGAGTTCGACATCATGGTCGAAACGCGCGATAGCGCCCACGCCGACGAGATCGGCGAGGCCTTGAAGGAACGCGGCTATGAACTTCGGATGGGGTAGGGCGGCGCTGCTCGCCAATCTCTTGGGGGCCGTTCTGATGCTGGCGGGCTGCGGCCGGTCGGAACCGGTCGATCCGAACGCGGGCAAGGCCGAAGCGGCCGCCTTCATGGAGAAAAACGCCGGTGAGGAGGGCGTCCAGACCCTGCCGAGCGGGCTGCAGTACCGGGTGGTTCAGTCGGGCGCTGCGGGCGGCGTCAGCCCGGACCGCAACGACCTGGTCAAGGTGGATTACGAGGGCAAGCTGGTCGACGACACCGTGTTCGACAGCTCGTTCGCGCGCGGGGCGCCGGCGGTGTTCACGCCCGAGACCGTGGTGCCCGGCTGGACCGAGGCCCTGCAGAAGATGCGCGTCGGCGACGAGTGGATCCTGTTCGTGCCGCCGGCCCTGGGTTACGGCGAAGTCGGCGGGGGCAGCGATATTCCGCCCAACGCCGTGCTGATCTTCCGGCTGAAACTGCTGGATGTGGCGCCGGTGCCGGGCGGCGGATCGGGCGTCGGGACCGGGATGGGGTGAAAATGGAGCTTAACCGGGTGTTCTCCCCCGGTTTGTGGGGAGCAACCGTGTTCGTTCTCCATCGCCCCCATTTTTCGTCATTCCGGGCGAAGGGCCGCTTGGCCCGCAGACCCGGAACCCAGCGGCGCGCGCGAGCGCGAACCTGTCGCGGACTAGGTTTCAGACATTGTGGGGCGGATAGATTTCGCCTTCGGCGCCGCTGGGTTCCGGGTCTCCGCTTCGCTTCGCCCGGAATGACGAAAGAAGGAAAAACAGGCGAGACCTCCCCCGTCGCCGTCGTTAGGTGGGAGCAGAGGTTGGCACTGTAAATCGCGTGCCAGAGGCGCCAAAAGCGCCAAAGCGGCAATTTGCCGAGGGGGCGCTCGGCCGAAAACTCGAATGACGATGTCAAAGACCGGGGCGGATTATATCCCGGCCTGGACCCGGGCGCGGTCAAGGCTCAAACCGAATTCCAAGTCTCTGAAAACACTCTTCTTCCGCTCGGAAATTAGGCGCGCAAGCCCTGCCATTCGCGCAGAACCTCGGGGGCGGTTTCAGCAGTCGCCTGGGCCAAGGCGGTGAAATCGGCGGGGGCCATCAGACGCGACAGGGCCCAGACGGCGGCGCCGCGCACCAGGGGGGCGGGGTCGGCCAGCAGGGCTTGCGTCGGGGCGATCAGGGCCGGGTCGTCGGAATTGCCGACCGCATAGAGGACGTTCCTCAGGAAACGGTCGCGGCCGATCCGCTTGACCGGGCTCTTGGTGAACAGGGCGCGGAAGGCGGCGTCGTCCAGCGCCAGCAGGTCGGACAGGCGCGGGCTGTTGAAGGCGGGACGCGGCGCCAGCCGGATCTCGCGGGCTTCCTGGGCGAACTTGTTCCAGGGACAGACGGCCAGACAGTCGTCGCAGCCATAGATGCGCGATCCGGTCAGGGTGCGGAACTCCACCGGCCATGGCCCCGCGAACTCGATGGTCAGGTAGGAGAGGCAGCGCCGGGCGTCGAGCTGGAACGGGGCGGGGAAGGCGTTCGTCGGGCAGGCGTCGAGACAGGCGGTGCAGCGGCCGCAGTGTTCGGTCTCGGCCGCGTCCGGTTCGATCTCGGCGGCGGTCAGGATCGTGCCCAGGAACAGCCAGTTCCCGTGGGTGCGGCTGAGCAGATTGGTGTGTTTGCCCTGCCAGCCCAGGCCGGCGCGCTGGGCCAACGGTTTTTCCATCAGAGGGGCGGTGTCGACGAAGACCTTGATGTCGGCGCCGTTGCGGGCCGCGATCTGGCCCGCCAGCTGTTTCAGCCGGCCCTTGATGACCTCGTGATAGTCGTCGCCCCGCGCATAGACCGAGATATAGGCGGCCGAACGGTCGGCCAGCTGGTCCAGCGGATTGTCGTCGGGGCCGTAGTTCATGCCCAGGACGATGGCGGTCTTCGCCTCGTCCCACATGGCGGTGGGGTGCTGGCGGCGGTCCAGGGTCGTTTCCATCCACGCCATGTCGCCATGCCGGCCCTCGTCCACGAAATGCCGCAGCCGCTCGCCCGCCGGCCAGGCGTCGGCGGCCGAGGCGAAGCGGCAGACGTCGAAGCCGAGCTCGGCCGCGCGCTGGCGGATGAAGGTTTTCAGGCGGTCGGACACGGGCGGGGGATAGCACACTGTCTCCTCCCCACGCAGTGGGGAGGTGGCGCGGCGCGTCTTCGCGCCGTGACGGAGGGGCTCTTCACCGCATCACCGGCGTCTGTGGGACGTCAAGAGCCCCTCCACCGCTTCGCGGTCCCCCTCCCCACTGCGTGGGGAGGAGACGAGTGTCAGAAATTCAGGTCCGCGCACCCCGCGGACGCCGGCCCACCTCCCCCGGAAGCGGGGGAGGGTCTGGGCGATCATTGATCCGAGGCGGGTTCGCCGTCGAACAGTTCAAGGATCTGGGCGTGGATGTCTGTAGGCCAAGGCGTGATCAGGGCGGTGAGCCTGGCGCGGTCGCCGGCGAACAGCGCGCGGCTGGCCTCTTCGAAATCGGGGGCGTCGCCGGCCATCTCGACCATGAAGCCATAGGCGGCGTCGGTGCGGCGGCGCCGCGCGTCTTCGTCCGCGCCGGTCTTGCGGGCCTGGTCCACCAGACGGCGTAGCGCGGCCGAGGCGCCGCCCGGCTGGGTCGCCAGCCAGTCCCACTGACGGGGCAGCAGGGTGACCTCACGCGCGGCGACGCCCAGGCGCGGACGGCCGCGCTTGCGCGGCTGAGGCTCCACAGGTCGCAGATCGAGATCGACTGCGCGGCCGGTTTGAAGGTCGAAGACGCGAAGCGCGGCCTGGTCTGAGGTGCGCAGGGCGGTGTGGAAGGCGGCCGACACGACGGCCTCCGACCCCTTGGCGATCCGGTCGGGGCCGTCGAACAGGACCAGTTCGCGACTCTCATTGTCCATGTATTTACCCGGATAAAAATAGCATATAGGATAATACCCGGATAATAAGGAAAGCCGTTATGACCACAAGCCGTAAGACCCTGATCGCCGAATACAAGGAGCGGCCGACCATCGCCGGCGTCTTCGCCGTCATATGCAGCGCGACGGGTCAGGTGTGGGTCGGCAAGAGCCGTCACATCGACACCGAACAGAACGGCCTGTGGTTCGCGCTGCGCCATGGCGGCAGCCCGTACCGGTCGCTGCAGGCGGCGTGGGAGGCGCACGCGCCCGAGGATTTTCGGTTCGAGCAGTTGGACCGATTGCCGGAGGACATTTCGGACCTGCGCCGCAAGGACGAGCTGGTCAGCCGGGCGAAGCTGTGGATCGCGCGCTTGGGTGCGGAGGCGCTTTAGGGAGGCCCCGATCTTCCCGTCTGACGCGGCGATCATTCGATGCCGAGGTTGCGCCTTTTGCGTGCTAGGGTGAGCCAAGGACGCCTCGGCGCGTCTGAACCCGAGGCTTGATGTCCAATCTGGATGTCGCGACGGGATCGGAAAGGGAGGCCATGGCTCCCATATCTAACACGAAGGAAGTCGGCGGCGCCTTGGCCTTGGCGGTCATTGCGGTGTCGCGCGCGCCGCTGCTTCTGATGGACGAGCAGTTCACGGTCGTCGCAGCCAGCGAGACCTTTCTTCAGGCGTTCGCACTGAACAGCGACGCCGTGCGGGGGCGCTCGATCTTTACCCTGGGCGACGGCGAATGGAATCTGCCCCGGCTGCGTTCGCTGTTGGAGGCGGTGGGCTCGGGCGACGCCGAGGTGGCCGACTATCAGTTGGAGATGTCCATCAAGGGCGCCGCGCCGCGTAGTCTGCGCCTCAATGCCGAGCGGCTGGCGTTTTCCGACGCCATGCCGGTGCGGCTGTTGCTGACCATCGTGGATGTGACCGCGTTAAACGCCACCCAAAGGAAGATGGACGATCTGGTCCGGCAGAAGGAGGTCCTTTTGCAGGAAGTCCAGCATCGCGTCGCCAACAGCCTGCAGATCATCGCTAGCGTGCTGCTCCAGTCCGCCCGAAAGGTGGCGTCGCTCGAGAGCCGCGCGCATCTGACAGAGGCGCATAATCGCGTCTTGTCGGTGGCCGAGGTCCAGCGGCAGCTTTCCCTGACCCAGGTGGGGGATGTGGCGCTCAAGCCGTACCTGACGCAGCTGTGCAACAGCATCGCGGCGTCAATGGTCGCTGACCACGAACAGTTGCGGATTGAGGTCAAGGGCGATGGAAGCGCCGTGGACGCCGAAATCTCGGTCAGCGTTGGACTGATCGTCACCGAACTGGTGATCAACGCCTTGAAGCACGCGTTTCCGAAAGGCCGTAAGGGCGTCGTGAGCGTCGATTACCAGTCGCGGTCCGAGGGCTGGGAACTGGCGGTTTCGGATGACGGGGTCGGCATGCCGAAGATACGGGGCGAGGCGGAGCCGGGTTTGGGAACAGCCATCGTGACGGCCCTGGCCAGTCAACTGGCGGCGTCGATCACCGTGACGGACCTCGCGCCCGGCACGAAGGTCTCGGTCCAGCACCTCGAAGCGGGAATCGACCCGGAGCTATTGCCCGCCGTCTAGATGTGGGTCTGATCCGGGTCAGAAATCCAGGTCGGCGTACCAGGCCGACGGGGGGACGCCGACGAATCGGTCCGCCAACAGGGGGCGGAAGCAGGGACGGGATTTGAGTTTGGAGTACCAGGTCTTCAGCGACGGCCAGTTGGCCCACTGGATCTCGCCGAAATAGTCGAGGACCGACAGGTGGGCGGCGGCGATCAGGTCGGCCTGGCTGAGGCGGCGGCCGGCCAGCCAGTCGCGGGCGGCGACCAGCTCTTCCAGCATGGCGAGGTGGGATTTCAGGGCGTCGCGGCCGTGGCGCAGGGCGCGGGCCTCGGGCGGACCCAGTTTGAGCAGGGGCTTCTCCATCCGCTCGTGCAGCAGGACGGCGTCGACCTCGTCGGTGAACCGGCGCTCGAACCAGCCGGTCAGGCGGCGCGCCTCGGCCCGTTCGGCGGCGTCGGCGGGCAGGAGCAGGGGCGATTTCTGTTGATCCTCGATCCAGCCCAGGACGGCGGGCAGTTCGCACAGGGTCAGGGGACGGCCGCGGTCGGTGGTCTGGACTACGGGCGGCAGGCCCGAGGGGTTGAGGTCATTGACGGGGCAGTCGTCCTCCCACGGACGAACCGGCGTGTCGGTCCATTCGATGCGCGCTTCGCCCAGGGCCAGACGCGCGGCGCGCGAGGCGGGCTGGAAGGCGAAATGGAACAGGACGCTGGACTCGGACATCACCGCTTAATGCGCCGGCATCCGTTAATGTCCGTTTACCGGATCAGGACCAGGGGCCCTTGGGCCGGGGCTGGAGCGGCGCCGGGGAGGCCGGCGCTGCGGACTCCGACGGGGGCGAGGCGGCCGCCGTCTCGGCCAGCTGGGCGCGGGGGCGGCCGCGCGGGTCGGCGTGGATCAGGATGTCGGCGGTCGGATAGTGGCTGAGGATGCGGTTCTCGGCCTCGACGACGATGGCGTGGGCGGCGTCCAGCGTCAGCTCGGGGTCCAGGTCCACGTGCATCTGGACCATCATCACCTGGCCCGCC
The DNA here is from genome assembly GCA_046314055.1 of Brevundimonas sp. Lineage (GTDB taxonomy): Bacteria > Pseudomonadota > Alphaproteobacteria > Caulobacterales > Caulobacteraceae > Brevundimonas. The sequence continues at coordinate 16,779 of JBKBXN010000017.1, forward strand.
ATGCGGGTGCGCAGCTGGTGGACGCCGGAGATGCGCGGATCGGCCAGGACGGCGTGTGTGACAGCGGCGCGGTCGGACTCGGGCGCGGCGCGGTCCAGCAGATGGTCGGCGGCGGCCTTCAACATGCCGGTCGCGCCCCAGAACAGCCAGACGGCGACCACCAGGCCGGCGGCGGCGTCCAGGCCGGGCGCGTTCAGGAAGGCCCCGGAGATCACCCCGATCAGCACCACCAGATTGGCGGCCAGGTCGGCGGCGTAATGGGCGCGGTCGCCGGCGACGGCCATGGAGCCGGTCTTCTTCAGCGCCCGGGTCTGCATCCAGACCAGCCAGGCGGTGATGGCGATGGAGACGATCACCACCCCGCTCGCCCAGCCGCCCGAGGTGACGGGGCGCGGGTCGAAGATGCGCTGAAGCCCCTCCCAGCCGATGAAGACGGCCGAGGCGAAGACCAGACCGGCCTGGACCAGGGCGGCGAGCGCCTCGCCCTTGCCCCGGCCGTAGCGGTGGTGCTCGTCCGGCGGGGCGGCGGCCCAGCGGACGGCGTAGAAAGTCGCGAGGGAAGCGACCAGATCCAGGGTCGAGTCCGCCAGGCTGGCCAGGATGGAGACCGAGCCTGAGGCCCCCAAAGCGAAGGCCTTGAGCGCGATCAGAACCACAGCGACCCCGACCGACAGACGCGTGATGCGCCGGGTCGCCAGATGGGCGTCCTCGATCGGCTGTGGCGCGGGCGGAGAGGCGGGCGGCGTCGTCATCAGGCTCCCTTGTCGCGCAATCGTGGCGGAAAGCCAACCGGGGCGCCCAAATCGAGCGCCCCAACTGGATCAAGCGGAGCGTTAGCGTTAAGGACATGAAACGGCGCTATGTCGGTTTCCGTTCTCTACTTGTGGCATCGGTCGTGGAGACGACATGAGCGCTGACGAACGTTGGATCGCGAGAAGCGAGGCCCTGACCCGATTGGGGGTGAAGGCCCAGACCCTGTACGCCTATGTCAGCCGGGGCCGGATCGCGGCCCGGCCTGATCCGACCGACCCGCGCCGCAGCCTGTACGCCGTGTCCGATGTCGCGCGGATGTGCGGCGAGGGCGAGGAGGCGGAGGCGTCCGAAGTGCGCCGGCCGGTCGTGGGGGCGGCTGCGCGCGGCGAGGCGGACATCCAGTCGTCGGTGTCCCTGATCGTCGATGGGCGGCTGTTCTATCGCGGGCTGGACGCGGTCCAGATGTCGGAGGCCGCCACGGCTGAGGCGGCGGCGCGCACCCTGTGGGACGCGCGCGAGGCCGATCCCTTCGCCGAGTTGAAGCCCCGGATCGATCCCATCGTCGGCGGCGCGACCCAGAGGCGGGTGCTGGCCGTGCTGGGCCGGCGCGCCATCGAGGACCGCTCGCTGCGGGCGCATGACGGGGCCAGTCTGAAACGCGAGGCGGCCTCGCTGCTGAGCGAGGTGGTGGACAGCGTGTCCGGGCCGGGGCCGCGCCTCTATCTGCACCAGCGGCTGGCGCGCGGGTTCAAGACGGCCGAGCGCGACAGCCATCTGATCCGCCGGGCCCTGGTCCTGGGCGCCGAGTGCGGGCTGGACGAGGCGGTGCTGGCGGCGCGGGCGGCGGCGGGCGGCGGGGCGCCTCTCGCCGGGGCGGTGCTGGCGGGCGTGACGACCCTGTCGGGCCGGGTCCTGACCGAGATGGACGAGGTGACCGCCTATGTCGGCGAGGCGCGGCGCGATCCGGCTGGGGCGGCCCTGCGCTGGACGGGGCTGAAGGGCGGCGTGCCGGGCTTCGGCGTCGTGGCCGAGTTCGGTCGGGTCGATCCGCGCGTACCGGCCCTGCTGGATCGAGCGGACTTGCCGGCCGACCTGAGGGTGGTGTTGAGCGAGGGCGAGGCCGCGGGGGGCCAGGCGGCGAGCTTCGCCCTGGCCCTGGCCCTGATCGCGCGGCGGCTGGACCTGGGGCCGACGGGGGCGGGCGACCTGCTGGTGCTGGGGCGACTGATCGGTCTGTTGGCCCATGCGGTGGATCAGGCCACGGACGGCTCGCCTATCCGGGCCCGATTGCGCTATGTGGGGCCTGAGCCGGGCTCCCACTGACACCGGCTCTGCGGGGATCACATGTCTGACTGGCTTGCGGCGATCATTCTTGGTCTGGTCGAAGGACTGACCGAGTTCATTCCGGTGTCCTCGACGGGGCATATGCTTCTGCTCGGCCATTTCATGGGCTTCGAGAGCTCGGGCAAGACGTTCGAGATCGTCATCCAGCTGGGCGCGCTGCTGGCCATCGTCAGCGTCTATTTCAAACGGCTGTGGACCCTGGCGACGCGCTGGCCCTTCGATGTCGAGGCGCGGCGGTTCCTGATCGGTCTGCTGGTCGCGTTCGCGCCGGCCGTGGTGATCGGTTTTCTGGCCTATGACTTCATCAAGACCGTGCTGTTCGAGACGCCGCAGGTGGTGTGCATCGCCCTGATCGTCGGCGGGATCATCCTGCTGCTGCTGGACCGGATGGACAAGCGGCCCCAGTGGCTGGACGCCAACCAGTATCCGATGCGGATCTATTTCCTGATCGGCCTGTTCCAGTGCCTGGCCATGATCCCCGGCGTGTCGCGGTCCGGCGCCACCATCGCCGGCGGCCTGCTGCTGAAGACCGACAAGCGGTCGGCGGCCGAGTTCAGCTTCTTCCTGGCCCTGCCCACCATGGGGGCGGCTGTGGCCTATGACCTGCTGAAGAACCACAAGACGCTGGATTTCAGCGACGTCGGCCTGATCGTGGTGGGCTTCCTCGTGGCCTTCCTGACGGCGCTGGTGGTGGTGCGGTTCCTGCTGGATTTCGTGTCCAAGCACGGGTTCGGCCCCTTCGCCTGGTGGCGGATCGTGGTCGGGGTGGTCGGGCTGGCGCTGTTGCAGGCGGGGTTCTGAGTCCCGCGACGCTGGCGAATTGCGGCGTCTGCCTCTAAGGGCGGGGCATGACCACGCTTCTTTACGGCCGACCGCCGGTCGTCTTCGATCCGCCCAGCACTGGAGCGGGCGCCGCGATCCAGACCTCGCCCCTGATCCCCGGCTCCACCGCGCTTGAGACCGTGCCCGAGAGTTCGGTCGACGACATCATGATTTACGCCCCGCCCGGCGTGCTGGAACGCCGTCATGTCCTGGCCCTGGCGCTGAGAGCGCTGAAGGTCGGCGGGCGGCTGGACGTTATGGCCCTGAAGGACAAGGGCGGGTCGCGGCTGAAGAAGGAGCTGACCGGCTTCGGCGTCGAGGTGGGCGAGACGGCCAAGGCGCACCATCGCCGCTGTATCGTGATCAAGCCCGAGACCCTGAGCGGGATAGATGAGGCGATAGCCGATGGCGCGGCGCGGATCGTGCCGGGGCTGGAAGCCTGGTCGCAGCCGGGGATCTTCGCCTGGGACCGGATCGATGCGGGCTCGGCCCTGCTGGCGCAACATATGCCGGCCCTGAAGGGGGCGGGCGTCGATCTGGGCTGCGGCTATGGGGCGTTGGCGACGGTGGCCCTGCGGTCGGCGGCGGTGACGTCGTTGCGGCTGATCGATCTGGACCGCCGGGCGGTCGAGGCGGCGAAGAAGAATGTCGAAGATCCGCGCGCGAGCATCGAATGGGCCGATGTGCGGACGATGGCCGCGGACGGCGAGCTGAACTTCGTCGTCAGCAATCCGCCCTTCCACGACGGCGGGGCCGAGGATCGCCGGCTGGGGCAGGCCTTTATCAGGAAGGCGGCGGAGCTTTTGAAGAAGGGCGGGGTCGCCTGGATCGTGGCGAACCGGCATTTGCCGTACGAGGCGGAGCTGAACGCGGCCTTCATGCGGGTGCGGCTGGTCGCGGATGCGGGCGGGTACAAGCTGTTCGAGGCGGTGAAGTGAGGCCGCGCTCAAGCAGCCCGAAGGGCGGTAGCGCATGAAAAAAGTCCCCACCTCTCGCGTCGACCGCTTGCTGGGGTCGATGGGCTATGGGTCGCGGGCCGAGATGGCGCGGATGGCCAAGGCCGGGGGGATCGTGCTGGACGGCGCGGACCTGACGGACGTGTCCACGCGGATCCCGGTGACGCATGATCTGCCGACGCGGATGGAGATCGACGGCGAGCCGCTGGATCCGGTTCAGGGGCTGGTGATTCTGTTGAACAAACCGCTGGGCATGACCTGTTCGCACAAGGAAGAGGGCGCGCTGGTCTATGACATCCTGCCGGGACGTTGGCGGGCGCGCGATCCGGCCATCTCGACAATCGGGCGGCTGGACAAACAGACCTCGGGCCTGTTGTTGCTGACCGACGACGGGGACTTGTTGCACCGTGTGATCAGTCCCAAACGCCATGTAGGCAAGGTCTATCGCGCTGGGCTGGCTCGGCCGCTCACGGGGACGGAAGGGGCGTTGTTCGCCTCGGGCGAGCTGGTGCTGGAGGGCGAGGACAAGCCGCTGGCCCCGGCGGTGCTGGAGGTGGTGTCCCCGACCGAGGCGCTGCTGACGGTGACAGAGGGGCGCTATCATCAGGTGCGGCGCATGTTCGCCGCCGCCGGCAATCATGTGGAGACCCTGCACCGCGAGCGACTGGGCGGGCTGACCCTGCCGGCTGACCTAGCGCCGGGACAATGGCGGCTGCTGACGCCGGAGGAGATCGCGTCGATCTTCGTCTGAGCTGAGATTGTGGACTTTTGACGCCAGATGGCTATCTTGATGGCCATGTCCAGCTACTCCGTCGCCGAAGCCAAGAACAACCTGCCCAAGCTGCTGGATCGCATGCTGGCGGGCGAGGCCGTGACCATCACACGGCGGGGCGTCCCCGTGGCGCGGCTTGAGCCCGCGCAGGAGAGCAAGCCAACGCCCCGACATGTCGATATGGATTGGTTTAGACGGGTCCGCGCCAAGCCGGAGGATGGTCTGAACGCCGTCGATCTGGTCCGCCAGATGCGCGACGAAGACTGATTTTGGCCCTCTATCTTGATACCAGCGTCCTCGTCTCGGCCTTTGTTCAAGACGAGCATTCGGAATGGGCGGCGGCGTTGCTGATCCGTAGGACGGACGTGGTGGTCAGCCGGTGGGCTGAGGCGGAGTTCAGTTCAGCCTTGGGATTGCGCGTGCGGTCGGGCGCTATGAAGGCGGAGAAGCGCGATCAGATCGAGGCCGAGTTCGACGGTTGGCGCGTCGGGCGTGACGAATGCCGTCTGGACGACTTGGATTTTGTGACATGCCGTGCGCTGTTGCGCGATGGAACACGCTTAAGAACACCCGACGCCCTGCATCTGGCCGTGGTTCTGCGACACGGTTTTGACTTGGCCACTCTGGACAAGGAGCTTGCGGCAGCAGCCAAGCTGAAGGGCGTGGAGGTCGTTTCGCTATGACTGCGATCAAGATCTGCGGCCTGACAACCGCTGACACCCTGGACGCCGCGCTGGATGGCGGGGCGGATTTCGTGGGGGCGGTGGTGTTTGCGAAAAGCCCCCGGCATCTGGCGCCTGAGGCGGCCGCCGACCTGTTCGAGCGGGCGAGGGGGCGGGCGAAGATCGTGGCGGTGACGGTTGATCCGGACGACGGCCTGCTGGAAGAGATCGCGCGGGTGCTGAAGCCCGACTTCATCCAGCTGCACGGATCCGAGACGCCGGCGCGGGCGGAAGGCGTGCGGGCCCTGACCGGGGCCGGGGTGATCAAGGCCCTGCCGATCCGGCATGGCGACGACTTCTTCGCGGCCGACGAATGGGATTATCACGCCGACCATCTGATGTTCGACGCCAAGCCGCCGGAGGGGTCGGTCCTGCCCGGCGGGGTGGGGCATAGTTTCGACTGGACCCTGTTGGCGGACCGGGCGTTTCGCCATCCCTGGTTCCTGGCGGGCGGGCTGAATCCCGACAATGTGGCCGAGGCGCTGAGGATCACCGGCGCGCCGATGGTGGATGTGTCCTCTGGCGTCGAAAGCGCGCCGGGTGTTAAGGACGCCGACCGGATCGCGGCCTTCATCCAAAACGCGCGCCGGACGTAATTACGACGCCTCCCTGCGTGAAAGTTGGACTCGTGAACGCTCAAACCCCCATCCATATCCCTGATCCTGCCCAGCCGCTGTCCAACGCCTATGCCTGGCCGGACGCGCAGGGGCGGTTCGGGCCCTATGGCGGACAGTTCGTGGCCGAGACCCTGATGCCGCTGATCCACGAGCTGGACGCGGCCTATAAGGCGGCCAAGGCGGACCCGAGCTTCCAGGCTGAGCTGGACGGTTTCCTGACCCATTATGTCGGTCGCGAGAGCCCGCTGTATTTCGCCGAACGTCTGACCGAACATTTCGGCGGGGCGCGGATCTGGCTGAAGCGCGAGGACCTGAACCATACGGGCGCGCACAAGATCAATAATTGTATGGGCCAGATCCTGCTGGCTCGCCGCATGGGCAAGACCCGGATCATCGCCGAGACCGGCGCGGGCCAGCACGGCGTCGCCAGTGCGACGGTGTCGGCGCGGTTCGGCCTGCCCTGCACCGTCTATATGGGCGCGGTGGACGTGGAGCGGCAGCAGCCGAACGTGTTCCGCATGCGTCTGCTGGGTTCGGAAGTCTTCTCGGTCACGGCCGGGGCTGCGACCCTGAAGGACGCGATGAACGAGGCGATGCGCGACTGGGTCACGAACGTCTCGGACACCTATTACATCATCGGCACAGCGGCGGGGCCGCACCCCTATCCGGCCATGGTTCGCGACTTCCAGTCGGTGATCGGCAAGGAGATCAAGGCGCAGTCGATGGCCCGGATGGGCAAGCTGCCCGAGGCGGTCGTGGCCTGTATCGGCGGCGGGTCGAACGCCATCGGCGCCTTCCACCCCTTCATCGAGGACGAGGCTGTGCGGCTGATCGGGGTTGAGGCGGCGGGCCATGGGCTGGATACGCCGGACCACGCGGCCTCGCTGAAGGGCGGCCGGTCGGGCGTGCTGCACGGCAACCGGACCTATCTGCTGCAAGACGACGACGGCAATATCGTCGAAGGGCATTCGATCTCGGCCGGGCTGGACTATCCGGGCATTGGGCCGGAACACGCCTGGCTGCATGATATCGGCCGGGCCGAATATCGGTCGGCGACGGACAATGAGGCGCTGGAGGCCTTCCAGCTGTGCTCGAAGCTGGAAGGCATCATCCCGGCGCTGGAACCGGCCCACGCCCTGGCGCGGACCGGCGAAGTGGCGCGGGAAGTCGGCAAGGGCGGCGACATCGTCCTGTTGATGTCGGGCCGGGGCGACAAGGACATATTCCAGGTCGCCAAACATCTGGGAGTGGAACTGTGATCCGTATCCTGCTGGCGGCGACCGCCGCGTTGAGCCTTTCGACCGCCGTTCAGGCCCAGACGCCTGGCCAGACGACGGCCGCGCCCGCGCAGGTCCAGCCCGCCGATGTCGCCCTGCTGCCGGGCGCGCAGCTGTCGCCCGATTGCGGCGGTCTGAACAATCTGGCCGGCCGGGCCTGGTGCGTCACCGCGCCCCTGGGGCAGGTCGGCGCCCTGGCCGAGGCCTATATCGCCGATCTGGCGACCAAGGGCTGGCTGGCGGCGGGCGGCGACGAGAACCGCGTCGTCCTGATCAAGCGCCGCGAGGCCGGCGGTTGCGACGGCATGCAGATGGTCGCCTTCTACGACACCACCAAGACCGCCGTCGCCGAACTGCCCGCCTATCTGGGCTTCGCCACCATTCCAGGCGACGTGTGCGCGGCTGCTGGTGCGACCCCGCCTGCTGAAGGCACGACGCCGCAATGATCCTCGCGTCTATTGCCGCTTCTGCCTTGCTCGCGTCGCAAGCGGACTGGCGCGATGATTTTGTCCTGCCTGAAATCCAGGACGCCGTTGTCGAGACCGAGTGCCCGCCTTCGGCGGAAGGCGGCGACCGCCATTTTTGTCTGACATATCCGCGCGAGAAGGCGCGCGCGGTGAACGAGCAGTTGATTGAGTGGCTGAAGCAGCAGGGCTTTACAGTCGGCGCGGCACCCGAAGTCAGTTTTGGCTTTGGGCGTTTCAAAGCCGCCGATTCTGAAAATCCCGATTCATGTGAGGCCGGGCTGGTTTCGACCTTCGCTGTAGATGGCGAGCCTGATCCTGCGAAGACTGCCGTCATGGTGATCGCTCTTGTCAGGGACACCTGCGGAGCGCCCCAAACCGAGATGCTCACCCAATGACCACCGCCCGTATCGACGCCTGTTTCGCCGCGCTGAAGGTCGAGGGCCGCGCGGCCTTTATTCCCTATGTGATGGGGGGCGATCCCTCGCGCGAGGAGGCGCTGGCGATCCTGACCGGCCTGCCCGCCGCCGGGGCCGACATTATCGAGCTGGGCTTCCCGTTCAGCGATCCGATGGCCGAGGGGCCGCCGATCCAGCGGGCCGCCATTCGCGGGATGAAGGCCGGGTTCGGCCTGCGCTCGACCATGGATCTGGCGCGTGAATTCCGTAAGGGCGACGACGCGACGCCCATCGTGCTGATGGGCTATCTGAACCCGATCGAGAGCCTGGGCTATGACGCCTTCGCCGCCTATGC